>NZ_JAAFZA010000001.1 GCF_015356865.1 Catenulispora pinisilvae
CNGAGGCCGTCCTCGAGCAGGACCAGGCTCCGGGCGATGGTGTTCGGGTCGCGGGTCGGCGTGAAGACGCCGGTGGCGCTGATCGCCGCCCTGGCCTCCGATGTCGAGCTGCTGGTCCGCATCCGGCGGACGGGGTGGTCCCGGCCATACGAAACCTTCGCCGTACCCCCTTGGTACATCCCATTTGATCGGCCTGCTGTCGCCGGTGGCGACGGCAGGGCGAAGTTCTGTGAAGTACTGGGCCGCGCGGAGGGGCTAGCGGCGGTTCGCGGCGATCAGCTCCGCGCCCAGGCCGGTCAGCCGGTGCCGGACACTGCGTCCGGTCCGCTCGGTGACGACCAGCCCGGCGGAGCGCAGCGCCGCGGCGTGCGCCGACGCGGTGGGGGCCTTGACCCCCAGCAGCACGGCCAGCTCGCCGGTGGTCGGAACGTCGCCGATGGCGCGCAGCGCGGCGGCGCGGGCCCGGCCGATGAGCGCGGCCAGGCCGTCGTGCGGGGACTCGTCCCCGCTGAGGGCGGCCGCGGCGTCCAGGTCGGAGACCGGATAGGCCATGATCGAGCGTCGTCCGGGGGCGATCAGCGAACCGACGTAGTGCCCGAACACCGAGGGCGTGAACGTCAGCCCGTCGCCGCGCAGGTCGTAGCGCCAGTCCGGGACCTTGGAGACGGCCAGCGACAGCTTCTCCGGCTCCCAGGTCAGCTTGGGGTGCAGGTCGTTCAGGACCGCGCCGGGGCCGTCGACGGCCATCTGCCGGGCCCGGCGGCCGATGTCGGCGTCCAGGGTGCGGCGGATGTCCGGCCAGTCCTCGGCCAGGCAGGCCGTGTAGAGCGCGTGCATCGCGTCGGTCAGCACCGGGATCAGGCGCTCGCCGCGGTCGCGCAGGGCGTCGTAGGCCCGGGAGGGGCGGCGGTCCCAGGTGTCGAAGATGGTGAAGTCCAGGGCCAGATCGGTGTCGCGGACCGCGCGCAGGGCGTCCAGTTCCTCCTCCACACCCCGGTGCAGCCGGCCGCTCGGGGGCAGGTCCGGTATCAGGAAGGCCGGGGCGTAGTTGGGGATCGCGTTCAGCAGCTCCATCAGCGGCCGGCAGCGCTCGGGGATCTGGCGCAGCGCGCCGGCCAGCCAGCGCCGGTGCGCCGATCTCATGGGGCGGGTGGAGCCCAGCTGGTCCAGACCGCGGACCAGGTTCACCAGCGGTGAGGTCTCGAAGCCGACGCGGGCCAGGTCGGCGTTGGTCATGGGGATGCCGACCATGCCGCCTCACCCCCTCCTGGCCGCGACCGCCGTCCGCCGCCGGCCGTGCGGTGTTGGATTTGGCAGCACCCTGACAGGTCTGTCGCCTGTCCGCCTCGGATGATACGCCGCGGGCCCCCGACCCGGTGGGGTCAGGGGCCCGTGAAGCGCGTTGCGAAACGCGGAACCGGTTACGAGTCGGTTCAGGCGGCGGCCTCGGCGAGCTCGCCGGCGGTCAGCTTCTCCGACAGGGCCTTCCACGCCGGGACCTTCGTGCCGAACTTGGCGGCCAGCTCGGCCACCTCGGCGTTGATCTTCGCGCGGTCCGAGCCCTCGGCGGCGGACAGCAGGCCGAGCAGTTCCTCGGAGTCCACCTTCAGGTGCAGGTTCTTGCCGTCGCTGGCGGCGAAGTAGCAGAAGCCACCGCCCAGCGGCGTGAACCGCTTCATGTCACCGAAGACGCGCGCGCCGCCGGCACCACCGGCACCGGCTCGCACGGATGCGCGCGCTGTCTTGCTTTCCTTCTTGGCACCGGCCACGACGGCCCTCCTCGATAGTCCCGGCGCGTCGAGCAGACGCGGACGAACCAGCTGATGAATGGGGTATCGACCCGCGCTGGCGGGGGCGGATACGCGGGCGCGTAAACGCCACCCACAAGGGGCCGACCGCACTACTTTAGCCTGAACGGCCGCCGGGACGGGAATCGGCGTCCGGGGCCGCACCCCGGCCCGACTTGCGTGTGGCGGGCGATACCGGTGGGACAACACCGGTAGCCTGGTCATCATGGCCACCCGTACGCCCTCCAAGAACAGCAAGGCAACGGCAGCCACATCCGCGTCCAAATCCGGCTCGAAGGGCACGGCCGGATCGTCGGGGGCGGCCAAGGGCGCCACCGCGAGGAAGGGGCGAGGCAAGGCGGCCGCCGCCGACACCGCTTCGGCCGCACCCGGGCCCAAGAACCCCCGCGCTCGCGCCGCCCGCAACGCCGGGCCGCTGGAGAAGGGCATCGGCAAAATCGCCTCCGGCTCGCGCCGGGGCGCCGGCCGCGCCTCGCAGCGGGCCTCCCAAGGGGCCAAGTCGCTGCACCCGGACCACCGGCGCGACGGCGTCGGTTTCGCCCTGATCGGTCTCGGGATAGTGATGGCCGCGGCGCTGTGGCACGGCTTCCCCGGCGCGGTGCCGCAGGCCATCGTCGCGCTGGTGGCCGGCGGCTTCGGCCGGGTCGGCGCGTTCACGCCGCTGCTGGTCTTCGGTTTGGCGGTGCGGGTGATCCGACGGCCGGAGGAGTCCGCCGACACCAACCGGATGTCCATCGGCTGGGGGGCCTTCACCGTCGCCGCGGTCGGCCTGATCCACATCGCCGGCCACCTGCCGCACCCCTCGAACGGCGCCACGGCGATGCGCAACGCCGGCGGCTGGATCGGCTACGCGATCTCGGCGCCGCTGGTCTCGACGGTGTCCTCGTTCGTCGCGGTGCCGCTGCTGTTCCTCCTGCTGCTGTTCGGTGTCCTGGTCATCACCGCCACGCCGGTCTACCGGATCCCCGAGCGGATCCGGGCCGGGCGCGGGCACGCCGGCGGCTTCCTGCACTGGATGATCTTCGGTGAGCGCGAGGACCCGGACGCGTCGGCCGTCGAGGAGGACGACCCGTACGGGATACTCCCCGAAGAGGACGACCCTTCCGACAACGCCGAGCGCAACCAACGGTTGCAGCAGGCGATCCAGAACGAGCCGACGATCTTCATCCCGATGCTGGACAAGGCCGCCGGGACCGACGCCGGGACCGACGCCGAGGCGCCGGAGTTCGTGCCGGTCGACGAGGACGACACCAAAGTGCCGATCCCGGTCTCGGTCCCGCGCAGCCGCAAGGCCGGCGGCAAGAAGGCGGGGGCGTCGGCCTCGGCGGCGTCCGGCTCGCCCAAGGACGCGGTCCAGGCCGCGATGGAGCTCTACGCGGCCACGGCCGACCCGGACGCGGAGTACAAACTGCCGCCGCCGGACATACTGGGCGTCGGGGCGCCGCCGAAGACCCGCTCCAAGGCCAACGACGCGGTGGTGGCGGCGCTGGCCGAGGTGTTCAAGCAGTTCAATGTCGACGCCAAGGTGGTCGGCTTCACCCGCGGCCCGACGGTCACCCGCTACGAGGTCGAACTCGGCCCCGCGGTGAAGGTCGAGCGGATCACCGCGCTGTCCAGGAACATCGCCTACGCGGTCGCCTCGGCGGACGTGCGGATCCTGTCCCCGATCCCCGGCAAGTCCGCGATCGGCATCGAGATCCCGAACACCGACCGGGAGAACGTGGCGCTCGGCGACGTGCTGCGCTCGGTGGAGGCCACCGGCGAGGCCCACCCGATGATGGTGGCGCTGGGCAAGGACGTCGAGGGCCGGCACATCGTGGCCAACCTGACCCGGATGCCGCACATGCTGGTGGCCGGCGCGACCGGCGCCGGCAAGTCCACCTGCATCAACACCCTGATCGTCTCGATCCTGCTGCGCGCCACCCCGGACCAGGTCCGGCTGATCCTGGTGGACCCCAAGCGGGTCGAGCTGACCAGCTACGAGGGCATCCCGCACCTGATCACCCCGATCATCACCAACCCGAAGAAGGCGGCCGAGGCGCTGCAATGGGTGGTGCGCGAGATGGACCTGCGCTACGACGACCTGGCCGACTCCGGCTTCCGGCACGTCGACGACTTCAACGCCGCGGTCCGGGCCGGCAAGCTCAAGCCGCTGCCGGGCTCCGAGCGCGTCTACCAGCCCTACCCCTACCTGCTGGTGATCGTCGACGAGCTCGCCGACCTGATGATGGTGGCCCCGCGCGACGTCGAGGACTCGATCGTCCGCATCACCCAGCTGGCCCGGGCCGCCGGCATCCACCTGGTGCTGGCCACCCAGCGGCCGTCGGTGGACGTGGTGACCGGGCTGATCAAGGCGAACGTGCCGTCCCGGCTGGCCTTCGCCACCTCCTCGCTGGCCGACTCCCGCGTGATCTTGGACCAGCCGGGCGCGGAGAAGCTGGTCGGCCAGGGCGACGCGCTGTTCCTGCCGATGGGCGCCTCGAAGGCGCAGCGGTTGCAGGGCGCGTACGTGTCGGAGACCGAGATCGCGGCGGTCGTGAAGTTCTGCACCGACCAGCTCACGCCGCTGTACCGGGAGGACGTCACCGGCCAGGCGGGGTCGAAGAAGGTGGTCGAGGAGGAGATCGGCGACGACCTGGACCTGCTGCTGCAAGCCGCGGAGCTGGTGGTGTCCACGCAGTTCGGGTCGACGTCGATGCTGCAACGCAAGCTGCGGGTCGGCTTCGCGAAGGCCGGGCGGCTGATGGACCTGCTGGAGACCCGGAACGTGGTCGGGCCCTCGGAGGGGGCCAAGGCGCGCGACGTGTTGGTGCGGGCGGACGATCTGCAAGGCGTGCTGGACTCGATAAGGGCTGAGGCCGGGGCGGACTAGGCGGGCCGTTCATTTCTGCGAGGCGTCGCGGCGCGTTCCATGTGGGACGGCTGCGGCGCCTTTCGTCGTTGGCTGACGCTGTGCGACGTTGCCTGACATTGTTTATCGACAAGTCGATCAGAACCGACCCGCACGCCCTATCAATACGACATATGGGCGAATCCCGGTCGTGGTTCGCCTCAACTCGCTTTATCCGGGGCATAGCCGTCTGTGCGGGGGCGTGCGCGGCGGGAGGTCCGGCGGGCTTACGGGTCAGGTGAATCGAGGCGGTGTCGCATGGGCGGTCAGCGGGCTGAGGACGAGCGGGACGGCGTGGGCGTCGGGCTCGACGAGGCGGACGCGCTGCGCGGCGGACGCTTCGTCGGGGATGAGGTGGCCGGCGGCGGGGTAGCCGGGGGCATCGGTGTCGGTGCGCGGACTGCGGCGCGCACCGACACCGACACCGTCACCGAGGTCGCCGCCGAGCAGGCGACGGCCACCGAGCCCGGGACGGACGCGGCGGTGGCCGCGTCGGTTCCGGCACCGCCGGCGACCTCGGCGGCGCCGGCATCCCCGGTGACGCCCTCGGTACCGGCCGCCGCCTCGGAACCGGGGTCGGTCCCCGATCCCGACAAGGCCCCGGCGGCCAAGCCCGTCGACCCGCTCGCGGTCGACCCGACCGATCTGACCGACTCCCAGATCGTCGGCCGTCGGCTGGCGCTGGCGCGGCAGCACGCCGGGTTGTCCATCGAGGAAGTCGTGGCGGCCACCCGGATCCGGCCGGGCATGCTGCGGGAGATCGAGTCCGGCGAGTTCGTGCACTGCGGCGGCGACGTCTATGCCCGCGGCCACGTGCGGGCCATCGCGAAGGTCGTGGGCATCGACCCGGAGCCGCTGCTGGCCGAGCACCCGCCGTTCGTGCCGACCGACCTGCCGGTGCGCGGCCGGTCGCGGGTGGTGCAGCGGCCGGAGCCGGGCAAGGCGTCCGGTGCCCAGGTCGCCTCTGCTGACGACAAGGGGGCGCGGTCGGACAAGCGCTCGGCCTCGCCGGCGTCCAACGCCGTGCCGACCAGCGCCGCGCGGGACAACGCGGCGCGGTTCGCCGGGCGTGCTTCCAGCCGGGTGATCCGGCCGGCGGCCGAGGGCGCGGCGCTGGGCGTCGCGGGTGCGGGCGTGGGTGCGGCCGGCAAGGGTGGCGGTGTCGGCGCCGGCGCCGGTAACGCGGGCAAGGACGCGGGTGTCGTCACCGCCGGCAAGGGCTCCGGCTCGATCCGTCCGCCGCACCAGCACCGCAAGGACGACCCGGGCAAGATCGAGCGGCACCCGAAGTCGGCGAACTGGACCGCCGCGATGCTGGTGGCGCTCCTCGGCCTGGTGGTGTTCGCGGGCGTGCAGCTGATCGACGGCGGTGGCGGCAGTGGGAAGCCGGCCGCGGCCGCGGCGCCCGCCGCCCCGGCCCCGAAGCCCGTCGCGGTCAAGCCCGCACCCCCGGTGGCGCCGCCCGTGCCGAAGGGCGTCGCGGTCCGGATCGCCGCGGTCGGCTCGGACAGCTGGCTGGCCGTGACCGGCCCTGACGGTCGGATCCTGTTCGACAACCTGCTGCCGGCCGGCAGCACCCAGAACTTCCAGGACCCCAAGCAGCTCGGCGTGACCCTCGGTAACGCGGCGGCCGTGCACATGACGCTGAACGGCAAGGACCTGGGCTCGGCCGGCGGGACCGGCGAGGTCGTGCACTTCACGCTGAACCCGACGGGTGCGGTCAACGGCTGAGGCTCGTGCGGGTGTGGCGGCGGCCGTGACGGTCGCCGCCGCACCCGCACATAACCCCCACCGCATCTCCACCAGCGCCCCGCAGCCCGCTGCTTCGATGGGGCCATGACCAACTCCGTCACCAGCTCGGCCCCGGCGTCCTACCTCGACGCCGTCGCGGCCACCGATGCCGCCCGTTCCTACAAGCGCTATCTGCTCACCGCCCTCGCTGTCGAGCCGGGGCACCAGGTGTTGGACGTCGGCTGTGGGCCCGGTACCGACCTCGCGGCGTTGGCCGACGCGGCCGGGCCGACCGGCGCGGTCTTCGGTATCGACCAGGATCCGCAGATGGTGGCGACCGCTCAAGAACGCATGGCCGACCGGCCGACCGTCGACGTGCGCCATGCCGACGCCCACCAACTCCCGTTCCAGACTCACAGCATCGACCGGGCCCGGGCCGATCGCGTCCTGATGCACGTCGCCGATCCCGCGGCCGTGCTGGGCGAGATCCACCGCGTGCTGCGTCCCGGCAGCCTGCTCACGCTCGCCGAGCCGGACTGGGACACACTCGCGATCGACCACCCCGATCTGGCTGTCAGCCGCGCCTTCACCAGCTATGTCGCCGAACGCCTCCACCGCGTTCGGGCCATCGGGCGGCAGCTCCCTCGCCTCGCCGCCCACGCCGGATTCTCCGTGCGCGCCGTTCGGAACGAGGCCGTGGTCCTCACCGACTTCGACACCGCCGAGACCATCCTCGGCCTGCGCCGCAACACCGAACGCGCGGCAGCCGCCGGTTTCCTCACCCTGGAGGAAGCCGACGGCTGGCTCGAACACCTCACGACCGACACGTTCTTCGCGACCGCGTCCTTCATCACGGTCGTGGCGCAGTCGGCGACCTGACGCGGTCTGAGGGCGGACCGCGGCTTCAGCACTCAGTCCTTCAGTGCTCAGTCCCTCAGCACTCAGTCTCGGCGGAAGCCTTCTCCAGCAGTTCCGCGACCACCGCCAGCTCCTCGGCGTTCAGCCGGGAGAGCCCGGGGGCCGGCTCGGCGAGGATCCTGATCGCGGCCACCGCGACGGCGTGCCCCTCGGGCGTCAGCTCGACCATCTTCGCGCGCCGGTCGTCGGGGGCGACGTTGCGAGTCACCAGGCCGCGCTCCTCCAGGTCGTCGACCACGGTGGTGGTGTAGGGCTTGTCCCAGCCCAGGCGGGCCGCCAGTTCGCTCATCCGCAGCGGCCCGTGGACCAGTCGCCGCAGCGCGCGCGACCGGCCGAAGCTGACGCCGGTCGCCCGCTCCACGGCACTGCGGAGATCGCGCTGCCGGAGCACCAGGTTCTGCATCGCGGCGTGCGCACGGTACGCATCGTGGCTCGGGTAGTCGTTCATCGGAGTGCGGGGATCCCGTTGTCGGTGGTCGGCTCGGCCGGCTCGGTCAGCCGGGCCGCGGTGCGCTCGGCCGTCGCAGCCGCGCGCTTACCGGTCGTGAGCATACCTAGTACGAACACTGTGAGGCCGCAGCCGAACAGCAGCCACCAGCCCGCGTGGCTGGCGGCCGGCAGCCCGGTGCGGGCCGGACCGGTGGCCCGGGCCACGACCACGGAACCGATGATCGCCACGCCGAGTGTCTGCCCGACCTGGCGGCTGGTGGAGGCCACCGCCGCGGCGACCCCGGCCTGGGTCCGCGGCATGCCGGACACCGCGGTGTTGGTGATCGGCGGGTTCAGGACGCCGAAGCCCAGGCCCAGGACGGCGTAGGAGGCGAGCAGCAGTGCCAAGGGCGTGGTGGCCGTGAGCCCGGTCAGCATCAGGGCGCTGAGAGCCAGCAGCAGGCCGGCGGCGATCAGCGGCACCCGCGGTCCGTGGTTGGCCACCCACCGGCCCGAGCGCGGTCCGGCGATGATGCTGGCCACGGCGATCGGCAGGGTGAGCAGACCGGCCTTCAGCGCGCTGTACCCGAGCGCGTCCTGGAGATACAGGGTGTTCATGAACAGGAATCCGCCCAGTGCCAGGAACCCGGAGACCGCCATCAACGTGGCGCCGGAGAACGGCAGGCTCCCGAAGAACCGGGGGTCGATCAGCGGCTGCTCGCGGCGCAGTTCGTAGGCCACGAACCCGGCCGCGGCCGCGATCGCCACGAGGAACACCACGACGGTCTGGGCCGAGAGCCAACCGGCGCGCGGCGCCTCGATGATCGCGTAGGTGATGCCGGCCAGGAACACGATGCCCAGCCACTGCCCGACCGGGTCGAAACGGCGGGCCGTCGGCGCCTTGGACTCCGGCACGAAGGCCCGGGTCAGGACCACGGCCGCCACTCCGACCGGCACGTTCACCCAGAAGATGGACCGCCAGCTGAAGGCGCTCAGCAGCAGGCCGCCGACCACCGGGCCGAGCGCCATGCTCACCCCGAAGGCCGCCGACCACAGGCCTATCGCCTTGGCCCGGTCCTTGGCGTCGGTGAAGACGTTGGTGATGATCGACATCGCGACCGGGTTCATCATCGCGCCGCCGACGCCCTGCAGGGCCCGGGCCCCGACCAGCGCCCCGAGGTTCGGGGCCAGCGCGCACAGCGCGGAGCCGACGACGAACAGCGAGGTCCCGGACATGAACACCTTGCGCCGGCCGAACCGGTCGCCGAGCGAACCGGCCAGGATCAGCCCCGAGGCCAGGGTGAGCGTGTACGCGTCGATGGTCCATTGCAGCCCGGAGACCGGGGCCTTCAGATCTCGCTGGATCGAGGGCAGGGCCACGTTCACAGCGGTGTTGTCGATGCCGACGATGAACAAGCTCATGCAGCAGATCGCCAGGATGAGATAACGACGGCTGTTCGCGCTCTCGGGCACGGTGCCTCCCCAAGAAAAGATTGTGTCTACATAACCATTGTAAGCACACAACAGTTGTGTCTGGCCAACTATTTCGCGCGCTGTAGCCTGGTGGCCATGTCCGGCACCGTGTCCCCAGCGACTCCCTCAGCGTCCCCGCGCCGCACCGTGGCCCTGGTCACGCTGGGCTGCGCCCGTAACGACGTGGACTCCGAGGAACTGGCCGGCCGGCTCGCCGCCGACGGCTGGGACCTGGTCGAGGACCCGAACGGGGCGGACATCGCGGTGGTCAACACCTGCGGGTTCGTCGAGGCCGCCAAGAAGGACTCGATCGACACGCTGATCGCGGCCGCCGACGCCAAGGACGAGGGAGCCGGTCCGAAGGCGGTCGTCGCCGTCGGCTGCCTGGCCGAGCGCTACGGCCAGCAGCTCGCCGAGGCACTGCCGGAGGCCGACGCGGTCCTGGGCTTCGACGACTACCAGGACATCAGCTCGCGGCTGACCTCGATCCTGCACGGCGAGCGGCCGGTCTCGCACGTCCCTCGCGACCGCCGCACGCTGCTGCCGCTGACGCCGGTGGACCGGCAGGCGGCCAAGGGCGGTGTGGCGGTGCCCGGGCACGGTGACCTCGACGTCGCTTCCGATGCCGATGCCCGTTTCGGCGAGGCCGCGGCGGGTTCGGCGACCGCCGCCGCCGAGCGCCCCGACGACCCGACCCTGTCCCCGGTCGCCCCGCCGACCCGCCGGGTCCTGCGCCGCCGCCTCGACAACGGCCCCTCGGCCCCGCTCAAGCTGGCCTCCGGCTGCGACCGTCGCTGCTCGTTCTGCGCGATCCCGGCCTTCCGCGGCTCCTACCTGTCCCGCCGCCCGCACGACATCCTCGACGAGGCCCGCTGGCTGGCCGGGCAGGGCGTGCGCGAGCTGGTCCTGGTCTCGGAGAACTCCACTTCCTACGGCAAGGACCTCGGCGACCTCAAGCTCCTTGAGACATTGCTGCCCGAGCTGGCCGGCATCGACGGCGTGGACTGGCTCCGGGTCAGCTACCTCCAGCCGGCCGAGATGCGCCCGACGCTGATCGACGTGATGTCCTCGACCGCGGGCGTCGTGCCCTACTTCGACCTCTCCTTCCAGCACTCGGCCCCCGGCCTGCTGCGCCGGATGCGCCGGTTCGGCGGGACCGAGTCGTTCCTGGAGCTGCTGGAGACCATCCGCACCCGGGTCCCGCACGCCGGTGTCCGCTCCAACTTCATCGTCGGCTTCCCGGGCGAGACCGCGGCGGACTTCGAGGAGCTGGAGACCTTCCTCGCCCAGGCCCGGCTGGACGCGATCGGCGTGTTCGGGTACTCCGACGAGGACGGCACCGAGGCCGCCGGCTACGAGGACAAGCTGGACGAGGACGAGATCGGCGAGCGGGTCGCGCACCTGACCAGCGTGGCCGAGGAGCTGACCGCGCAGCGCGCCGAGGACCGGATCGGCGAGCGCATCGACGTGCTCGTGGAATCCGTGGCGCACGACGGTGTGGCCGAGGGCCGCGCGGCGTTCCAGGGCCCGGAGGTCGACGGCTCGGTCATGCTGGTGCCGGCCCTGGAGCCGGGTGTGCCCACGGTCGAACTCGTCCCCGGCGTGATCGTGCCGGCGAAGGTGGTGGGTAGTGAGGGGGTGGATCTGCACGCGGTGGCGATCACTCCCCTAAGCTTGGTCGGGTGAAGCCCGCCCTCCCAGACCCGCTGACGCTTGAGGCGTCCCCGGCGGGTCTGTGGAATATGGCCAACATCCTGACAATGGTCCGGCTGCTGCTGGTGCCGTTCTTCGGCTTCCTGCTCGCCCACGACCACGGCCGCTCGGCCGCCTGGCGCGGTATGGCCTGCGCGGTGTTCGTGGTCGCCAACATCACCGACACCCTGGACGGCAAGGTCGCCCGGGCCCGCAACCTGGTCACCGACTTCGGCAAGATCGCCGACCCGATCGCCGACAAGGCCCTGATGGGCACCGCCCTGGTGATCCTCAGCGCGCTCGGCGAGCTGAACTGGTGGGTCACGACCGTGATACTGGCTCGCGAGCTGGGCATCACGCTGCTCCGCTTCTGGGTGCTGAAGTACGGCGTGATCGCGGCCAGCCAGGGCGGCAAACTGAAGACCTTCCTACAGGGCTTTGCGATCCTCTTCTACCTGATCCCGACCTCGGCTACCTGGTGGCACTGGGTCAGCGTGGTGACGATGGCCGCCGCACTGGTGCTGACCGTGGCGACCGGTGCGGACTACGTCGCCCGGGCGGTGCGGCTGCGGGTGAGCGGGCAGAAGCGCGATGGCTGACGACGGCGTCGACACCGACAGCGGTACCGATACCGATACCGATACCGCGGGCCGGATCGCGGAACTCGCGCGCAAGGTGGTCCTGGACGGGACGGCCCGCGGGCACACCGTCGCGGTCGCCGAATCCCTGACCGGCGGGTTGGTAGCCGCCGCGATCACCTCGGTGCCGGGTGCTTCGGCGGTGTTCCGCGGCTCGGTGACCGCGTACGCCACTGAGATCAAGGCCTCGGTGCTCGGCGTGGACGCCGACCTGCTGGCCCGGGCCGGCGCGGTGGATCCCGAGGTGGCGCGGCAGATGGCCGCCGGCGTCCGACGACTGCTCGGGGCGACCATCGGCCTGGCCACGACCGGTGTGGCCGGTCCCACCGAACAGGACGGCAAACCGGTCGGGCTGGTCTACATCGGCTATGACGGTCCCGCGGGTCCGATCGCCAGGGAGCTGCGGCTGGAAGGCGACCGCGAAGCGATTCGTGCGCAGACCGTGGCGCAGGCGCTCGCTCTGGTCTTCAGCTAGGCGACTTCGGGTAGGCGCTTTCGGGCGCGCTCGTTTTCGGGTGTGCTTGGTTCAGCCTGCTTCGGGCGCGCTTGTTTCAGGCCCGCTCGCCCGAAACCCAAGGACTCGAGCCACGCCGAACAACGCGGCGCCGCACAATGCGTATGACCCCAGCACGTCCGACACCCAGTGGTAGTCCATCCACACCAGCGAGAAGCCCACGGCCAGCGCCCACAGGGTCATCGCGGTGGCGATCGCGATGCGCGCTCGGTGCCCGGTGAACACGTAGGCCAGGATCAGCGCCGCGGTGCCGTATCCCAGCATCGTGTTGCCGGTGTGGCCGGACGGGAAGTAGCCGAGGCCGCCGGACAGCGCGTTGCCGGCCATGCTGGGGCCCGGCCGGTCGCCGATCGCCTTCAGGACCAGGACGATCAGCAGCGCCGCGTAGCCGGCCGCCATCGCGAGGACCGGTCGCCAGCTGCGCGTGACCGCCGCCGCACCGAGGCCGACCACCGCCAGCCCCGTCATCGGCACCTGGATCTGGAAGGGGATGCCGGGGACGGTGACGCCGCCGCCGAGGTCGGCGATGGCCTTGAACACCGGCCAGCGGTGCTTGCCGTCCGTCGCGTGCGAGACGTTCTGGATGTGGTCGCGGGCCCAGACATCGAAGGAGGTCAGGAAGGTCGGCCTGGCCAGCACCAGGATCCACAGCACCAGGAAGACGCCGAGCAGGATCAGCGGGATCCGGGCCCGCGGCCGCCGCAGCGACTCCCACCGGCGGCCGGCCTGCTGGTCCTGGTCGGCGACCTCGATCCGCACGTCACTCATCACCGCCCACTTTCGCATACCGAACCGGCTACCGTGCCAGCTATGGAACGCGTCACCATCATCACCGGCGGCGGCCGGGGCATCGGCCGCGCCACCGTGCTGCGCCTGGCCGGCGACGGCCACGACATCGCCTTCAGCTACCTCAGCGACGACAGCGCGGCGAAGGCGACCGCGGACGAGGTCCGCGAGCTCGGCCGGAACTGCGTCGCGGTCAAGATGGACACCACCGACGAGGCCGACGTGGACCGGCTCTTCGACACCGCGATCGGCGAACTCGGCGGGCTGACCGGGCTGGTCAACAACGCCGGCGTGACCGGCCCGCTGACCCGCCTGGTCGACGCCGATCCGGCCGACATCCGGCGGGTGGTCGACGTGAACGTGGTCGGCTACCTGCTGTGCTGCCGGCGGGCGGCCATGGAGATGGCCGCTCGCGGCGGCGGTGCGATCGTCAACGTCTCCTCCGGCGCCGCGACGCTCGGTTCGCCGAACGACTATGTGCACTACGCCGGGGCCAAGGCCGCCATCGACTCGTTCACCGTGGGGCTGTCGAAGGAACTCGGGCCGGACGGCATCAGGGTGAACTCGGTCCAGGCCGGTCTCGTCCGGACCCGCATCCACGCCGATATGGGCGACGCGGAGCGCGCGGAGCGGCGCGGCGCGCTGCTCCCGCTCGGCCGTGCCGGGGAGCCGGACGAGATCGCGGCGGCGATCGCGTGGCTGCTCAGTGACGACGCCAGCTATGCCACCGGCGCGGTGCTGCGCGTGGCCGGCGGGTTGTAGGCGGTTTCGGCGGCGGTGGCGTGGTGCGGGCGCTCTCTTAACCGGCCCGCACGGCGCCGCCCTCGTAGGCCCGGATGACCAGCTGGGCCCGATCCCTCGCCTCGAGCTTCGCCAGCAGCGCCGACATGTGGGTCTTGACCGTGGACATCGAGACGAAGAGTTTCGCGCAGATCTCGGTGTTGGACAGCCCTTGTGCGACGAGGATCAGGACTTCCAGTTCGCGAGCAGTCAGGCCGTCGAGCTCGGCGTCCGGCATCGTCGTCGTGCGGTTCGGTGCGGTGCGTCCCCGGACGAATTCCGTGATCAGCCGCCGGGTCGCGGCCGGGGTCAGCAGCGCCTCGCCGCCGCGGATCACCTCGATCGCCTTGATCAGGTCGGCCGGCGGCGAGTCCTTGAGCAGGAAGCCGCTGGCCCCGGCGAGCAGGCCCTCGTAGACGTACTCGTCGAGGTCGAACGTGGTCAAGATCAATACCCTGATGCCCTCGGCGGCCGCGGTGATCCGGCGGGTGGCCTCGATCCCGTCCAGCACTGGCATCCGGACGTCCATCAGGACCAGGTCCGGACGCAGCCGGGCGGCCAGCCGCACGGCCTGCGCGCCGTCCGCGGCCTCGCCGACGACCTCGCAGCCGTCGTAGCCGTTGACCAGGGCCCGCAGCGATGCCCGGAGCAGGGCCTGGTCGTCGGCGAGCAGGATGCGGCTCATACCGGGAACCTCGCCGCCACCACGAATCCGCCGTCGGCCGCGGATCCGGCCGAGAACGTGCCGCCGAACAGTTCGGTGCGCTCGGCCATGCCGCGCAGGCCGTGGCCGGGCGGGCCCGCGGGCGCGGGCGGCAGGCTGTCCGGCGGTGGGGGATTGGCGACGGTGACCGCCACCTCGTGCGGCTCGAAGCGCAGGAGCACCGAGCCGGAGGTGGTTCGCGCGTGGCGCAGGATGTTGGTCAGGGACTCCTGCACGATCCGATACACGGCCAGGCCGACCGCCGCGGGGATGGTTCGGCGCTCGCCCTCCTCCCGGAGGCTGATCCGCAATCCGGCTTGTGTGGCCTGGGAGATGAGGGTGCCGATGTCGACGAGATCCGGCACCGGCGCCCGGTCTGGCGACGATGCCTCGTCAGCGTCCGAGGCCGCGGGCGGTTTGCTGCGCAGCACTCCGAGCAGTCGCCGCATGTCGATCATGGCTGTCCGGCCGGTCTCCTCGATCGCCGTCAACGTTGTGCGCATCTGATCGGCTTCGTGTTCGCGGAACACGGCGACCCCGGCCTGCACGGTGATCAGGCTGAGCGCGTGCGCGACGACGTCGTGCAGTTCCCGGGCGATCCGCAGTCGTTCCTGGGCCATCCGGGAGGTGACTTCGGCCTCGATCTTGGCGGTGTGCTCGGCGGCCATCGCTTCCCGGTGCTGCCGCTGCTGGCGGACGACGTAGCCGGTCAGGGCCGGTCCGACGCCGATCGTGACCGCGCTGAGCACCGTGACCGACGGCGGGTAGTGCAGGCCGGACAGGATCGCCAGGGCCGCCGCCAGGACCCCGGCGGAGGCCAGCGTGACGACGCGGCCGGAGCAGGAGGTCGCGACCGTGTAGAGCGCGAACATCATCGCGAACGGCCCGTAGGCGTTGTAGGGCGGCGCGGAGGAGGCCAGGGTGACGGTCGCGGCGGTGAGCAGCAGCCAGACGGCCAGCGGGAAGCGGCGGCGGGCCAGGAATGCCAGCGTGACGCCGAGGACCAGCAGCGACAACCACGGGTTCTGATGGGCCGGGCCGGATGTGGCCGGGCGGGGCCGGCCGACCGGTATCAGGATCAGCAGCACCACCACCGTGTCCAGCGCCACCCAGTGCCACGGCCGCATCCGCGCGAGGAGCCGGGCGCCTTCGGGCGTCCGGCTCGGCGGAGGCGCGGGGCGCGCCGCGAGGTCGGCCATGAGCCGACGGTAAGCCCGTGGACGTGCGGTGATCAACGGAAACCGGGAAAACCATACCGGGGTAGGAGACACGAGACCGGACCCTGCTCCGATGCGCACCCCACCAGCTCTTTGCGATCGTAAAGACATGATCGAAATCGAGGACCTGAGCAAACGCTACGGCGACCGATACGCCGTGCGTGACCTGACGTTCAGCGTGTTTCCGGGCCGGGTGACCGGCTTCCTCGGGCCGAACGGCTCGGGGAAGTCCACCACGATGCGCGCCGTCCTCGGCCTGGACCTGCCGACCGCCGGCCGGATCCGGGTCGACGGCCGGCCCTACGCCGTGCTGGAACGGCCGCTGACCCACGTCGGCATGCTGCTCGACGCCGGGGGAGTGCACCCCGGCCGCAGTGCCCGGCAGCACCTGCGCGCGGTGGCCGCGGCCGGCAGGCTCCCGGCCCGCCGGGTGGACGAGGTGCTGGCCCGGGTCGGCCTGACCGACGTGGCCGGGCGCCGGGCCGGCGAGTTCAGCCTGGGCATGCGGCAGCGGCTGGGGATCGCGACCGCGCTGCTCGGCGATCCGGGAATCCTGTTGCTCGACGAGCCGGTCAACGGGCTGGACCCGGAGGGCGTCCGGTGGATCAGGGACCTGATGAAGGGGTTGGCCGCCGAGGGGCGCACGGTGTTCGTCTCCAGCCACCTGATGAGCGAGATGGAGAACACCGCTGACCACCTGGTGGTGATCGGGCGGGGACGGTTGATCGCGGACATCCCGGCACGCGAGCTGATCGAGCGGTACAGCGACGGATTCCTGAGCGTGCGCACGGCTGATCCCGGTCGACTGATCACAGTCCTGGCCGCGGCCGGGGGACAGGTGACGCCGGAAGGTGTGGACACCATACGGGTGGACGGCCTGTCGGGGGATGCCGTGGCTCGGTTGGCGCACCAGGCCGGAGTGCTGGTGCTGGAGGTAGCGCGGCATGCGACCTCGCTAGAGGACGCCTATCTGCGGCTGACCGATGCCGCGGTCGAGTATCGGGGGGTGCCGGCATGATCAGGTCGGAGTGGATCAAGCTGTGGAGCGTGCGCTCGACCTGGTTCGCGCTCTACGTGGCCGCGGCCGGGACGATCGGGCTCGCGGCGACCTATGCGCTGGTCGCCAAGGCCGGGGACCTGGAGCCGACCGACGCCTTGCAGGGAGCGGTGTTCGGGCAGCTGGCGTTCGGCGTGCTCGGGGTGCTGGCCGTCTCGTCGGAGTTCACCACCGGGCTGATCCGGACCACGTTCGCGACGGTACCGCGCCGACGCATAGTGATCACGGCGAAGGCCGGTCTGCTGTTCGCGGTGCTGGTGGCCGCGGGGCAGGTGGTCTCGTTCGCGGCGTTCTTCACAGCCGAGATCTTGTTGGCGCGGCGGGGCATGCATTTCTCACTGACGAACCACGACCTGCTGGTATCAGTACTCGGATGCGGCTTCTACATGGCCTTCATCGGGATGTTCGGATTCTGTGTCGGGGTGCTGTTACGCCGGACAACCGCGGCCGTCGCGACCTTCGTCGGCGTCGTCTTCGTCGGGATGGGTGTGATCCCGGCGTTGCTGCCAGACCGGCTGCGGGCCGACACGGTGCGCCTGACCTTCACCAAGGTCGGGGAGGCGATGGCCACGCCGGGACGTACGGCGCCTCGCTTGGCGAACGACTACGTGCTGGGTACCGGGGCCGCGTGGGGCGTGTGCCTGCTGTACTTGGCGATCTCCGTTGCGGCGCCACTGTTGATCGTCACCCGACGCGACACGAATTGAGGGTCCTGATATGCAGCCACTACCGCATCAGTCAACGTTCGTCCGGGTGACGACCTGGCATAGGCGGGCCGCCGCGCTCTGCCTATGTGCTATTCCGCCGGCGGCTTCCAGATGTACGGAGTGGTCGTCGTCACCGAACTCATGCCGAGCCGCTCGAGAATGGGCCGGGAGTCCTCCGTACAGTCCACCTGGAGGAATTCGTATCCGCGGGCGAGCGCCACCTGCGCTCGGTGCGCCACCAGGGCTTTGTAGACGCCCTTGCCGCGCCACTCCGGTCGTGTGCCGCCGCCCCACAGGGAAGCGAACCGTCCGGGACCGAACCGCAGCCAGCCGGAACACACCGCCTGGTCGCCCGCCTCGGCCAGAACGACGAGCGTCCCCTTCTCGACCTCGTTCGCCAGGTAGTCCACCATGCCGGGGAACTTCTCGCCGAACGCCGCCAGGTTCAGCTCGTCGATCTTCTCCAGGTCCGCCCGTTCGGTGACCTCACGCAGCCGCACGCCGTCCGGCGGTCGCGGTGTCGCTGCCAGCGGTGCGGCCCGGCCGATCACCACCGTCTCCTGCTCCTGTGCCGTGAACCCGGCCTCGAGCAGCAGGTGCGGCAGTTCGGGCGGGGCGTCGTGGCCGTACGTCTTCCACTCGAACGCCTGGCCGCGCTCGGCGAAGAACGCGACCTGGCGCGCGATCAGTGCCTGAAGTTCGCCGCCTTGCAGGCCGCCAAGGTGTGGGTACAGGACGAAATTGCCGTTCCCGGCCGCGCCGGCGCGGCGGAAGAGCGGACCGTCCCGGTCCACCGTGGACCCGGGACTCTCGTTCGGGCTCGCGGTTCGCACCTCGGAGTCATAGGCGTGCAGGAGTTCGTCATCGTCGGTCACTGTCGGCACAGTACTGGTACGCCGCCGTGCGGCACAGGGGATTGATCGCCGGCGTCGTCGTCGGTCCTGGCCTTGCTGAGCAGGGCGAGGTCTACATGTGCACGGCGCCGCCGCCCTGCTCTTCGGGATCTGTCTTTGGCGCACCCGATCTGTAGAGCAGGAAGCAGACGACCATGCCGACCGCGAAGAACGCTGCGGACCAGCGGTAGGCGGTGGCGTAGCTGTGCAGGTTTGCTTGGGCCGTCACCAGCGCGGATGGTGTCTTGCCCTTGGCGTAGTTCGCCGCGGCTGTGGCGGCCAGGGTGGACAGGAGTGCGGTGCCGATGGAGCCGCCGACCTGCTGGCAGGTGTTGACCATTGCGGAGGCGACGCCGGCGTCGTCGGGGCGTACGCCGTAGGTGGCCATCGCCATTGCCGGGGCGAAGATCAGGCCCATGCCGAAGCCGAGGACCAGGAGTGGGGGTAGGACGTGTGGGGCGTAGGAGCTGTGCAGGTCCAGGCGGGTCAGCCAGAGCATGCCGATCAGGCCGCAGAGCATGCCGACGGGGACCACTGGTCGGGGACCGATTCTTGGCAGCAGCCCGATTGTCGCGATCTGTGCGGCCACCATCAGTGTGGCGATCATCGGGAGGAACGCCAGGCCGGTCTTGACCGGCGAGTATCCGAGGATCACCTGGAGGTAGTAGGTCAGGAAGAGGAAGACGCCGAACATGCCGGCGCCGGTGACGAACATGCCGATATAGGACGCGCCGCGGTTGCGCTCGCCCGGGACGCGCAGTGGGAGCAGCGGGTGTGGGGCGCGGGTCTGCCACCAGGCGAAGGTGACGAGCAGGATGCAGCCGAGGAGCAGGCTTAGCCAGGATTGCGGCGAGCTCCAGCCCTTCTCCTCGGCCCGGGAGACGCCGAAGACCAGCAAGAACAATCCTGTACAGGCTAGTACGGTGCCTGGGAGGTCCAGTGTCGGACGGCCCTCGGGGCGGTGGTTCGGGACGTAGGCCAGTGCGCCGAGCAGCGCCACGGCCGCGATCACCAGGTTGATGAACAGCGTCCAGCGCCAGTTCAGGTACTCCGTGAGCAGGCCGCCGAGCAGTAGCCCGATCGCGCCGCCGGCGCCGGCTACCGCGCCGTAGACCGCGAAGGCCCTGTTCCGCTCGGCCGGGCGGGTGAAGGTGGTGGTCAGGGCGCTCAGGGCGGCTGGCGCGAGCAGCGCGCCGAACAGGCCCTGGAGTGCGCGTCCGCCGATCAGGACCCCGACGTTCGGTGCGATGCCGGCCAGCGCCGAGGCCAGCGCGAAGCCGACCAGGCCGCCGACCAGCGCGGTGCGTCGGCCGAACAGGTCGGCGAAGCGCCCGCCGACCAACAGGAGCGAGCCGAAGGCCAGGGCGTAGGCGGTGACGATCCACTGCCGTGAGCCGTTGTTGAAGCCCAGGTCGCGTTGGGCCGAGGGGAGCGCGATGGTCACCACGGTCGCGTCCAGGACCACCATCAGCTGCGCCAGGCTCACCACCCCGAGGATCATCCACTCGTGGGCCGCCCGCGGGCCGTATCCGTCATCCTCCGCAGCCTGTTTCGCGGCGTTGGACGCGGTCGTCGCACTCTCCGACGGCGATGCCATGTCGGTCCCTTCCTGGGCGACAAGTCGATGGGTCCGACGCTATGCCGGGCCGCTGCGAGCCGCATTTCGGGAGCCGAGGGCCGCTCAGTGCGAGCCGACCAGGTGCGCGTAGACGATGACGTTGTCGGCGTAACCGGTCCGGCGGTCGTAGCGGCCACCGCAGGTGATCAGCCGCAGGGCGGCGTAGCCGGTGGGGCCGTAGACCTCGCGCGTCGGGAAACCGGTCTTCGGCACCAGCGCGACCGAGTCGACCCGAAACTCTGCGACCCGCTGATCCGCCCGCGCCACATCGACATCGTCCCCGGGCCGCACCGCCCCGAGCTCATAGAACGCGGCCCGATTCCCCGGCGCGAACCGCGAATCGACGTGCCCGGTGATGACAGCGGGGCCAGTCTGCCCCGGCGCAGGTCCCCGGTCGTACCAAGCGGCCATCAGCGGCTCCTTGGCCGGCGGCACCCCGATCTCGCCGTCTTGTGCCAGACCCAGCGCGAGGACATTGGCATGAATGCCCACCCGAGTCACGGTGACGCGCGTCGGCCGGGCGTAGCCCAAGGGCGCGGCACGGTGCCCGACAGCGCCGACGGCACGGTTCGCCCACGCCGGCGGCAAGGGCGGCGGCACCGGATCGGAGAGAGTCAGCGCGCGAACGAGGAACCCGGATCCGACGAAGACCGCCGCCAGCGACGCGAATGCCAATGCCCGCCCCGGGTGGTGCACCTCGGGCACCGCGAGCTCAGCCTTCGGCGGCGGTGTGCCCCGCGACCCGCCCCGCACGCCGACCTCAAGATGCGAACCACCGGCCGGGGCCTCGGGAACACGCTCGCCGATGGGATGGAAGATCGGGCGCGATGCGAGGGGCGCCTTGAGCTGGCTCTCGGTGGGCAATGCGCTCTGCTGCCCGGCGGGCTGGTTGGTGGTGCCTGCGGATCGGATGTCGCGCGCGGCCTGTGGCTCGCTGGTTGGTTGCTCGGTTGCCCCGGTCTGCTGGGTATCGCGCAGGTCAAACCCCTGGCTGGCCGGCGCTGCTGAAGCAGCAGGCCCCGGCCCTGGTGCTGGCTCCGGCCCCGTCCTTCGGGGCTCTGCGACCGCGCCGCCGACCGCGCCGCCGACCGCGCCGCCGATCGGGATGCCGACTACCGTCGGGTCGTTCATCCGCGGGCGCCCGCTCGGCGGCGGCGGATGAAGGAGGCGGTGCCGAAGGCAAGGCCGCCCAGGAGGAACGCGCTGCCCACGGCTGCGTCGCCCACGCCGAGGTGGTCTTCGGCGGAGCCGTCGCCGGTGGCCGCGGCGCCGGCGGGGGTGAGTGTGGCGCGGCGGGCGGTGCTGACGTGGACGGTGGCGGTCAGGGTGCTGCCGCAGTGGAGGGTGATCGTGTAGGTGCCCGCTGCCAGGCCTTCGCGGAGGGTGCCGCCTCCGCCGGTCATGTTGGACAGGGGGGCCAGGTTGATCGGGGCGGCGAGGGCTTGGGAGGTCGCGGTGCCGTTGGGGGCGGTGCATTCGTTGGCGTCGTAGACCCAGACCTGGGTGCCGGGGGTGGCCGGGTTGGGTCGGACCGTGGGGTTCGCCGGCTTCTCTATGGTCGGGGCCGGTGTTGTGCGCGTGGTCGCTAGGGGAGTGGCCGTTGTCGCTGTTGTCGCCGCTGCCGTGGATATGGAGCCCGCGCCCGCTATAGCCGTCGCCACCAGCACCGCGCCCGCGGTCGCCATCAGAACCCTCACCAGCTTGCCTCCGTCTCTCTCACACTCACTTCAGCCCCTCCAACCAGCCCCGCAGTGCGTCCAGCGCGAACGCCCGCGTCGGCTCCGCCTCGTTGAACAGCTCGTGGTACGCCCCCGGGAACTCCTCGACGCGGGTGGTCGCGGCCGGGAGCGCCGCGGCCAGGCGGCGTTCGCCGGCCGGGTCGATCACCCGGTCGCCGCCCGCGATCAGCAGCAGTACCGGGCAGGGGACGCGACCCGCGTCGGCGACCGCGCGTTCGCCCTCGTCGAAGACGAAGTGGGCCAGCGCCGCCGAGATGCGGTCGTGGCAGAACGGGTCCTCGCGCATCGCCGCCGCGGTCGCCGGGTCGTGCGACAGCGCGCTCTTCGGCAGGCCGTTCGGGACGGTGAGGCGGTGCGGCAGGAACTCCGCCAAGCGCAGCGCCGCGTTCTGCACCCCCGCCGCACGCTGTCCGACCGCCGGTGACGCCAGTACCGCCGCCGTCGGGTGCACCACGCCGCCGCTCAGCGCCCGCGCCACGACGCAGCCGCCCATGCTGTGCCCCAGCACCAGCGGCGGCGGCGCGCCGGGATCGTCCAGACGTACCGCGGCATCGAAGTCCTCGAACACCGTCGACAGATCGTCGAGCAGGGCCAGCGGACGCCGGATGTGCCCGCGCCGGCCGCCGGAGCGACCGAACCCCGCGTGGTCGTAGGCCCGCACCCGATACCCGGCCTCGGTCAGGAACCCGGCCAGGTGCCGGTAGCGGCCGCTGTGCTCGCCGAGGCCGTGGACCAGCAGGATCGCGCCCCGCTCGACCTCCACCGTGGGCGTCCATTCCCGCAGGAACAGCTCCACGCCGTCCGGCGTCGTCGCCAGCCACACGTCTTCCCGCACCGGCGCGAGCCGGGACCGGGAACCGGGGTCGGGGTCGGGCATCGCAGGGCTCCCTCATCGCGCAGCGGGACACCGCGACCGTAACCCCGCGAATCGGGCATCGCGCGCTGGGTGGTCCGCCAGGGGCAGTGAGTCGGCGGATAGAGCAGGAGCGGCCGGTACGGAAGATCCCGTACCGGCCGTAGTGAAGCGACAAGCTGTTGTTCTCAGACCGCGGCGAAAGCCCCCTCGATCACCGTCAGGCCCTCGTCCAGCAGCTCCTCGCTCATCACCAGCGAGGGCAGGAACCGCAGCACGTTGCCGAACGTGCCGCAGGTCAGGATCACGACGCCGTCACTGTGGCACTTCTTCGCCACCGCGGCGGCCAGGGCGGCGTCCGGCTCCTTGGTGCCGGGCTGGACCAGTTCGACCGCGATCATCGCGCCGCGGCCGCGGACCTCGCCGATGCGGGGGTCGGCGGCGGCCAGCTTGGTGAGCCGGCCCACCATCTGGGTCTCGATCTTGCGGGCCTTGGCCGGCAGGTCCTGCTCGCGCATCGTCTGGATGGCGCCGAGCGCGCCCTCGCAGGCCACCGGGTTGCCGCCGTAGGTGCCGCCCAGGCCACCGGGGCCGGCGGCGTCCATGATCTCGGCGCGGCCGGTGACCGCGGCCAGCGGCAGGCCGCCGGCGATGCCCTTGGCGGTGGTGATCAGGTCCGGGACCACGCCCTCGTGGTCGACCGCGAACCAGTCGCCGGTGCGGCAGAAGCCGGACTGGATCTCGTCGGCGATGAAGACGATGCCCTTCTCCCGGCACCAGGCGGAAAGGCCGGGCAGGAAGCCCTCCGGCGGGACGATGAAGCCGCCCTCGCCCTGGATCGGCTCGATCAGCACCGCGGCCACGTTGTGCGCGCCGACCTGCTTCTCGATCAGGATCTTGGTCTGCTCCAGGGCCTCGGCCGCGGCGTTGTCCGGGCCGGTGGGCCAGCGGAAGGGGTAGGCCATCGGGACCCGGTAGACCTCGGGGGCGAACGGGCCGAAGCCGTCCTTGTAGGGGGCGACCTTGGCGGTCAGCGCCATCGTGAGGTTGGTCCGGCCGTGGTAGCCGTGGTCGAAGACGACGACCGCCTGGCGCTTGGTGTACGCGCGGGCGATCTTGACCGCGTTCTCCACGGCCTCGGCGCCGGAGTTGAACAGCGCCGAGCGCTTCTCGAAGTCGCCGGGGGTGAGCTCGGCCAGGGCCTCGCAGACCGCCACGTAGGACTCGTAGGGGGTGACCATGAAGCAGGTGTGCGTGAACTTCGCCAGCTGCTCGGAGGCCCGGCGCACGACGTTGGAGTCGGCGTGCCCGACCGAGGTCACCGCGATGCCGGAGCCGAAGTCGAGCAGCTGGTTCCCGTCGGCGTCCTGAAGCACCGCGCGGTCGGCGTCGGTGATGAACACCGGCAGGGTCGTGGAGATGCCGCGCGCGACCACCTTGTTGCGGCGCTCGAACAGTTCGCGGGACTTGGGGCCCGGGATCTCGGTGACGAGACGCCGTTCCTGCTTGAGCTCGGTCATGGGCCCTCTGCCTCCTGGTGGGGGATTAGTCGCGCGGTTCCCTCGCAGCCTAAGCGCGCCGTGACGGCCCGGCACAGGACGCGGTGGCGGGTGCGGGGGCGGGGTTGAGCCGAATTGGCGAGTGGGGCGCCCGCGGCGGATGTGCGCGCCACGGACGTCCCTTTCGCCGCGTCGTAGTTCTGATACACAGAACGTGTGACGACTGAAGGCCAGGGCCCCGGCCCGCTGCCGCCCGGCTGGTACGCCGACCCCTCCGGGGAGCCGCAGGTGCGCTACTGGACCGGAACCAGATGGACCGAGCGCACCCGGCCTGACGTGCAGTCCTGGGTGCACGGGCCCCGGTTGGTGGACGTGCCGGGGGTGTTCGCCTACGGCCGCGACCCGGAGGCGGCGGCCGCGGTGCGGGTCAGTCGCGAGTCCCGCCAACGAGCCCTGCGATACCTGCTCTACGCGCCGCTGGCCGGCGTGGTGCTGGCGGTGCCGGCGTCGATCATCCTCACCTCGATCGGCCTGAGCGGCGCCGCGGTGTGGCTGGTCTACCTGATCGCGCTGCTCGGCGCCTGCGGCTGGGCCGGGGGCTGGCTGCCGGTGGGCCGGGTGCTGTGGGCGCAGCACGGCGACCGGGTGGTCGGCCTGGCCGGGCGGGCCGGGCTGGCCAAGAAACGCGTCGTCCCCCCGCCACCGAAGCCGGACATGTGGGTCGACCTGCGCGAGGCCGGGCACGTCGCGGCCGCCAGCCGGCTGGACGTCGCCGCCGACCACGGCGAGCTCACCGACGTCGACTACGTCCGCATGGTCCGGGTGATCCGGCAGGCCCGCGGCGACCAGGGCCGGCTGGCGCTGGCGGCCGCCGAGATCGAGGACTCCGGCCCGCACGCCTGGCTGCACCCCTCCGGCCAGCGCGACCTGCCGGCCCGGCTCGGCGAGCACGACCTGATGACCGGCCAGGTGCGGCTCGGCGTCGCCTCGGACACCGCGAAGAACCCGGCGACCCACTCCGGCCAGACCTTCGCCCTGGACGCCGAGGTCCTGCGCACCTCGCTGCTGGTGATAGGGCCCACCGGCAGCGGCAAGACCCGCAGCTTCGCCCGGCCGATCGTGGAGCTGCTCGGCCTGCAGACGCTGACCAACATGGCCTCGGTCGTGGTCATCGACCCGCACGGCGACTACAGCCTGCCCGGCTTCTTCGACGTAGACATCGACCCGCTGGACCCGGACTCGCAGTGGGGCTTCGACCTCTACGGCGGCGCGCGCAACCCGGCCGAGGCCGCCGACCGGCTGGCCGGCGCGCTGCTGCCGCCGGGCGTCGAGCCGGAGGCCGACGCGGCCGCGCACAACGGGCTGGACGCCGCGCTCAGTTGGTTCCGCGAGCGGGAGGGCCGCTACCCGACGCTCAAGGAACTGATCGCCGAGCTGATCGAGGGCGGCCCGCGGCTGCTGGTGGAGCGGCTGCGGCTGCTGGACCGGCCGGCGCTGGTCGAGCTGTTCGACGGCCGGTCGGAGCAGAAGTTCTCGATGCGGCAGATCGACCGGCCGATGCGGGTCCGGATCGCCCTGCCGGAGGCCGCCTATCCGCAGGCCGCGCGGATCCTGGCCCGGCTGGCGGTCTCGCAGTTCGTGCAGACCGTGTCGGCGCCGGACGTCGACCGCTCGGTCTTCAAGGGCCTGATCGTCGACGACGCCGGCCGCTTCGTCGACGAGTACGTGGTCCAGGGCCTGCAACGGGCCCGCGCGGCCAACGCCGGCCTGATCCTGCTGGCCCAGTCGATGCGCGAGTTCCCCGAGGACCTGCGGGCCACGGTCTTCGCGAACACCGGCTGCAAGGCGGTGTTCGCCGGGATCGACCCGCAGGACGCGGCCTACATCGCCGATTTCTGGGGCAAGCAGTGGGTGGCCGAGACCACGGTGACCACCGGCCAGGAGAACACCACCCGCAGCGGCACCATCACCGGGCCGCCGGAGCGCGGGCGCAGCGTGAAGTCGATGGGCCGGGTCCGCACCGCCCGGCGCCCGGGCCAGCTGCTGGCGCTGACCGGGGGCTCGTCGGTGACCCAGCAGCGCTCGGTGGCGACCCGGCCGGTGGAGCGCTACGTGTGGTCGCCGTCGGAGATCATCAACGAGATCCCGACCGGGCACGCGCTGGTGTCGCTGTCCACGGCCGAGGGGTTCCGGACGCCGCCGGTGCTGGTGGACCTGCGGGGGTAGCGCCTCAGCCGGAGTGCCACGTCACGGTGAAGCCCCCGGACGGCGAGATCGGCGAGGGCGCCGCCTTCGTGGTCCCGCCGCTGGTCATCGTGATCGGCTCCGGGTTGAACGAGCCAAGCCCGGTGCCGTTCGCGCTGGCGGCGCTGAACGCCGCGGTGCCGAAGTCGGACAGCGGCAGGACGCCGGTGGCGTCCGACGGCGCCTCGGCGATGACCTCGGCCGAGGCCAGGGCCGGGTTGTCCAGGTGCGCGTCGACCGAGTGGGACCACCCCTTGGTCTGGTCGCCGATGTTCAGGGTGAAGCGGCCGGAGCCGTTGTAGACGACCGAGGCGCGGATGACGTCGCCGGGGGAGATGGCGCCGGACAGGTTGACCGGGCCGCCGGGGTACATCTCGTACCAGGAGGAGTAGGCCGCCGAGCCTTTGGCGCAGTCGGCCTCGGTGCCGATCTGCTCGACCGAGCTGCTGCCGTCGCCGTCCAGGCCGATCCAGAACGAGGAGTACGTGTTCTGTGACCGGCAGCTGACGCCGGGCTCGGTCCAGGTGGCGCTGACCGAGTGGTACCCGCCGCCGGCCGCGGCGTAGCCGGCCCAGTTCGCCGAGGCGCTGTGGCGCAGATCGGGGCCGATCACCCGGTCGTGGGTGACCGTCCGGGCGGGGTCGTCCCCGTTCGCCGCGGACGCGGCCGGGGTGGTGATGAGGGCCGCGGATATCGCTCCGGTGAGCGCCACGGCGGCGACCGGGCGGCGGCGGGAAGAAGACATCCGGCGTCTCCAATCTCTGTGTTCTGAGATGGAGACTAGATAACCCTTTTGAAGATGTCTGCCCTAAAAGGGGCAAAAGCCCGATTCGCCAGGCCGCGCACCCGTTCGCCGCCTCCGCGCCGGATCGGTGACGGACGGGAGCGCGATCAGTGCACGATCAGCGCCGAGAGTGGGAGGCCAGGCCGCGCAGCATCAGGTCCAGGCCGAACTCGAAGCGGCCGTCGGGGCCGCCGGTCTCGAACATCGGGTCTGCCAGGGCCAGCATATTCGGGAACTGCTCCGGTGGCAGGGACTTGATATAGCCCTTCATCTCCCCGGCCCAGGCTTCGACGTCCTCTTGTGAGGCCTCGCCGTGGATCGAGAAGCGGATGTCCTCCTCGAAGACGTTCGCCACCACGTAGAGGGCGATCACGTCGCCGGCCCAGGCGGCCACCCGGTCCGGCAGATCGCCGGCGCGCAGCAGCCCCATGAAGCCCTCGATGATGTGGATCCCGTTCGGGCCCATGGGGACCCGGCCCAGCATGGCGCGGGCCAGGCCGGGGTGGCTCTGCAGGATCTTCCGGGTGCCGCGCATCATCTCGCGCACCTGTTCCATCCAGCGCTCCGGGTCCGGCTCGGGGAAGCTGACGTCGACGAACACCCGGTCCAGGGCCAGCTTCACCAGCTCGTCCTTGTTCGCGACGTGCGCGTACAGGGACGCGGCCCCCGTGCCCAGGTCCGCGGCGACGCGGCGCATGGACAGCGCGTCGTAGCCGTCGGTCTCCAGGATCCGCAGCGCGGCCTCGACGATGGCCTCCTGGCTCAGCGGAGTGCGCGCGGGCGCCTTGGCTTTGCGCGTGCGCTCCCACGGGGGGACCGGCGCCGGGGGTGCACTCTCCGGCTGGTTCGGGGCTGCTGGCTCGGCCATCGGGTCTGGCTCCTTCCTTCTCGAACACTGTACGCCTCTCGAACGCTGTTCGTAAAGGCGAACACCGTTTGACTCGAACGGCGTTCGGAGGTAGAACGGTGTTCGTAGCAACTCGAACGGCGTTCGCGCCGATGAGTCCGAGCGCCGAGGGTCGTCAGACCCCGCGTGGGACCCGGGTAGGCCGCGCAGGCCGTGCGGCGGGACCGAGGTTCGCGATATAGCTTGACATCCAGAACGCGAGATATATCGTAAGTATGTCACCACCGAACGGCGTTCGATCGCTCGAACGACGTTCTTCCGCAGCCGTCCCGGAGGGGGACCACCATGACCAGCACCATCGACACCTCGAACCAGACCGTCGACCACTCCGCGAGCGGGCCTCCGGACTCCGCCGAAGCGCCGAGTCCGGCCAAGTCCAAGCTCGGCAGGGCCGTGATCCTGGCGCTGTTCGCCATCATCGGCGCCGACATCATGGACCTGCTGGACACCACGATCATGAACATCGCCAGCCCGGTCCTGCGCACCGACCTCGGGGCCTCGACCTCGGCGCTTCAGTGGATCGTGGCCGGCTACACGCTGGCCTTCGCGGTCATGCTGACCACCGGCGGCCGGCTCGGCGACGTCTTCGGCCGCAAGCGGATGTTCCAGGTCGGCATCTCCGGCTTCCTGGCCGGCTCGATCCTGTGCTCACTGGCCCAGACCTCGGGCGAGCTGATCGGCGCGCGCATCCTGCAGGGCGCCTTCGCCGCGGTGATGATCCCGCAGGGCCTGGGCATGCTGCGGGCGATGGTCCCGCCGGAGAAGATGAACTCCGTCTTCGGCATCTTCGGCCCGATGATGGGCCTGGCCGCGACCCTCGGCCCGATCCTGGGCGGCTGGCTGGTCGGCGCGAACCTGTTCGGGCTCAGCTGGCGGGCCATCTTCCTGGTCAACGTGCCGGTCGGGATCGTCGCGCTGGCCTTCGGCAGCAAGGTGCTGCCCCGGGACGAGCACGCCGCCGACGGCACCAAGCCCAAGCTGGACCTGATCGGCATGCTGCTGGCCACCGCCGGCGTCATGATGCTGGTCTACCCGCTGGTCCAGGGCCGCGAGGCGGGCTGGCCGGCGTGGATGTTCGCCCTGATGGCCGGCGCCGTCCCCACCTTCGGTGTCTTCGCCCTGCACCAGCGCCACCGCAGCGCGGCCGGCCGCGACCCGTTCGTGGTGCCGACCGTGTTCCGTAAGCGCTCCTTCGTCAGCGGCATCGCCGTGCTGTTCGCCTTCGCGGCGGCGATGAGCGGCGTCTTCTTCGTCTACACCCTGTTCATGCAGGTCGGTCTGCACTTCAGCGCCCTGCACGCCGGTCTGACGATGCTGCCCTGGTCGATCGGCACCATGGTCTCGATGGGCGCCTCGCAGGCTCTGATGCCGAAGCTCGGCCCGCGCCGCACCCTGCAGGCCGGCATGTTGGTCATGTCGCTCGGTACCGTGATCTCCGCGCTGCTGGTGCACAACTACGGCGCGACCACCACCAGCTGGACGCTCGTCGCCCCGCTGCTGGTCTCCGGGATGGGCATGGGCCTGATCTTCGGCCCGATCTTCGGCACCGTCCTGGGCGACCTGGACGACGCCGAGGTGGGCTCGGCTTCGGGCCTGCTGAACGCGATGCAGCAGCTGGCCGGCGCCTTCGGGATCGCCGCGCTGGGCACGGTGTTCTTCGACAAGGCGGGGGCGATGATGACCAGCGTCCCGACCGCCGCGACCCTGGTCTTCGTGATCAGCGCCGCGATCTTGGTGGTCGCTTGGGCCGTCGCGTTCACGATGTCGAAGCACACCCAGGAGGCTGAGGGGCACTGAGAGGGGCCGGTTTCAGACCGGCGTGTCCCCTCCGAGGAGTCCGAGGAAGGCTTGTCCTTCCTCGGACTTCGCATATTCGGCGTGGCCGAGGAACCAGTCGCGGTAGGCGATCTCAGCGTTCTTCTCGCTGCCGCCGGGCAGGACCGACAGGAAGTAGTCGATCTCTGAGAGCTCGTATTCGGCGTGGCAGAGCGGGAACAGGTTCGGCAGGGCGGCGGATTCGGCGGCGCTGAGCGGCCGGTTCGCTGTGTAGGCGGCTAGAAACTGCTGGAGCTGACGCTTCGACGCCGGGGCCGGGACGCCGTCGCGCAGCCCGACCCAGTCCACGGCGAACCGCTCGATCGCGATGGCCAGGTCGTAGGCGGCGGTGGTGCGATCGGACAGGCCGAAGTCGAGGACCGCGGTGATGGCCGGCTGGTGGTGGTCGCCGGACCAGAGCAGGTTGGTGCCGTGCCAGTCGTTGTGGGTCCACAGCGGGTCGAGGTCGTTGTTCAGCCGCCGGTGGAACGGGAGCAGGAGGCGTTCGACGTCGGAGCGCCAGTCGCGGGCGGCCAGGAAGTCGGCGAGCCGCGGGCGGCGCGCGGTGATCTGCTCGATGGCCGCGATCGGGTCGGCCGCGCCGAAGAGCGAGAAGCCGGACTTCAGCGGCCGCCAGGGCCGGGGTGGGGCCGCGTAGCCCTCGGCGGCGATGTGCAGGCGGGCCAGCGTCGTGCCGGCGTATCCGGGGTGACCCGGTTTGTAGGGCGACCATGAGAAGACGTTTTGATACAGGTCCGCACCGACGCCGAGTTCCTGGACCTCGTAGCCGAAGTCGCCGCGGGTTCCGGCGGTCCATGCGTCGGGGACCGGGATGCCGCGCTCGCGGACGTGGTCCATGAAGCCGTGTTCCTCGGCCAGGGCTTCGGGGGTGCGCAGGGCCGACGGCAGGCGCTTGACGATCAGGTGTCGCCCCGCGGCGGTTCGGATGCGCGCGGTCGTGGACAGCGGACGAGGGCTGCGCCATTCGATCTCGGAGATCTCCTCGCCGAGTACCGCCTGGACTTCCACCGAGGTCAGACTGGGCCAGTCGCGCTGGACGACGGTCTCGGATCCCATGCCGAACACGAGATCGTCTTCGCCGGTCTCGCTCACAGTGCCGGTCTCGCTCAGCTCGGCAGCCTCGCTCGCCGAGCCGGTCTCGCCGGTGCCGCCGACATCGGTCACGCCGAGGACTCCGCGGGCTCCGCCGACAGCGGCCGCTCCGTCCGGGGCGTGCGCCGCCGGTCCAGCGCCACGATCGCGCCGGTGGCCAGCGCCGCCGCTGCGAACGAGTACAGCGAGGCCGAGGCCCACCAGCCCGGGTGCACGTGGATCCAGTCCTGGACGTGCATCCAGCCGTGCGCCCACCAGTCCACCGAGCCCGGGTTCAGCACCTGGTAGACCACGAAGCCCAGGGCCCAGGGCAGCAGCATCGCCGGCCGCGCCGGGGAGCGCTCGGACAGGTCCCAGCGGCCCTGCCGGCCCCGGCCCAGGAAGTAGTCGACGCCGACCACCGCGGCCAGCGGCACGAAGACCGAGCCGATCAGCCCGAGGAAGTTCGCGAAGCCGCCGAGGTCGTGGACGAACAGCGCGATGACCGTCACCAGCGTGCCGACCGCGCCGGCCAGGATCCGGCGGTCCACCCGGGGCAGCAGGTTCTGGATCGACATCGCGGTGGAGTACACGTTCGCGAACGACTGGTCCGACTCGCGCAGCACCAGTACGAGGAAGAAGACCCAGCCGGCGGTCACGCCGAGCATGGTGTGGAAGACGTCGCCGTTCGGTCCGGCCTGGAGCAGCGCCACGATGCCGATCGCGTAGCACCAGAACTGCGTGATGCTGTAGCCGACGACGGCCGCGCCGCCGGCCTGCTTGGAGCTCCGGGCGTGCCGCATGTAGTCGGCGGCCATCGGCAGGAACGACACCGACAGCGCGAGCGCGGCGTCGACGGCCGGGAAGAAGCCGCTCCAGGAGGTGCCGGTCTGGTGCGGGATCGGGTTCCGCAGCAGCTGGACCGTGAAGTAGAGCATGGCCACGGCGACCGCGCCGGTCACGTACTTGCGCAGGGCGCGCAGCACCGACAGCGGCCAGATCGCCATCGCCGTGCACAGCGCCCCGGCCGCGAGCACTATCACCGGGCGCGGGATGCCGTGGGTGTGGGGCATGGCGTCCACGCCTTGCACGATCACCGTGATCTCGTAAACGCCCCAGCCGACCATCTGGAAGATGTTCGCCAGGCTCGGCAGCCAGGACAGCTTGGTGCCGAACAGACCGCGCAGCACCGCCATCGCGGGCGCGCCGGTGCGGGTGCCGACCACGCCGGCGATGGCGGTCATCACCATCCCGGCCACGGTGCCCAGCGCGATCGCCAGCAGCGAGGCCGGGATCGGCAGCGGCGAGTAGCCGGTGGGGAGTAGTACGACCGCTGCGGAGGAGAACCCGATCAGGCTGACGCCGAGGTTCGCCCAGAACGCTGCCTGGTCGCTGAAGGAAAGGGTGCGCGGAGCCTCGGTGGTGAGGAGCAGCGGAGCCTCGGCGGAAGCGGCGGCGGCCGGCGTGGTGGTCGTCATGGCGTGCTCCATCGTACGGGGCGCGCGCACCGCTGTTCGAAGGGCGATCGCCGGCCCCGGCGGCGGGCGGCGGCGACGTAGGCTGGGGCTGTGCCGCCGACGATCGCCTCCCTGCTCGCCGACCGGCCTCTGGGTCTGCGTCTGCTCACCTCCGAGGGACCGGCCGGGGACACCTCGCGCGAGGTGCGGTGGGTGCACACGACCGAGCTGAACGACCCGGCGCCGTTCCTGGAGGGCGGCGAGCTGTTGCTGACCACCGGGCTGCGGCTGGCCGACCCGGGCTTCGACCTGGAGGCCTTCCTGTCCGGTCTGGTCCGGGCCGGGGTCGCGGGTCTGGGGTTCGGCGTCGGGCTGAACAACGCGGCGGTGCCGGAGCGGTTCGTCACCGCGGCCGCCGCGCACGGCCTTCCGGTGCTGGAGGTTCCCAAGGCCACGCCCTTCATCGCGATCGCGAAGTCGGTGTCGAAGGCGCTGGCGGCCGAGGAGTACCGCGCCATCACCGAGGGATACCGGACGCAGCACGACTTGGTGAAGTCGGCGCTGGCCCACGAGCCGCAGCGGTCCCTGGTGCGGTCGTTGGTGAGCGGGCTCGGTACCGGCGCGTGGGCGGTGCTGGCCGGGGCCGACGGTTCGGTGCTGCACAGCGCGGGCCCGATGCCGGCCGGTCTGGACCTGGCACCGGAGCTGGACCGGCTGCGCGGCCGGATGCTGCCCAGCAGCGCCTCGATCCTGACCGACTCAGGGCACGTCGAGGTGCACGCGCTCGGCGTCGGCAAGCGGGTCTCGGGCTTCCTGGCGGTCGGCCTGCTGGGCCGCGACAGCGGGCCGGACATCACCGGCCGCCAGATCCTGGCCGTGGCGCTCACTCTGCTCACCCTCGGAGTCGAGCAGCCGACCAAGGACGTGACGGTCGCCGAGCTGACGCTGCGCCGCGCGGTGGTGCGGCTGCTGCTGGCCGGTCACGTGGACGCGGCGCGCGAGGCCGCCGGGGAGCTGCGTGTGCCGCTGCCGCCGGAGCCGGTGCGGATCGCCCGGGACTCGGTGCGCGACGAGGCCGTGCCGGAGCGGATGTTCGTGCTCGAAGAGGGCGACGAGCGCATGCTGGTCGCCCCGGCCGACTATCCGGGCTTCACCGGCGGGGTGTCGGACGCGATCGGCTACGCGGACTTCGGCCGCGGCTACCGCCAGGCCGGCGAGGCGCTGGCGACGGCGCGCCGGACCGGACGGCCCACGGTGTCCTTCGCCGAGGCCGGTTCGGGCCTCACGACGCTGTTCGCGGACCAGGCGGTCCGCGACTTCGCCGCCGCGGTGCTGGCCCCGCTGACCGAGGCGGACCGCGCGGCGCTGATGCCGACGCTGCGCGCGTGGCTGGCGCACAACGGGCAGTGGGACTCGGCGGCCGCGGAGCTCGGGGTGCACCGGCATACCGTGCGGGCTCGCATCGCGCGGGCGGGGGAGCTGCTGGGGAAGGACCTGACGGCTGCTGATTCGGCTGACGCGCGGATGGAGCTGTGGTTCGCGCTGCGGGTGCGCGAGGGGCAGTAGGCGGGGCGGTCGGCGGGCTGAAAAGAAGTCGCAGCGCGGGCGGAGGAATGGTTGGCTCGGGGGATGGCCGCCAAACTCATGGTCTTGTCCATCGACGCGCACGACCCCGTGTTGTTGGCCCGGTTCTGGGGCGGAGTCCTCGGCTGGGAGCACACCGATGACCTCGGCGACGGCGTCGGGCTGATTCCCAACGACGACACCGGGTTCCGGATCCGGTTCCTGCCGTCGGAGGCCGAGAAGACCCGGCAGAACCAGATGCACTTCGACCTGACGAGCGTGTCGCCGGAAGGTCAGCAGGAGACCGTGGCGCGTGCGCTCGCACTCGGCGGGCGGCACCACGATGTCGGGCAGGGGCCCGATGCGACGCACGTCGTGCTCGCCGACCCCGAGGGCAACGAGTTCTGCGTGATCGCGGCCGGGAACAACTTCCTCGCAGAGTGCGGATTCATCGGGGCGCTCGCGAGCGACGGGTCGCAGGAGGCCGGGTACTTCTGGAGCCGGGCGTTGGGCTGGCCGCTGGTGTGGGACCAGGATCAGGAGACGGCGATCCGCTCTCCGTACGGTGGTCCGAAGATCACTTGGGGTGGGCCGCCCTTCACCCGGAAGACCGATCGGAACCGGCTGCGCTTCCAGCTCGTGACGAGCGAGGGCGACAAGGAGATCGACCGGCTGGTCACGCTCGGAGCCGCTCGCACCGACACCGCTCCCGGCCGATCCGGCGAGGTGGAGCTGACCGACCCCGACGGCAACGAGTTCACCCTGTGGCCGGTCTGACCACCCGCTGGCCCGAACGGCGCAGCCGTCCCCATCGACTGGCCACCGCGTACACCGGCGCACGAGCCCGAGCGCGCCTACTGTGAGTGCCATGACTGAGCAGGCAACGCCGTTCTGGATCGCGGGTAAGCAGGTCACGGGGACCGACAGCTACGAGGTGCGCTCGCCGTACGACGGCCGCCTGGTGGCGACCGTCTCGGTGCCCACCGAGGAGCAGGTGGAGCAGGCGGTGGCGGCGGCCGCCGCGGTCGCCAAGGAGACCGCTGACCAGCCCGCGTTCGTGCGGGCGGCCGCGCTGGACCACGTCTCGCGGCGGATCGCCGAGCGGGCCGAGGAGATCGCCGCGCTCATCACCGCCGAGAACGGCAAGCCGCTGAAGTGGGCCAAGGCCGAGGTCGGCCGGGCGATCTCGGTGTTCCGCTGGGCCGCCGAGGAGGCGCGCCGGTTCAACGGGGAGTTGCAGCGGCTGGACACCGACGCCAACGCCGCCGGCCGCACCGCGATCACCCGGCGCTTCCCGCGCGGGCCGGTGCTGGGCATCTCGCCGTTCAACTTCCCGCTGAACCTGGTCGCGCACAAGGTGGCCCCGGCGATCGCGGTCGGCGCGCCGATCGTCCTGAAGCCGGCGCCGGCCACCCCGCTGACCGCGCTGCTGCTCGGCGAGCTGCTGGCCGAGACCGACCTGCCGGCCGGCTCCTGGTCGGTGCTGCCGGTGCCGAACGACCGGATGGCCGCTCTCACCACCGACCCGCGGCTGCCGGTGGTCAGCTTCACCGGCTCCGGCCCGGTCGGCGCGATGATCGAGGCCGAGGTGCCGCACAAGCACGTCACGCTGGAGCTCGGCGGCAACGCCGCGGCCGTGGTGACGGCCGACTACGCCTCGGAGAAGGACCTGGACTGGGCCGCGCAGCGGATCGCCACCTTCGCCAACTACCAGGCCGGCCAGTCCTGCATCTCGGTGCAGCGGGTGTATGCCGACCGCGCGGTCTACGACCGGCTGGTCGAGAAGGTGGTCGCGGCGGTCGAGGCGCAGAAGACCGGCGACCCGGCGGACGGTGCCACCGACGTCGGCCCGATGATCAGCACCGCCGCCGCCGAGCGGGTCCAGGCCTGGGTCCAGGAGGCGGTCGGCGCCGGCGCCACCCTGCTCACCGGCGGCGGCCGGGACGGCGCCAGCTACGAGCCGACCGTGATCGCCGGCGCCCCGGCGCACTCCAAGGTGGTGGTCGAGGAGGTCTTCGGCCCGGTGCTGGTGCTGCACGCCTTCGACGGCACGGACGAGGCGGTGCGCCTGGTCAACGACTCCCAGTTCGGTCTCCAGGCCGGCGTCTTCACCAACGACCTGCACACCGCGTTCCGCATGCACCGCGATCTGGAGGTCGGCGGCGTCATCATCGGCGACGCCCCGAGTTTCCGCGCCGACCAGATGCCGTACGGTGGTGTCAAGGGCTCCGGCGTGGGCCGCGAAGGCGTCAAGTACGCCATGGAGGACTACACATATGAGCGGGTGCTGGTGCTGACCGGGATCGACCTGTAGCGATCCCTGGTTTCGCAGACCGGTACCTGCTCGGCCCCTTGATCCGATTCCCTCACCGGATCAAGGGGCCGTTTCGTTCACTCGCTTCGTCCGCCGGAGCCGGCGGGTACCGCAGCGGTGACTCGTCGAGCTGGCTCAGGTAGCGGGCGATGTCGGCTTCGGGGAGGTCGTCGAAGACGGCCAGTGCTTTCCGGTGGGACTCCTCCGCCTCTGACACGCGCCCTTGGGCGTGCAGTGCCAGGGCGATGCCGTTGAGGTCGTCGGCGTGCAGGTAGAGGAAGCCCACCTCATGCGCGATGGGCATCGACTGTTCGAAAGCGGTGATCGCGTCGGTGAAGCGTTCCAGGACGAATTGGGTGAAGCCGAGGTTGTGCTTGGCCACCGCGACGAACAGCCAGTCGTCCGCAGCTTCCGCCTCGGTGATGGCCGTCATGATGTAGGTCAGGGCCTCGGCCGGTCGGCCCAGCCCGTGCAGGCATGTGGCCACGGTGTTGAACACGCCGGTGGTGCGGGGCGTGTGCCGTACTTCGTCGTGCTCCCAGAGGGCCAGGGCCTGGAGCGCGACCTCCAAGCCGCGTTGGTGGTCGCCCAAGCCGGTGTACGCCAGGGCTTTGACGTTCAGCGCGCGGTGTTCGTTCAGCAGGTCCCCGTTCTCCCGGCTCAGGGCCAGAGCCTCTTCCAGAGGATCGAGCGCCTGGTCGAACCTGTTGTCCTGGAAGAGGGTGAACCCCAGCTGCTGGAGGACGTTCGCCTCGACGTCGGGCGCGGCGCACCGCCGGGCGTGCGCCAGGGCCGCGCGGAGCAGCCGTTCGGACTCCCGCCAGCTGCGGGCGATGTCTTCGAACGGCTTCATCGCCAGGGTCAGGTTGACCGCTGTGCGGTCATGACCGAGCGTCGCGGCCGCCGAGAAGGCGCGCAGCAGGTTCGGCTGCTCGTGCTCGTACCAGGCCAGCGCCTGTTTGGCATCGACGAACCGCACGCTCTCGCCCCGCACGCTGCCGGTGGGGAAGGGCAGGGGTGGCTGGCGGTTCGCCACGTCGACCGCCGTCGAGGCGGTCGCCACGTACCAGTTCAGGACCGCGGCGACGGCCTCGGACCGCTCCTGCTCGCTGACCTCGGCCGCGGCCCGCTCGGCCGCGTAGGCGCGGAGCAGGTCGTGGAGCTCGAAACGGTTCGGGACTTTCTGCTGGATCAGCTTCTCGTCCTGGAGTAGCTCCAGGATCTGCTCGGCCTCGCCGAGCTCCATCCCGGTCAGCGCGGTGATCGAGGAGGCGGTGAAGTCCGCGGCGGGATGGATGCCGAGCAGCCGGAAGATGTGCTGGGCGGCCGGCGGGAGGCCCTGATACGACAGGTCGAAGACCTGGGACAGGCCCCGGCCGCCGGTGGTCATCTGGTCCAGTGTGGTGCCCAGCCGGTCGGCCAGATACCGCAGGGTCCAGACCGGGCGGGACCGCAGGCGCGCCGCGGCGAGCGAGACGGCCAGCGGCAGGCCGCCGCACAGCTCGGCGATCCGGGCCGCGGCCCGCGGCTCGGCGGCGACGCGCTCGGGGCCGACGATGCGGGAGAGCATCTCGATCGACTCCGACGGGTCCAGGACGTCGAGGGCGACGGTGCGGGCGCCCTCCAGGCTGGCCAGACTGCGCCGGCTGGTGATCAGCACCAGGCAGCTCGAGGACGCCGGAAGCAGGGGTCTGAGCTGGCTGTCGTCCGCGGCGTTGTCGAGCAGGAGCAACGCCTGGCGTCCGTGGATGCGGTCGCGGAACATCGCGGCCCGCTCGTCCAGCCCGGCCGGGACGCGGGCGGCCGGCACCTGGAGTTGGCGCAGGAAAACGTCCAGGACGGCGGCGGGGTCGGACGGTTCGTGATACGGATCGAAGCCGCGGAGGTTGGCGTAGAGCTGGAGGTCGGCATACCGCCCGGCCCGCACTAGACGATGGGCGGCGTGCAGCGCTAGCTGGGTCTTCCCGATGCCGGCCATTCCCTCGATCGCCGAGATCACCAGGGTGTGCGAACCTTCGGTGGCCGCGTCCATCAAGGCGGTCAGTTCCTTCTCGCGTCCGATGAACGTGGGCAGGTCGACCGGTAGTTGCCGGAGGACTCCGCCGAAATCGGCCGTCTTGGTGTTACGCAGGACTCGTAGATACGCCGTGCGCCACCGGGCGACCGTGGCGTCGTCCGAGCCGAGCGCCCGGACGATGCCCGTCACCAGGTCGAGGTCGAGCCGGCGCCGCGAGGTCTGGAACACCTCCGCGACCGTGGAGTGCGAGATCGTCCGCGGCGGACGCAGTACCGGGCCCACCCGCTTGGCCAGGGCGCGGGTCGACGGTGCGCCGGCCCACATCCGCAGCTGATCCAAGAGCTCGATGAACTCCACCAGGTCGGCGGCGTGTTCCGGATCGGGTCCGGCCATCGTTTCGGCGTTGCCCGACATCGTGTCCTCCCCTGCTGTGCTTCTCCTCCTTCGCGACGATATTGGTTTTTCCGTCGTTGTCGCTCTCATTCGACTTGTCCGCTGAGGTTCCTGCCGGAAAGGCCGGGGTGTGTCCTGGCGGGCACTGTCACATTCCGGCGGCTTCGGCGTCCGCCTTCACGCCGGTACGGAAGGACGGATACTGCGGCTGCCAACCCAGCTCGTCCTTGGCCTTGGCGTTGCTGATCACCCAGCGGCCGGTGATGAAGCAGTTCAGGTAGGGCAGCGGCTTGGTGAACCAGGCCGGGACGGTGCGCGGGGTCTTCGTCTTGAAGTCCTTCGCGATCTCCAGCGCCACGTCCGCGAACGGGGCCGGGGTGTCGTCCACGACGTTGTACGCCTCGCCGCCCTTGCCCCGCTCCAGCGCGGCCACGGTGGCGCCGGCCGCGTCGGCCAGGTGGACGAAGGAATTGGTGCCGGCCTTGACGATCGGCAGCTTGCCGGCCTGGAGGAACTCCACGTAGGCGGTGGTCGCCGGGCCGCCGTAGAACAGGCCGTAGCGCAGCGAGATGCCGTCGACGCCGGGCTCGGAGAAGGCGATCTGCTCGTTGCGCAGCATCGCCTGGCCGTGCCGGGCGAACGTCTTGCGCGGCGAGGGCCCGAAGAACGCGTCCTCGGTGATCGGGCCGGGACCGAGGTCGCCGTAGCCGTAGCCGAAGATCATCGACTGGGTGAGGAAGCGGGTGGCGCCGGTGGCCTTGGCCGCCGCCATCAGGTTCTCGGTGCCGACGGTGCGCAGGACGTTGGTGACGTCCATGTCCTTGTTGCGCATCGGCGCCTTCTTCAAGGCGGTCAGCTGGCTGATGACGGCGTCGAAGTGCTGGCCGCTCACCGCGGCGAGTACTTTGTCGCGGTCCATGACGTCGGCCACCACCGCGGTGGCGCCCATGCCCTCGATCACGCGGACGCCGTCCTGGGCGCGGGTGAGGCCGACCACCTCGTGGGCGGCGTCGATCAGGGCCGGGGTGAGGACGCGGCCGAAGACGCCGCTGGCGCCGGCGAGCAGGATACGCATCTTGAGCTCCTTGGGATCGGCTCGGCGGTGCTCTCCGCCGTGTTCGATCGCAAGGACGGACACCGTCCCGGATCTGTGACACGGGTCTGTGTGACCCGCCTCACTCCCGCCCGGTCGGTGTCAGCCGGCGTCGCCCTCCAGCGCGCGCACTCCGCTCAGCTTCTCCGGGTTGGCCATCGCGAAGACAGTGCGGATCCGGCCGTCCTCGTCCATATCCAGCGTGTAGACGTAGAGCACCTTGTCGTCGGCGAAAGCGATGACCGCCGGGTCACCGTTGACCCCGACCGGCGCGATCTCGACCCGGATGTCCATGCCCTTCTCGATGTACTTCGCGTACTTCTGGGTGATGCCCAGCAGGAAGCGGGAGACGTTGTCCAGCCCGACCACCGGCCGGGTCGCCGCCGTGACCACCCCGCCGCCGTCGGAGATCACCGTGATCTCCGGCGAGAGCAGCTCCAGCAGCGGCGCGATGTCGCCGCCGACGCAGGCCGACAGGAAACGCTCGGCGATGCTCTGCCGTTTGACGTCGTCCAACGGGTAGCGCGGCCGCTTGTCCTGCACGTGGTTGCGGGCCCGGACCAGCAGCTGGCGCACCGCGGCCTCGGTGCGGTCCAGCATCGCGGCGATCTCGGCGAAGCTGTAGTCGAAGGCCTCGCGCAGCACGAACACCGCGCGCTCCAGCGGCGACAGGGTCTCCATCACCAGCAGCATGGCCAGCGAGACGGTGTCGTCCAGGACCACGCGGTCGGCGGTGTCCGGGGCGGTGTCGGCGCCGTCCCGGGTCAGCACCGGCTCCGGGAGCCAGGGGCCGACGTAGGACTCCTTGCGGGTCTGGGCCTTGCGGAGCTGGTCGATGGCCAGCCGGGTGGTCACCGTGACCAGGAACGCCTTCGGGTCCTGGACCGAGGTGTAGTCCGACCCGCTCCAGCGCAGCCAGGCGTCCTGCACCACGTCCTCGGCGTCGCTCCAGCGGCCGAGCACGCGGTAGGCCACCGATGTCAGCAGCCTGCGGTGGTCGTTGAAGACCTGCGCGGCCCTGGCGTCATCCCCCGTGGGAAGGTCCTGTTCCACGGCGGCCAGCCTATTACCGAGGCGGGCATGGACGCTTGGCGCGGTCTGACCTACGGTGCGCGCATGGCAGCTGAGGGCAAGGTCGTGATGGTGACCGGCGGCGGCAGCGGGATCGGCCGGGCGAGCGCGGAGATGTTCGCGGCCCGCGGCGCGGCGGCGGTCGTGGTCGTGGACCGGACGGACACCGGGGAGAACTCGGGACCGGAGACGGTCGACCTGATCCGCAAGGCCGGCGGCACCGCGTTGTTCGTGCGCGCCGACGTGGCGGTGGAGGCCGAGATCGAGGCGGCGCTGGCCACGGCGCTCGCCGAGTTCGGCCGGCTGGACGCGGCGGTGAACTGCGCCGGGGTGGCCGGGACCGGGGCCAAGATCGCCGACACCGAGCTGGCCGACTGGAACCGGATTCTGGGCGTCAACCTGACCGGCGTGTTCCTGTCCCTGAAGCATGAGATCCGGGCGATGCTGCCGAACAAGTCCGGGACGATCGTGAACATCGCCTCGGCGGCCGGGCTGGTGGCGGTGCCGTACCTGTCGCCGTACTGCTCGTCCAAGCACGGGGTGCTCGGGCTGACCAAGACCGCGGCGCGTGAGTACCGGAACTCCGGGCTGCGGATCAACGCGATCTGCCCCGGGGTGGTCGACACCCCGATGATCCGGAACTCGGCCGAGGAGCGGCCGGCGGTGAACATGCAGGCCCGGGAGAACACCGGGGGATTCGTGGGACAGCCGGAGCAGATCGCGGCGGCCGCGGTGTGGCTGTGCTCGGACGAGGCGTCGTTCGTCAACGGGGAGTCGATGGTCGTGGACGGCGGGACGATCACGCGGTAAGGCGATCACGCGGTGAGGCGGGAGCCCGGCGCGGTGGGTAGCGTGTGGGCATGCGCATAGACCTGCACGCCCACACCACCGCCTCCGACGGCACCTTCGAGCCGGCCGAGCTGGTCGGCATGGCCGAGGCGGCCGGCCTGAACGTGGTGGCGATCACCGACCATGACGGGACCTCCGGCTGGTCCGAGGCCCGCCGGGCGCTGCGGTACGGGCGCGAGGCCGGGGTCTGGTCGCACATCCAGACCGTGGTGCCCGGGGCCGAGATCTCGTGCAAGATCCACGGGATCGGTCTGCACATGCTCGGGTACATGTTCGACCCCGAGAACCCGGACCTGGCCGCCGCGCTGGCCGAGATCCGCGAGTCGCGGACGCACCGGGCCGAGGCGATGGTCCAGAAGGCGCGCGAGCTGGGCGCGCTGATCACCTGGGAGCGGGTGCGGGAGATCGCCGGGGACGGCGTGGTGGGGCGTCCGCACGTGGCGTCGGCGCTCGTCGAGGCCGGCGTGGTGCCCTCGGTCGACGCCGCGTTCACCCCGGACTGGCTCGGTGAGGGCGGCCGGGCCCGGGTGGAGAAGCTGGACATGGACCCGATCCGGGCGATCACGCTGGTCAAGGCTGCGGGCGGGGTGACCGTGATGGCGCACCCGCTGGCCTGGCGGCGCGGCCCGGTGGTGTCGGAGGCGGACATCGCGGCGTTCGCCGAGGCCGGGATGACCGGCATCGAGATGAACCACCCCGACCACGGGCCGAAGGAGCGGGACCAGGTCCGCGCGCTGGCGAAGGAGCTGGGGCTGCTGACCACCGGCTCGTCGGACTGGCACGGAGGGCGCAAGCCGACGATCCGGCTCGGCGAGGAGACCACGGAGCCGGAGGTCTACGAGGAGTTGGTGGCGCGGTCGAGTGGGACTCGGCCGTTCTGATTCGGGGGTTCCGGGTTAGTGGCCCGGCAGCTGCCTTGAGTCAGCCGTTCTGGGCCCAGAAGTCGGCGAGCACCCGCGCGGTGACCGCCGGGTTCTCGGCGGCGGGGGAGTGCGCGGCGTCCTCGATCAGGACGAAGTCCGCGCCCAGGCGCGTGGCCATCTCCTTCTGGGCCTGGACCGGCCACGCGTCGTCGCCCGCCCCGGCCGCGACCAGGATCGGCAGCCCGGCTGCGGCGAGTTCGGCGGTCCGGTCGGTGGCCGACAGGATGGCGGTGCCCATGCCGACCAGCATGCCGGTGTCGTTGTGCTCGAAGCGCCGTTGGAGGAAGTCGCGCACGCACTCGTCCGGGTGCCCAGGGGCGCCCTCGGCAGCGGCCATCTTCTGCATCTCGGCCCAGATCTCGGCCGAGGTCATGAAGCTGGCGGCGGCCACCAGGAGCTTCGCCTGCTCGGCGGAGCGGCCCGGGATCGCGGCGGGGCCGGAGTCGAGGATCGCGAGGGTGCGGACGCGAGTCGGGTGGGCCAGGGCGTATTCGCGGGCCACGAGGCCGCCGAAGGAGTGGCCCATGATGTGGATGCGGGCGGCGGCGTCGGCGCCCGTACTGGCGTTGGTGCCGGTGCCGGTGCCCGCGCTGGAGTCGGTGTGGCCGTCGGCGTCGCTGAGTTCGTCGACGACGTCGCCGAGGTCTGCGGCGAGCCGCGGGAGCGTGTAGGCCTCGGGATCCTCAGGGCCCGCCGACTCGTTCTGCCCCCGCTGGTCGATCGCGACGGCCTGGTACCCGGCCGCCGCCAACGGTGCCAGCACCGCGATGAAGTCTTCCTTCGACCCGGTGTATCCGGGGACCAGTACCGCGATCCCTTGCCGCGTCACCCCCTCGGGCGGTGTGGCGCGCAGCGCGGCGAGCGGCCCGCCAGCGGTCGGCAGCTGGATCGCCTGGGTGTGGGGCGGCAGGTCGACGAAGGGCGGCGTGCTCATGGGGATGAGAGTAGTTGACGGTCTTCGGGCGTGGCTGAACGGCCCTTGATATCGGTGCCGGAAAACCGGCGCCGGAAAAGGCCGACGGCCCGAGCCTCGGTGGAGGTCTCGGGCCGTCGGCCGGGGTGACTACGAGTTGTAGTTGCCGGTCACCGCGACGCCGGTGGCGGTCAGGCCCTCGGCCTCGGCGAGGGCGCGGCGCGAGCGCTTCGGCGACTGGGCCGGGATCGCTGCTGCCGGGGCGTCGGCGGCGGCGCGGGTGCGCGTGCGCTTCGGCTTCTCGGCCTCGTCGGCGACGGGCTCCGCGACGGCCTTCGCCCGGGTGCGGGTGCGCGGCTTGGTCTCGGCGACCGGCTCGACCGCTTCGGCGGCGATCGGGCTGACCTCGGTGGTCTCCGCCTTGGCCCGGCTCCGGGCGCGGGTCCGCTTCGGCTTGTCGGCCTCGTCGGAGCTCGGCTCGGTGACGTCGAGGACCGGCGTGGCACCGGCCTCGGCGGCGTCGGCGGCGATCTCGCTCGGCTCGATGGTCTTCCGGCTGCGAGTCCGCGTGCGCTTCGGCTTGTCGGCCTCGTCGGCGCCCGACTCGGTGACGGCGGCGCCGGCCGGTGCCTTCTCGGCGCCCGACGTGGCCGCGGTGTCGACTGCCGCCGTCTCGGTCCCGACCGTGGCGGCGCTCGCCTCGTCGGCGATCGCGCCGGTCTCGGCCAGCACGGCCTCGACCTTCGCCCCGCTCCGGCTCCGCGTCCGGGTCCGGCCGCGCTTCTGCTTCTCGCCGTCCTCGGCTGAGTCGGAGACCGCCAGTGCGTCCTCGGTGCCGGCCAGTTCCTCGGAGCGCCGTCCGCCGCGGGTGCGCACGCGCTCGCGCTCCCGCTTCGGGCGGGCGGGCCGCTCGGTGCGGGTGGTGGCGGTGGCGGTGGCGGTGGCCCGGGCGCGGACCCCGGCGCCGCGGCCGGTCTCGCCGAGGTCTTCGACCTCTTCGGCGGCCAGGCCGGCGCGGGTCTGCTCGGACTTCAGCAGCCGGCCCTTGGAGTCGGCCGGGATGCTGAGCTCCTCGAAGAACCAGTCCGAGGTGGAGTAGGTCTCGCGGGGCTCGTGGAAGTCCAGGCCGAGGGTCTTGTTGATCAGGTTCCAGCGCGGGACTTCGTCCCAGTCCACGAAGGTGACCGCGGTGCCGGAGGCGCCGGCCCGGCCGGTGCGGCCGATGCGGTGCAGGTAGGTCTTGTCGTCCTCGGGGCACTGGAAGTTCACCACGTGGGTGACGCCCTCGACGTCGATGCCCCGGGCCGCGACGTCGGTGGCCACCAGGACGTCGACCTTGCCGTTGCGGAAGGCGCGCAGGGCCTGCTCGCGAGCGCCCTGGCCGAGGTCGCCGTGCACCGCCGCGGCGGCGAAGCCGCGGGAGTCCAGTTCCTCGGCGACCTTGGCGGCGGTGCGCTTGGTGCGGCAGAACACCATGGTCAGGCCCCGGCCCTCGGCCTGGAGCATGCGCGCCAGCATCTCGGTCTTGTCCAGGGCGTGGGCCCGGTAGATGCGCTGGGTGGTGTTGGCGACGGTGGTGCCGGTGTCGTGCGGGTCGGCCGCGCGGATGTGCGTCGGGCGGCTCATGTACTGCCGGGCCAGCGCGATGACCTGGCCGGGCATCGTCGCCGAGAACAGCAGGGTCTGGCGGTCGTTCGGGATCTGGGTGACGATCCGCTCGACGTCCGGCAGGAAGCCCAGGTCCAGCATCTCGTCGGCCTCGTCCAGCACCAGCATGCGGACGCCGGACAGGTCCAGGTGCCCCTGCTTGGCCAGGTCCAGGAGCCGGCCCGGGGTGCCGACGACCACGTCGACGCCGGCCGACAGCGCGGCGATCTGCGGCTCGTACGCGCGCCCGCCGTAGACGGACTGTACGCGGGCGGCCATGACCTTGCCGGCCGCCGCCAGGTCCTCGGTGACCTGCACGGCCAGCTCGCGGGTCGGCACGACCACCAGGCCGAGCGGCCGGCCCGGGTGGCCGGTGGGGGCCGGCGCGCCGGACGGCTTGCGGCCGCGGCCGCGGGGACGACGGCCACGCTGGGCTGCGGTCGCAGCCGCGGTCGCCGCGGCAGCGGCGGCGGTTTCGGCGGCGATCGCTTCGGTGTCGGGGTCCGTCGCGGCGGCGGCGCCCTCGTCCAGGGCTCCGACGGCGGCGTTCTCCGCGGCCGAAGCGGCGGCGGCGATCTCGCGCACCATCCGCTGCAGGACCGGGATGCCGAACGCCAGCGTCTTGCCGGTGCCGGTCTTCGCCTGTCCGATCACGTCGGCGCCGGTGAGGGCGACCGGGATGGTCGCGGACTGGATCGGGAACGGGGTGATGATCCCGCCGGCCGCCAGGGCCTCGGCGATCCGCTCGTCGACGCCCAGGTCGCGGAAGGTCTTCTCGATGATCTCGGGGGTCTCCGCAGCGGTGCCGGGGCCCTCTTCGGTGTCGTGCAGTTCGGAGTCTTGCGTTTCGGTGTCGTGCGTGACAGCGCTGATGATGTATGCCTCTTCTGTTGAGCGGCACTGCGCGAGGGGCTAGCACGGTGCTATGTGTGCTATCTGCGTACGTGCTCGCGTCGACCCCAGTGATCAGACTTCTGGAGGAGCGAGCGACCTCGCGGCTTGGTGGGGATCCGCGGTGGATCCGGTCTGCCGCAGTGGGTCGGAGCCGATCGGGCCACCGACCGGGCATCCTGCTAGTCACAGACAGTGTACCCGACGGAAAAGACCTGAATAAACTGCCCCTATGACTTCTCCGGCGACAGCCATGTCCTACGAGGTAGCCCTCACCGACTTCCTGGGGCTGGTCGCCTACGGAGAGCTCACGGCCTTCGAGCGGCTGGCCGCCGACTCCGCCCTGGCCCCCACGCTCGACGGTAAAGCGCAGGTCGCGGGCATGGCGGCGGCGGAGTTCGACCACTTCCGGCGGGTCCGGGACCGGCTGGCGGAGCTCGGCGCGGACCCGACCGAGGCGATGGTGCCGTTCGCCGGGCCGGTGGACGCCTTCCATGAGCACACCAAGCCGTCGGGGTGGCTGGAGTCGCTGGTCAAGGCCTATATCGGCGACACGCTCACCGCGGATTTCTATCGCGAGGCGGCGCGGCACCTGGACCCGGCCTCGCGCGCCGTGGTCGAGGGCGTGCTGGAGGATCTGGGACACAGCGCGTTCGTCGTGGAGCACGTGCGGGCGGCCATCGACGCGGACCCGAAGATCGCCGGGCGGCTGGCGTTGTGGGGCCGCCGGATCATGGGCGAGGCGCTGACGCAGGCGCAGCACATCGCGGCCCGGCGCGCGGCGCTCGCGGCGCTGCTGGCCGGGATGCTGGCCGCGCCGGACTGCGACACCACGGTCGACCTGGCCGAGGTCGGGAAGATGCTGACCCGGCTGACCGAGGCGCACGGGGCGCGGATGGCGACGCTCGGACTCAGTGCTTGAGGTTCAGGGCTTGAGACTCAGGGCTTGAGGCTCGGTACTCGCGGCCCTGCTGCCCAAGGGTTGGCGCTTCGGCGTCAGCGTTCGAGGCCGGCACTTCTCGAGGCTGGGTAATTGGGGCCGGAGTACTTGAGGTCGGAATTTGAGGTTCAGCGCGCGCGGTCCGAAGGCCGCGGCCCGGCGGCCGCGTCGGCGAGTCGGCGCGTGAAAAACGCCGCTCGGGGGAGCGGCGTGTCCGATCGGCGGGTTCAGGAGTCCTCGCCCCTGGTCCGCTGCCAACTGGTGATGGCCATGACCAGCAGGGCGGCCAGGGCGACGCCGAGCAGGGTGGCCACGAAGGTGTGCCCGTTGCCGAGGATCGCGTGGATGATGGATCCGCCGCCGACGGCCCCGATCACGCCGACCACCGTCGTCATCCAGGTCGCCATCGGGCTGCCTTTCTTGACGACGGCGCGGCCCAGGGCGCCGATGCCCAGCCCCAGGGCCGCCAGCCAGAGCAGTGTGAAAAAGGACATGCGTCCCTTTTACCCCACTGTCAACTCCCGAATCGGGTCAGATCGCCCCGAAACCGACCTTGCGTCCGGTCGGCTCGCCCAGCTCGACATAGGCGATCTTCTCGCCCGGCACCAGGACCTTGCGGTCCTTGTCGTCGGTCAGGGCCAGCACGCCGCCGTCCTTGAGCGCGGCGGCCACCGCCGCCTCCACTTCTTCGGCGGACAGGTTGGACTCCAGGTTCAGCTCACGGGCCGTGTGCTGGATGCCGATCTTGATTTCCACGAAGGCTTCCTTAGGTGCTCGAGTGCTCGTAGCGGCCATGCCGGGGATCGGCGAGTGTTCGCCGATGGTCCAAGCGTGCCAGCTATCTAGACAGAATCCTTGCGCGGGAAGTTCCCGATACCGCGCCACGCCAGCTGCGACACGATCCGCGCCGCGGCGTCCCGGGGGATCCGGCCGCCCTCGCTGGAGAGCCAGTACCGGGCGGTGACGTGCGCGATCCCGGTCAGCCCGACGGCCAGCAGCATCGATTCCTCGTCCGACAGGCCGGTGTCGGTGGCGATGACGTCGCGGATCGCCTCGGCGCACTCCTGGGTGACGCGGTGGGTGCGCTCGCGGACCGCGGCCTCGTTGTTCAGGTCCGACTCGAAGACCAGCCGGAAGGCGCCGCTCTCGTGCTCGACGTAGTCGAAGTAGGCGCCGATGGTGGCCGCCACCCGCAGTTTGTTGTCGCTGGTGGAGTCCAGGGCCCCGCGCACCTGCGAGACCAGCGCGTCGCAGTGCTTGTCCAGCAGCGCCAGGTAGAGCTCGAGCTTGCCCGGGAAGTGCTGGTAGAGCACCGGCTTGCTGACCCCGGCGCGTTCGGCGATGTCGTCCATCGCGGCGGCGTGGTAGCCCTGCGCGACGAAGACCTCTTCCGCGGCGCCCAGGAGTTGGTTGCGGCGGGCGCTCCGAGGCAGCCTGGCGGACCGTTGCCGGGACGGGCCGGTGTCCGCGTAGGCGGCGTCGGTAGTGGTCATGGTCAGCAGTCTACGCGCGAGTAGGTTGTTTCAGCCCGGACGGTCGCGGATCGGGCGTTCGCGGGGCGCGCGACGGGGAGGCGCAGGTCTGGGTACCGGCCGATGCGGTCCGGCCGCGGTCTCGGAAAGTGGACGACGGGCCCGGGAATCGGGCCGGGCATGCGACGGTTGTCGTTGAATGCCGCGGATTACCCCCAGGCGCCTCGAAGACTTCTCTGGGAGATGTTGTGAGCAACCTACCCCCGCTGGTCGAGCCGGCCGCGGAACTGACCGTGGAAGAGGTGCGCCGCTATTCGCGCCACCTGATCATCCCCGACGTCGGCATGGACGGCCAGAAGCGGCTGAAGAACGCCAAGGTGCTGTGCGTCGGCGCCGGCGGCCTGGGCTCCCCGACGCTGCTGTACCTGGCCGCGGCCGGCGTGGGCACGCTGGGCATCGTCGAGTTCGACGTCGTCGACGAGTCCAACCTCCAGCGCCAGGTCATCCACGGGCAGAGCGACATCGGCCGCTCCAAGGCCGAGTCCGCCCGCGACTCGATCAAGGAGATCAACCCGCTGGTGCAGGTAAACCTGCACGAGGAGCGGTTGGACTCCACGAACGTGATGGAGCTGTTCGCGCAGTACGACCTGATCGTCGACGGCACGGACAACTTCGCGACCCGCTACCTGGTCAACGACGCCTGCGTGCTGCTGAACAAGCCGTACGTCTGGGGCTCGATCTACCGGTTCGACGGCCAGGCCTCGGTCTTCTGGTCCGAGTACGGCCCCTGCTACCGCTGCCTGTACCCCGAGCCCCCGCCGCCGGGCATGGTCCCCAGCTGCGCCGAGGGCGGCGTGCTGGGCGTGCTGTGCGCCTCGATCGGCTCGATCCAGGTCACCGAGGCCATCAAGTTGCTGACCGGCATCGGCGAACCGCTGGTCGGCCGCCTGATGATCTACGACGCCCTGGAGATGACCTACCGCCAGGTCAAGGTCCGCAAGGACCCGGACTGCGCGATCTGCGGCGACCACCCGACCGTCACCGAGCTGATCGACTACGAGGCCTTCTGCGGCGCCATCTCCGAGGAGGCGGCCGACGCGGCGATGGACTCGACGATCACCGTGACGCAGCTCAAGGAGTGGCTGGACACCGACGAGAAGATCCAGCTGATCGACGTCCGCGAGCCGAACGAGTACGAGATCGTCAACATCCCCGGCTCCACCCTGATCCCCAAGGGCGAGTTCCTGATGGGCGGCGCCCTGGAGAAGCTGGACCCGACCAAGCGCATCGTCCTGCACTGCAAGAGCGGCGTCCGCTCGGCCGAGGCCCTGGCCGTGGTGCACGCGGCCGGGTACAAGGACGCGGTGCACGTCGGCGGCGGGGTGCTGGCTTGGGTGAACCAGATCGAGCCGGAGAAGCCGACGTACTAGTAGTCGCTTGTAGTCGCTATTTTGAGTGAATCCGACCGCTGCCCCACGCTTGGGGCGGCGGTCGGATTGTTTGTGGGTCAATACGCTGATCGGCGTGGTGCTGACCGCTTATGTGGATGAGAGTATGCGCAGGCGTCGGGGCGAGGCTGCCTGTGTCTACACACTGGTCGCGGTTCTCGTGGCAGACGACCAGTTAGACGACGTTCGTGAAGCCCTTCGAAGGCTGCGTTACGGAAAGACGCAGATCATCCATTGGCACGCGGAATCGGATCGGCGCTTGCCGGTCATCGCCGGCGCGATCGCGGAGCTGCCGATAGACGGGGTGGTCACAGTCCTCATGCATCGGCCGGAGATCTCCGCCGAACGGGCGCGCCGGCTCTGTCTGTCGGTACTTCTGGCTGAACTGCGCCGACTGGCTGTGGACCGAGTTCTGTTCGAGTCGCGTCAGGCCCAGGATGTGAACGACTTGCGGGTGATCCGGTCGTGGCGCCGGTATGGCAGGGAGGGGGCGCAGGTTCGAGTCGACTTCTTGCGCAAGAGCGAGGAACCCGCGTTGTGGCTCGCTGATTGTGTCGCCGGGGCGTTCATGTGGTGGCTGAACGGTACGTGTGATCGCTGGTCGGCGATCGCCGACAGCTGCCGCGTCGTCGAGGTGGAAGAGCCGTGAACGACGCGAGGCAGGGCTCCCGACTTCCGTCTGGGGGTTCCCTGCCTCACTTCCGGCCCTTCGTGGGCGCGGCTGGTTCAACCAGGCCAGTATGCCCGCTTCCGTCCCCGCGCCTCAACCCGAATCCCACCATCGGGTGAGGGCTACAGCTCCCCGCGCCTGGTCATGTAGTTGTACGCGAACCAGCCGGGCAGTACCGGGAGCCAGAACGTCATCAGCCGGAACAGCAGCACGGCCGTGGTGGCCAGGCCGGTGTCCAGGTGGCCGAAGGTGGTCAGGGCGCCGATCAGGGCGCCTTCGACGCCGCCCACGCCGCCGGGGGTGGGGACGATCGAGCCGGCGGCTTGGGCGGTGAGGAAGATGAAGGCCACGACGGCGAAGTTGACTTTGGCTGCCCGGTCGTCGGTGGCGGCGGCCTGGATCGAGGCCCAGAGGGTGAAGCTGTAGAGCAGGGACAGGATCACGGTGCCGCCGAGGCCGGTGGCCAGTTTGATCGGGTTCTGCGCCACGTCCATCAGCCGGGGGAGGACGCCGGCCACCAGGGGGCGGAGTCGGTTCACGGCGAAGCGGCGGAGCTGGGGGATCGTCGCGATCAGCAGGACCAGCAGGGCCAGGGCCAAGATGATGGAGATCAGGGTCGCGCTGGAGGCGTGGGAGCCGCCGCCGCTGTTGTCGCCGGAGCTGCCGGCGATGACGCCGAAGATCAGGATCAGGAGCAGGTGCTGGACCAGGCCCATGATCTGCTGGGCGCCGACCGCCGTGACCGCCGCGCGGGTGGGCAGGCCGGTGCGTTGCAGGTAGCGGGTGTTGACCGCGACGCCGCCGACCGCGGCCGGCGCCACCAGGGTCACGAAGGAGGCCGCTACCTGGGACAGGACCGTGCGGCCCCAGCGCAGCTTCTCCGGGACGAAGCCGTCCAGGGCCATCGCCGCCGCGAAGTACGTGGCGACCGAGGCCACGGCCGCGGCGCCGGTCCACCACCAGTTCACCGCGGTGAGGCTGGACCAGGAGTAGTTCGACGCCAGCAGCAGGTACGCCGCCAGCGCCGCGCCGCCGACCGCGAACAGCGTGCGGGGGCTGAACCTCTCCAGCTTCACCGGCTCCGGCTCCACCGAGGGGTGCAGCGCCTGAACCGCTTCCTGGATGTTGTTCAGCAGCCCCTTCGACTTCTTCAGCGCCGTGCGCGTGGTGCGGGTCAGGATCACCGGCTGCAGCATCGGCAGCGCCGCGGCCACGTCGTCCTCGCCGAGTTCGGTCACGGCCGCCGCGACGCTGCGCTCGTAGCCGAAGTACAGGCTGGTCACCGTCAGCATCTCGGCGGTGTCCAGGCGCCGGGACAGGGTGCCGGCGGCGATCTCGCCGAGCCGCAGGTCGGTGAGCCAGGCCCGGCCCTCGTCGTCGATCAGGAACGCGTGCGCGGACAGCCGGCGGTGGGCCAGCTGGTGCGCGTGCAGGTCGGCGAGCATGGCCCAGAGCCGGCCGAGCAGTCCGTCGGTCAGCTCCTCGGGCGCCAGCTGCTCCAGCGTGCGGCCGGGGACCATCTGGTAGGCGAGCATCCCGGTGTCCGGCCCGAGGTCGCGGACGGCCAGCAGTTGCTGGGTGCGGATGCCGGCGGCGGTGACCGCGTACGACATCAGCGCCTCCTGCTCCAGCATCCGGCGCAGCGAGAGCAGGTTGCGGCGCTGGGCCGGGCCGCGCAGCCGGGCCCGCCGGTAGAGCCGGTAGACCAGGCCCGCGGCCTGCTGGTCGCGGTCCAGGACCAGGGCGTCCACGTCGCCGCGCCCGGCGGTGGCGACCACATAGCGCCGCACGTCCTCGTGGGCCGGCACCCGGCGGCACGACAGCGGGTCCAGCCCGGCGTCCGACAGCGCCTGGTGCACCGCCTCGCCGGTGGGCCGGTCGTTGATGACGCCCCGGGCCCAGCGCCAGCCGAAGGCGATCAGCCGGCCCAGCATCACGGTCTCGGCCAGGCTGATGATCGTCGCGTCGCCCTGGATCAGGGTGACCACGCCGTAGGCGATCAGCGCGATCCAGGTCGCGGTCTGGAAGTTGTGCCGGTTGGAGAACCCGATGATCGTCAGATACGCGACGACCGTGGCCAGGTAGATGTGGAACGCCGCGGTGTTGTCCGCGGCGTTGGTCGGCAGCGTCAGCGCGTCCCGGATGGCCTTGGGCGTGTGTGAGGAGGAGACCGTGGCGTTCAGCCCGACGGCGGACAGGTAGGCCATCGCCGCGGCCAGAACGGAGTCAACTACGCGCCGGGAGTCGCGCTGGTAGAGCCGGTCGATCGCCAGCGCGATCGGCACCACCGCCAGCAGTACCGAGGTCACCGCGAGGATCAGGCCCAGCGGGAGTTTCTGCTCGGCGGACAGCTTGGAGATGTCCGACTCGGCGCCGCGGGTGGTGCCGCCGGCGACCATCCCGATGCCGAGGAACAGGAGCATGAAGACGAAGCTCGCGACCGCGCGCAGCAGGTCGGCCGGGCGGCGTATGCGGCGCGGCTCCGGCGGCTCGTCGATGATCGGCGCGGGCAGGGTCACGGCACGGCGCGCGGGGAGGGCGTCGTTGTCGGCGGGCTTATCCTCGTTCTCGGACGCTCGGGACATACCCGTCCCCCCGGACCCGGCTGCGGGCAGCGTGGCGGCAGGCGTGGCGGCCTCGACCGGACCCGGTCGGGCCGGCGAGGCGGTGCCCGGCTCCCCTGCCACTGTCCACCTGTCTTCTGCTCTTGTTGTCGTCTTGCGCCGTTCCGGACACAAGGACGATAGTCCCTGGCGCCTCGTGAGTGCGGCGACTGTGGTTGATCGTCCCACGAGGGGGTTGCCCCCGGCGCGGCGGATTACCTCGACAGGAGTGATGGAAGTGACCAAACCACCCGAACTGCCTCCCTACGTGGACCGGGTGTTCGAGCTGGTGGACCGGATCCCGCCGGGCCGGGTGATGGCCTACGGCGACGTCGCCGAATGGCTCGGCGAGGGCGGGCCGCGGCAGGTCGGGACCGCGATGGCCAAGTACGGCGGCGGGTCCCCGTGGTGGCGGGTGGTGCGCAGCGACGGCGGCTTCCTGCCCGGGCACGAGCGCGAGGCGCTGGCCAACTACCGGGAGGAGGGGACGCCGCTCAAGGCGGAGCGGGCGAGGGAGCAGGCGAACTCTGCTAGCAGCCGGATCGATATGAACCGGGCCCGTTGGCGGCCCGGGGAGGACGAGTCCGCGGGCGGTGGCGCGATGGACGAGGTGCCGAGCGACTTCGCGGGCTAGTGGGCTGGTAGCGCGAGCAGTTCTAGTAAGGCCTAGTAAGGCAAGGAGAAAGAGGAGCAGAGACGCTCAGTCCCCGTCGCCCGGCGCGACCAGCCCGGTCTCGTAGGCGACCACCACAGCCTGCGCCCGGTCCCGCAGTGTGAGTTTGGTGAAGATGTGTGCGACGTGCGTCTTCACCGTGGCCTCGGACAGCACCAGCCGCGCGGCGAGCTCGGTGTTGGACAGCCCGCGGCCCAGCAGCGCCAGGATCTCCCGCTCGCGCGGCGTCAGCGCGGCCAGATCGCGGTGGATCGCCGGGGTCCGGGTGTCGGCCCCGGCTCCGGACCGGCCGCCGGCCGGGGTCGCGAACTTCGCCACCAGGCGCCGGGTGATCGACGGCGCCAGCAGTGCGTCCCCGGTGTCCACCAGGCGCACGCTGGCGACCAGGTGTTCGGGCGTGACGTCCTTCAACAGGAAGCCGGACGCGCCGGCGGCCAGCGCCTCGTAGACGTACTCGTCGAGGTCGAAGGTGGTCAGCATCAGGATCCGGATCCGCGGATCGGCGGCCAGGATCCGGCGGGCCGCCGCCAGTCCGTCCAGGTTCGGCATCCGGATGTCCATCAGCACGACGTCGGGCTTCAGCGCGGCGGCCGCCTCGACCGCCGCCAGCCCGTCGGCGGCCTCGCCGGCGACCTCGATGCCGTTGGCGGTCAGGATCAGGCGGAAGCCGGTGCGGACCAGGGCTTGGTCGTCGGCTATCAGGACTCGGGGGCTCATTGATTGTTCCTAGCGACGCGTAGCGTCTCCATAACGGGCGGCGGTGGGAGACGGGTGGGCGTGTCCAAAGGTATCTTCGCGCGGACCCGGAAGCCGCCGCCGAGGCGCCGCCGGGCGTCCAGATCGCCGCCGTAGACCGCGACCCGCTCCTTCAGTCCCAGCAGGCCGCGGCCGGTGCCCAGCTTCTCGCCGCGAGCCGGGCCAGCCGTGCCGACCGTGCCGGACTCGGCGGAGGTGCCAGCCGTACCTGCCGTGCCTGCCGCACCGGACTCGGCACCGCCGAGCCCGGTCAGCGAGCCGCTGCCGGCGGTCAGTACCTCGATCCGCAGATAGCGGTCGTCGTAGCGGACGGTCAGCTCGGCGTTCGAGCCGCCGTGCTTGAGCGCGTTGGTCAGCGCCTCCTGCACGACCCGGTACGCGGTCGAGTCGATGCCGCCGGGCAGCGGTCGCGGCTCGCCGGAGATCCGCACGTCCACCGGCAGCCCGGCGAAGGCGATCTTGTCGACGAGCGCTGAGAGCCGCGCCAGGGTCGGCTGCGGGGCCAGGGCGGGCCCGTCCTCGTCGCGGCCGTCCGCGGCCGGGGCCAGGACGCCGAGCAGATGCCGCAGCTCGGTCATGGTCTCGCGGCCCGCGCTCTCCACGGCCAGCAACGCGTCCCCGGCGATGTCCGATGCGCCGGCTTCCTCAGCTGCCGCGTTCGGTGCCGGGGCGGCCGCCAGCACCTGCCGGGCCGCTCCGGCCTGGATCAGCATCATGCTCACGTTGTGGCTGACGATGTCGTGCAGCTCCCGGGCGATCCGGGCCCGCTCGGCGTCCACCGCCAGCTGTGCGGCGCTCTCCCGCTCGCGCTCCAGCAGCCAGCCGCGCTCCCCGATGGCGCGGGTGTACCGGGCGCGCTCCCGGCTCAGTCGCACGGCCAGCCACGCCGCCGTCGCGCACGCCGCCAGCAGCGCCCCCATCAGCACCCACAGCATGACTACATCCCCAGGATGACAGGCCCGGACGATTACCACCACGGACCGATCCGCCGCGGTGCGCCCCCACCATACGTTGATCACATGACCGCTACCGCCAACGAGCCGACCGAGCCCGCGGAGCCCGCCGGGGCCGTGGGACCCGCCGAGATCTCCGACACCGCCGGGCCGATCGTCCGCCTCGACGACGTCCGCAAGGACTTCGGCGACACCGCCGCCCTCGACGGCGTGACCCTGCACATCCGCCAGGGCGAGGCGGTCGCCGTCATGGGCCCCTCCGGCTGCGGCAAGTCCACGCTGCTGAACCTGGTGGCCGGCCTGGACCGGCCCAGCTCCGGGCGGGTCGTCGTGCACGGCGAGGACCTGGGCCGGCTCACCGAGACCGGCCTGGCCCTGTTCCGCCGCCGCCGGATCGGGATGATCTTCCAGTTCTTCAACCTGATCGACGACCTGCCGGCGCTGGACAACGTCGCGCTGGCCGCGCAGCTCCGCGGGGTCCCGGCCGGGCAGGCCCGGCGGCGCGCGCTGGAACTGCTGGGCGAGCTGGGCATCGCCGACCGGAAGAACACCTACCCGGCGCAGCTCTCCGGCGGCGAGCGCCAGCGGGTCGCGGTGGCCCGGGCCCTGATGAACCGGCCGGCCCTGCTGCTGGCCGACGAGCCGACCGGCGCGCTGGACAGCCGCTCCGGCGAGCAGGTGATGGACCTGCTGATCGACCTGAACCAGCTCGGGCAGACCCTGCTGATGGTGACCCACGACCCGCGCCTGGCCGCCCGCTGCGCCAGCCGCCTGGTCGAGGTCGCGGACGGCCGGATCGTGGCCGAGCGCGCGCTGGAGCGGATCGCGTGAGCGCCGTGCGAATCACCAAGGGCCCGGTCTGGCGGGCCTCGCGCGCCGCCGTGAAGCGCCGCAAGGTGCAGACCTTCGTCATCGGGCTCGTGGTCGCGCTGTCCGCGATGAGCGCGGTGCTCGGCCTGGGGCTGTTGCAGGCCTCGACCGGGCCGTTCGAGCAGGCCTTCGGGCAGCAGAACGGCGCCCACGCCGTGGCCGACCTCGATGCCGCCAAGGCGAGCGGGCAACAGCTCGCGGCCACCGCGCACGCCGCCGGGGTCACCGGCGCCACCGGTCCGTTCCAGGCCGCGCAAGTCAGCCTGGATCTGGGTCCGGAGATAGGCGGCCCGATGCAGATGACGGTCGTGGGACGTCCGCAGCCCCAGCCCGGCGACGTCGACCGGGTCCAGCTGTGGCAGGGCCGCTGGCCCAGCGCGCCGGGGGAGATCGTGCTGGACCAGCCGGCCGGCCAGACGCTGCCGGCGCCGCCGGGACAGACCGTCGCGACCGTCTCCGGCCCGGGCCTGCCGGCCTTGACCGTCGTCGGCTACGCGTTCTCGGTCTCGGACACCGCCGACGCCTGGGTCGCGCCGAGCCAGATGGCGGCGTTGCACCCGGACCACGTGCAGATGCTCTACCGGTTCGCGAAGTCCGGTACCGACGCCGAGGTCAAGGCCGAGCTGACCCGCGCGACCGCGGGCCTGCCGGCCGGCACCCTCGTCGGCTTCCAGTCCTGGCGCACCACCCGCGCCGAGATGCTGGCCAAGCTGGAGAGCCTGCTGCCGATGCTGATCGCGTTCGGCGTGCTCGCGGTGTCGGTCGCGGTGCTGATCGTGCTGAACGTGGTCAGCGGGGCCGTGGTCTCCGGATACAAGGACATCGGGGTCTACAAGACCATCGGCTTCACCCCGCGCCAGGTGGTCCGGGTCTACGTGGCGACCATGGCGGTGCCCGCGGTCGCCGGGACCGTGATCGGGCTGCCGATCGGGGTGGTCGTCGGGGAGCCGCTGATGAACAAGGCGTTCAACGCGCTCGGCGGGACGCGGCAGATCAGCCCGCTGGTCATGGTCGGCTGCCTGATCGGGGTGCCGCTGGTGGTCGCCCTGGCCGCGTACATCCCGGCCCGGCGGGCGGCGGGGATGTCGGCGATCGCCGCGATCTCGGCCGGTTCGGCGCCCAAACACGGCCGGGGCCTGAAGGTGCAGCGCAAGCTGGCCGGCTCGCGGCTGCCGCGCTCGGTGAGCATGGGGCTGGGGCTGCCGTTCGCCCGGCCCGCCCGCAGTGCCCTGACCTTCGCGGCGGTGCTGCTCGGGGTGACCACCGTGGTCTTCGCCAACGGCCTGGCCCGCACCATGACCGACACCAGCGCGGCCTCGGACCGGGTCGGCGCCGTGGCGGTCGATGTCGGATACGACACGAGTCAGGGAGCGTCCGCGCAGGGGGACGCGATCGGGAAGGCCATCAGGGGTGTCCCCGGCGTGGACGGCGTGGCGCCCCAGACCGGCGACATGGTCGGCGTGGCGGGGATGACCACGGAGGTCAACATCCAGTACTACGGCGGCGACTCGGCGCTGATGGGCTTCACCATGGTCAAGGGCCACTGGCTGGCCGGCCCGGACCAGGTCGTGGTGCCGGCGCGGTTCCTGAACCGGCACCACGTGTCCCTGGGCCAGGTCCTGACCGTCGAGCTGAACGGCCGCAGTGCCACGGCGGTTGTCGTCGGCGAGACCATCACCGGCGGCGACAGCATGTTCTACGCCGACTGGAGCACCCTTCAACAGCTCTCGCCGGGCCGCCAGGCCGACCACTTCGAGGTCCACGCGGCGGCCGGTGTGGACCGGCAGGCGCTGGCGGCGAGACTGCGGGCGCTGGCCCCCGGCTGGAACGTCGGCGTCCACAGCACCGCGGACCCGAACGCCGAGCTGAAGGTGTTCTCCGCGGTCATCACCATCGTGCTCAGCCTGGTCGCGGCGCTCGGCGTGTTCAACACCGTCTTGCTCAACACCCGTGAGCGTCGCCGCGACCTGGGCATGCTGAAGTCGGTGGGCATGACCCCGCGCCAGGTGGTGGCGATGGTCATGACCTCGATGGGGCTGCTCGGCCTGCTCGGCGGGATCGTCGGACTGCCGCTGGGCTACGGCCTGCACGCGCTGATCGTCTCGATGATCGAACAGACCCAGGGCCTGGACCTCGCGCCGAGCATGGTGCACGTCTACACGCTGCCCCTGCTGGCCTGGATGTTCCTGGCCGGCGTCGGGATCGCGGTGCTCGGGGCACTGGTGCCGGCCCGGTCCGCGGCGAGGTTGTCGATCTCTGAGGTACTGCGCAGCGAATAGCGGGAGTGCGCTACTCCTGATGACGGGCTCGCGGGGGCACCCCCGCGGGCCCTTCGCGCGCTCTGGCATGATCGGCGCGCGGGCGTGATCCATTGCCGAATGGGGCGTGACGGTCGGTGGTCTGTGTTGTCATAGAGGACCGTGGTGTATCGCTCGGGTATACCCGCCGGCAAAGGATTCGAAACATTGTTCGACACGCAGGCCCCGCCTCAGGTCAGCGGACCCCCGCTGGACCCGGCGCAGCGCCGCGTCGTCGACCATCCCGGCGGGCCGCTGCTGGTGCTGGCCGGACCGGGGACCGGCAAGACGCACACGTTGGTCGAAGCCGTCATCGCCAAAACCGACCCCGATCGCGCGGCCCTTCGCCCCGACCAGGTCCTGATCCTCACCTTCAGCCGCAAGGCGGCCTCGGAGCTGCGTGACCGCATCGGCCGCCGGCTGCCGATGTCCGGCGTCGCGCCGCTGGCGACCACGTTCCACTCCTTTTGTTACGCACTGGTCCGCCGCTTCCAGGACCCCGAGCTGTTCACCGAGCCGATCCGGCTGCTGTCCGGCCCCGAGCAGGACGTGTTCGTCCGTGACCTCGTCTCCGGCAGCATCGATGTCGGGATAGGCGGTGGCGCGCTCGGCGAGCGGATCCAGTGGCCGCAGGATCTGCGGGCCGCGCTGGCCACCCGCGGATTCGCCGAGGAGTTGCGGACCGTGCTGTCCCGGGCCCGGGAGCTGGGTCTGGACCCGACCGAGCTGGCCCAGGCCGCGCGCCGGGCCGACCGCGGCGACTGGTACGCCGCCTCCGCGTTCTTCGAGGAGTACCTGGACGTGCTCGACGTCCAGGGCGTCCTGGACTACGGCGAGCTGGTGCACCGCGCGGTGCTGCTGGCCGGGCAGGAGGACGTGCGCCGCGAACTGCGCCACGACTTCCGCGCGGTGTTCGTGGACGAATACCAGGACACCGACCCGTCCCAGGTGCGGCTGTTGGAGGCGCTGGCCGGGGACGGCGCCGACCTGGTGGTCTTCGGCGACCCGGACCAGTCGATCTACCAGTTCCGCGGCGCCGACGTGCGGGGCATCCTGGACTTCCCCGAGGCGTTCCGGAACATGGACGGGACCCCGGCCGACACCGCGGTGCTGCGCACCTCCCGCCGCTGCGGCCCCGCGCTGCTGAAGGCCTCGCGCGAGCTGACCCGGCGCATGCCGATCCCGTTGCTGCCGGTCGAGAAGGTGCGCGAGCACCGCGACTTGGCGGCGGAAGGGCCGGTGGTCGACGGCCAGCCGATCGAGGGCTCGCTCCAGGTCTTCACCTTCCCGACCCCGAACACCGAGCTGGACAACATCGTCGACCTGGTGCGGCGCGCGCATCTCGAGGACGGCATCCCGTGGGACGAGATCGCCGTGCTGGTCCGCTCCGCGACCCGGTCGATCCCGGCGCTGCGGCGCGCGCTGATCACGGCCGGGGTGCCGGTCGACACCTCAGGCGACGAACTGCCGCTGGCCGCCGAGCCCTCGGTCTCGGTGCTGTTGCAGGCGTTGCGGGTCGCGGACAACGAGGAGGCGTTGACGCCGGACGTCGCGCGTTCGCTGCTGTCCGGGCCGCTCGGCGGCATGGACGCGTTCGAACTCCGCAAGCTCGCCCGGGCACTGCGCGCTGAGGAGCGCTTAGCGAATCAGAACGCTGTCGCGCCGGAGCCCCGGGAGATCACTGACGCGACGGTCACCGGCGTCCGCCCCAGCGAGGTCCTGCTCCGCGAAGCTCTCGCCGAGCCCGCGCGCCTGATCGCCATGGAAGAGGACGTCGCGCGTCCGGCCTACCAACTCGGCATGCTTCTGCTCCGCACCCGCCAGATACTGCGCGGCGGCGGTTCGGTCGAGCAGGCGCTGTGGGAGCTGTGGAGCGCCACCAAGTGGCCGGAGCGCCTGGAACGCACCGCACAGCGCGGCGGCAACACCGGCCGCTCGGCCGACCGCGACCTGGACGCGGTCTGCGTCCTCTTCGACTACGCCGCCCGCGCCGAGGACCGCGCGACCGGCCGGGGCGTCCGCAACTTCATAGCCGATCTGGAAGCCCAGGAGCTGGCCGGCGACTCGATGGCCGCGCAGTCCTCGCGCGGCGGCGCGGTGCGCTTGATGAGTGCGCACAAGTCCAAGGGCCTCCAGTGGCGCTTCGTCATCGTCGCCGGGGTCCAGGACGGCCTGTGGCCGGACCTGCGGCTGCGCGGTTCGCTGCTCCAGGCCGACCTGATCGGCCGCAACGGCCTGCGGTCGATGGAGGAGATCCCGACCGCGGCGACGCTCCTCGCCGAGGAACGCCGGCTCTTCTACGTCGCCGCCACCCGCGCGCGCGAGCGGCTGGTGGTCACCGCCGTCGACAGCGCCCTGATCGGCGACGACGCCGCGGCCGAGTCGCCCTCGCGGTTCGTGGACGAACTCGGCGTCGACGTGCAGCCGCTGCCCGGCCTGCGCAAGCGCGCGCTGGCGATCCCGGCCCTGGTCGCCGACCTGCGCCGGGTCCTGACCGACCCGAAGAGCTCCGACCAGCTGCGCCAGGCCGCCGCCGAACGGCTGGCCCGGCTGGCCGACTCCCAGGCCAACGACGGCCGGCCGCTGGTGCCGTCCGCGCATCCGGACAAGTGGTGGGGCCTGGTCGAGGAGACCGACTCCGAGCAGCCGGTCCGCGACCCGGCCAAGCCGCTGCTGCTGTCGGCCAGCCAGGTCGCGGCCATAGACGAGTGCTCGCTGCGCTGGTTCCTGGACCACGAGGCCGCCGCGCACGAGCAGAAGACGGTCGCGCTGGGCTTCGGCAACGTGGTGCACGTGCTGGCCGACGAGGTGGCCAAGGGCGACACCCCGGCCCGGCTGGACGTGCTGATGGAGCGGCTGGACCGGGTCTGGGACCGGCTGTCGTTCGAGGCGCAGTGGCAGTCGCCGCAGCAGAAGGAGGAGGCGCGCGCCGCGCTGGAGCGGTTCCTGGCCTGGCACGTCACCGACCGCGGCCGGCTGCTGCACTCCTCGGAGCAGGACTTCGATGTGCGGCTCGACGTCGAGGGCTTCGACCTGCGCATCCGCGGCTCCTTCGACCGGGTGGAGACCGACGAGGCCGGGCTGACCTACGTGGTCGACTTCAAGACCGGCAAGAACGTGCCGACCAAGAGCGAGGCCCAGGAGCACCCGCAGCTCGCGGTCTACCAGCTGGTGGTGCGCGAGGGCGCGATACAGGGTGTCTCGAACGAGTCCGGCGGCGCCGAGCTGGTGTTCCTGCGCGAGGGCGATTCGGCCGGGCTGCCCAAGACCGCCGAGCAGGACCCCTCGCTGGAGCAGCCCGGCGAGACCCCGATCGAGAAGAAGCTCGCGAAGATGGCGGCGCGGGTCCTGGACGAGAACTTCGCCGCCTACGGCGAGAAGCAGTGCGGCACCTGCGTCTTCCGTAAGTGCTGCCCCAAACAGCCCGAGGGAAAGCAACTCCTTTGATCCGGGACACCGAAGATCTGAAAGCACTGCTCGGGGTTCCTTATACGGAAGAACAGCTCGAAGCCATCACGGCTCCGCTGGAGCCGGCGGTCATCGTGGCCGGCGCCGGGTCGGGGAAGACGACCGTCATGGCCGCCCGGGTGGTGTGGCTGGTCGGGACCGGGCAGGTGGGGCCGCACCAGGTGCTCGGGCTGACCTTCACCAACAAGGCGGCGGCCGAGCTGTCGGAGCGCATCCGCAAAGCCCTGCGAAAGCTGGAAGACGAAGAACTCGATGACCCGGACTCGGATGTCGAGGAGTCGGTGGGGGAGCCGACCGTCTCGACCTACCACGCCTACGCCGACCGCCTGATCAAGGAGCACGGCCTGCGCCTGGGCCTGGAGCCCTCCGCGCGGCTGCTCGCCGACGCCACGCGCTACCAGCTCGCGGTCAACGCGGTGCGCGGCCCCAAGGAGCTGAAGTACTTCAAGGGCAAGGTCGCCGACCTCGCCGACAAGGTGCTGGCCCTGGACGGGGAGCTGTCCGAGCACCTGGTCTCCCCGGAGGCGCTGCGCGAGCACGAGGAAGCCTTCATCGGGCAGGCCGAATCGTTCCGGGACCCCAGGAACGGCAAGGCGAAGCGCGGCTACACCGACTTCCTGAAGGCCGCCGAGATCGCCAGGCAGCGGGTCGAGCTGTCCGAGCTGGTCGAGCGCTACCGGGATCTGAAAGTGCGGCGCGACCTGATCGACTTCGGCGACCAGATGGTGCTCGGCGCCCGGCTGGCCGAGGAGCGGCCGGAGGTCGGGGCGATCGAGCGCGAGAAGTTCCGGGTGGTGCTGCTCGACGAGTACCAGGACACGTCGGTGGCGCAGCGCCGGATGCTGGTCGGATTGTTCGGTGGCGGGCATCCGGTGACGGCGGTCGGCGACCCGTGCCAGTCCATCTACGGCTGGCGCGGCGCTTCGGTGGCGAACCTCGACGACTTCCCGGACCACTTCGCCAAGCCGGACGGCTCCCGCTCGCGCGGCTACGCGCTGAGCGAGAACCGGCGCAGCGGCGGCCATCTGCTGGAGTTCGCGAACGTGGTCTCGGACCCGCTGCGGCAACGGCACACCGGGGTGCGGCAGCTGCGGCCGTCGGAGGAGAAGGCGGACAAGGGCTGGACCCGCGTCGGTCTGACCGAGACCGCCGAGGACGAGGTGAAGTGGGTCGCGCGCATGGTCGCCGACGCGCACTACCGGGGCGGGGTCGCGCTGCGCGAGATCGCGGTGCTGGTGCGCAAGGGCAACCAGATCCCGCCGCTGTATGAGGAGATGCACGCGCAGGGGCTGCCGGTCGAGGTGGTCGGGCTGTCCGGGCTGGTGCACCTGCCGGAGGTCGCGGATCTGATCGCGATGCTGGACGTGCTGGACGAGCCGATCGCCAACGCCTCGCTGGTCCGGCTGCTGACCGGGCCGCGCTGGCGGATCGGGGCGCGGGACCTGGCGCTGCTCGGGATGCGGGCCCGGGAACTGGTGCGGGACCCGGCGGACTTCGCCGACCGGGCCGGCCGGGACCGGCTGGCCGAGGCGGTCGCCGGCTCGGATCCGACCGAGGTGGTCTCGCTGTCCGACGCGATGGCGGATCCGGGACCCGACCTGGCGTTCTCCGAGCAGGCCCGGGTCCGGTTCGCCCGGTTCGCCGCCGAGATCCGGATCCTGCGCCGACGGCTGTCGGAGCCGGTCCTGGACGTGCTGCACCGGGTGATCTCGGTGACCGGCCTGGACGTGGAGGTCGCGGCGTCGCCGAAACTGGTGGCGCAGCGGTCCGCGGAGACGCTGGCGGCTTTCCTGAGCCGGGCCGCCGACTTCCAGGACCTGGAGGGAGACCAGTCAGTAACCGCTTTCCGTGCCTACCTGAAAGCGGCCGAGCGGCACGAGCGCGGGATCGACGCCTCGCTGCCCTCGCAGGGCGACTCGGTGAAGCTGCTGACCATGCACAAGTCGAAGGGCCTGGAGTGGGACGCGGTGTTCGTCCCGCACCTGGCCGGCGCCGCGCAGAAGCCGCGCGAGTCGTGGATCGGGTCCGGCGCGGTGCTGCCCTACCCGTTGCGCGGCGACGCCGAGCACCTGCCGGTCCTGGACGACGCCGGTAACACCGCCGCGTTCAAGTCGTTCAAGGAACAGGCCAAGGAGTACGAGTCCTGGGAGGACCTGCGGCTGGAGTATGTGACGGTCACCAGGCCGCGCTACTACCTGACCGCCTCGGGCCACTGGTGGGGGCCGACGCAGAAGCGCCGCCGCGGCCCGGACACCTGGCTTTCCGGGCTGTACGAGCACTGCCAGGACGGTCACGGCGAGATCGTCGCGTGGGCCGCCGAACCGGACCCGGACGCGGCGAATCCCAGCCTCGGCGCGACCGAGGCGCGCTGGCCGGTGCTGCCCGACGCGGAGGCCGCTGAGCGGCGTCGGCTCGGCGCCGAAATGGTGGTCGCGGCGCTCCATCGGCGGCAGGCCGAGGCGTACGGCGAACCGATGGACGAGGAGCCGTTTCTTGAGGAACCTCAAGAGGCTGAGCAGTCCGACGGACGCCCCGGCGGTCCGGCGGACGTCGCGCCGGGCGCCGACTTCGGGCCGCCCGCGCTGATCGATGAGACCGGCGAGCCGGTCGCCGCCGCACTGCCGGCTCAGCGGCCGCCGGAGCAGCCGGAGCAGCCTGGGCCAGCGGCACCCGACGCCGAGACCGCCGCCTGCGCCGAGGACCGGGCGGCCATAGCGTCCTGGGACCGCGACCTCGAAGCCCTGCTCGAGGAGCTCAAGCGGGGTGACGCGATCCAGCGCTACGCCCCGCTCCCGTCCTCGATGTCGGCCTCCCAACTGCTGCGCTACCGCTCCGACCCGTCGCGGTTCCGGCGCGAGCTGGCGCGTCCGATGCCGCAGCCGCCGCAGCCCTCGGCCCGGCTGGGCACCAAGTTCCACGCGTGGATCGAGTCGCTGTTCGGGCAGCAGGCGCTGTTCGAGTACGAGGATCTGCCCGGTGCCGCCGACGAGGAGATCGCCGACGAGGTGGACCTGAAGGAGCTTCAGGAGGCCTTCCTGCGCACGTCATGGGCCGATTCGGTGCCGGCCGCCGTCGAGCAGCCGTTCCAGGTGGTGCTGGCCGGCCGGGTGGTGCGCGGACGCATCGATGCCGTATATAAGACTACTGACGGTTGGGAAGTCGTCGACTGGAAGACCTCCCGGTCGCACGACGCGGACCCGGTCCAGCTGGCGGTCTACCGGCTGGCCTGGGCGGAGATGCGCGGGGTGCCGCTTTCGGCGGTTTCCGCGGCGTTCGTCTACGTCCGCGGCGGCGCCACCGTCCGGCCGACGGGACTGCCCGACCGCGAGGAGCTGGAAGAGATCTTCGGGGACGGCTGAGCCGGTTCGGCGGCCGCGCCCGGCCGGGCTCGGCGAACGCCGGGTGGCCGGGATTCAAACGGGGGCGCGGCCCCGCGTTGTAAGCGTTTTCCCGGTAGCCGTACCCTGCCGTCATGCCATCGCAGTCCAGGGGAAGACATAAGAGGCGGAACATAGCCGTGACGGCCGCGGTGCTCGTCATGGCCGCGACCGTTCCTGCTTGCTCAAGCAGCACGTCGTCGGGAGCCGCCGCCGGCGGGTCGAAGACCTTCACGTACTGGTCCATGTGGAAGGAGAACGAGCCGCAGGCCACTGTGATCAAGGAGGCGCTGGCCTCCTACAAGGCCGCCACCGGGGTCACGGTCACCGTGGAGTGGCACGGCCGGGGCGTCCTGGACGACGTCGCCGCCGCGCTCAAGGCCGGCAAGCCGGTGCCGGACCTGTCCGACGGCAGCATCAACACCATCCTCGGCGCGGCCGCCGAGGGCGTGGGCGTCACCGACCTGACGACCCTGTACCGGCACCCGGTGCCCGGGGAGAACCAGCTGCTCGGCGACATCGTGCCGGACAAGTACATGCCGCTGCTGAGCGACGCGACCGGCGCCGAGGTGATGGTGCCCTACGAGGTCGCCTCCGAGGCCGTCTTCTTCGACAAGACCAAATACCCGCAGCTGTCCGCGAACCCGCCGCAGACCTGGGACCAGTTCGTGGACCTGATGGGCGACATCAAGGCCAAGGGCCAGGCGCCGTTGGCCCTGGACGCCAGCCCGGGCAACGCCGCGTACTGGGTGGAGTGGATGTTCGAGCGCGAACTCGGCCCCGGCCAGTTCAAGCGCACCGCCGAGGAGCAGAACGCGACCGCGGCCGGGGGGGACAGCCGCTGGGACGACGCCCGGCTGCTCGACGGCGCGCAGAAGCTCGAAACGCTGATCAAGGGCGGCGACTTCGCGCCGGGCTGGAACACCGAGGATGCCAGCACCACCAGCGCCCACGGCAAGGACCAGCAGAACGCGTGGGCCGCCGGGAAGGCCGCGCTCATCCTCGGCGGCACCTGGGTGCCCAGTGAGACCAAGCGCACGGAGAACGTGGACAGCTTCGTGTTCCCGGCGATGCCGGCCGTGGGCGGCGTGCGTTCCGACGACTCCGCGGGCGTGAACTTCTTCGGCTTCGCCGTCCCCAAGGCCGGCAAGAACGCCGACGCCGCCGAGAAGTTCATCCTCTACTTCATGGCCAAGAACCAGCTGTCGAAGATCTCCACCGAGGCCGGCAACATGACGCCGCGCATCGACATCCCGGCGCCGAGCGTGCTGGCCACGGTGCAGACCGCGCTGACCAACCGCACGGTCTTCCCGGACCAGGACGCGCTGATGCGCGACGACTCCAAGTGGTACACCACGGTCTTCCAGCCCGCGTCCGTCGCGTTCATGGTCGGCAAGCTCACCCCGCAGCAGCTCATCAGCAAGCTGAAGTCGGACTCGACGGCCTTCTGGGCTCAGTCGGCTGCCGCCAAGTAGCCGCCGATCCTCAACCCGCGGGACTTGGGTGAGTGCGGCGGCGGGGTTACCCTGGTCTGGTGACATATCACACGACACTGGATCAGGCCGCCCAGGCGGCGGCGTCAGCGGCGAGCCCTTACGGCTCCTGGAGCGCCGAACGCCGGCGCGACCTGCTCCACGCGTGCGCCGACGCCCTGGAAGCGGCGCGCGCGGAGCTCGTCGAACTGGCCGGCCAGGAGAGCGGGCTGACCGAAGCCCGGCTGGCCGGCGAGGTCACCCGGACCACCGGCCAGCTGCGGCTTTACGGTGACCACGTCGCAGCCGGCCGGCACCTGTCCCGGCGCAGCTCGCCGGGGGCGGCGCTGGGCGGGGCCGACGTCTACACCGTCGACGTCCCGCTCGGGCCGGTCGCGGTGTTCGCGGCGTCCAACTTCCCGTTCGCCTTCGGCGTCCCGGGCGGGGACACCGCCTCGGCGCTGGCCGCCGGCTGCCCGGTGGTGGTGAAGGGGCATCCCGCGCAGCCCCGGTTGTCGCGGCGGATCGCGGAGATCCTGGGCACGGCGGTCGCCGGGGCCGGGGCGCCGAATGGCACCTTCGGCTTCCTGGACGCCGAGTCGACCGACGGCGACCCCAACAGACTCTCCATCGAGCTGGTGCAGCACCCCGCGATCAAGGCGGTCGGCTTCACCGGCTCGTTCGGCGGTGGCCGGGCGCTGATGGACGCGGCGGCGGCGCGGCCCGAGCCGATCCCGGTGTACGCGGAGATGGGGAGCGTGAACCCGGTGTTCGTGCTGCCCGGTGCCATCGCCGACGAGGCGGGCCGGAAGAAGTGGGCTGAGACGCTGGCCGGTGCGGTGACCGGTTCGGCCGGGCAGCTGTGCACGAAGCCCGGCGTGGTGTTCGTGCCGGAGACGGCCGAGGGCGAGGCGCTCGGCGACCTGACCGGTGTCCTGATCGCGGACAACGCCGCGATTCCGATGCTGACCGACGGGATGGCCGCCGCGCACCGGCATTGGCAGGAGCGGATCACCGGCGCGGGCGCGGACCAGGAGCGTGCCGGCAAGCCGTTCGCGGCGCAGATCTCTGCGAAGGACTTCGCGGGCGACTACCGCGAGGAGCACTTCGGCCCGGCGGCCGTGATCGTGCGCGCGGACCCGGCCGAGTACCCGGCGCTCGCCGACTCGCTGGAGGGCCAGCTGACCGCGACGATCATCGCCGACGACGCCAGCGACGCCGACCGCGAGGCGGCTCGCGCGCTGTTGCCCGCGCTCGTGGCGAAGGCGGGGCGCGTGGTCTGGAACGGCGTGCCCACCGGTGTCGCCGTGGTCGAGGCGATGCAGCACGGCGGGCCGTGGCCGGCGACGTCGGCGTCCTGGAGCACCTCGGTGGGCACCGAGGCGATCCGGCGGTTCATCCGGCCGGTCGCGTTGCAGGGCGTCCCCGTGGACCTGGTCGGCTGAGCGGTTCCCCACCCCCGAGACCGGCGCGGATCGACGGTCCGGGGCAGAGGTAAGGTGCACGCATGACTTCTGCCTCGGACAAAGCCGTCCGTCCGTATGTAGCCGAACACGCCGACGAGTTCTTCGCCGAGCTCGACGAGTGGTTGCGGATCCCGTCGATCTCGTCGGACCCGACGAGCGCGCCGGAGGTGCGCCGGTCGGCGGAGTGGCTGGCCGCGAAGCTGCGGGAGATCGGCTTCCCGACGGTGGAGATCTGGGAGACCGCGGACGGCGCGGGGCTGCCGACGGTGTTCGCCGAGTGGCCGTCCGGGGACGCCGACGCCCCGACCGTCGCCGTCTACGGGCACCACGACGTGCAGCCGGTGACGCCGCTGGAGCTCTGGGACACGCCGCCGTTCGAGCCGACCGTCAAGGGCGACCGGCTCTACGCCCGCGGTTCGGCCGATGACAAGGGCCAGCTGGCGTTCCACCTGCTGGGACTGCGGGCGCACCTGGCCGCGACCGGCCGACCCGCGCCGGCGGTGAACCTGAAGATCATCGCCGAGGGCGAGGAGGAGTCCGGCTCCCCGAACTTCCGCGCGCTGCTGGAGGAGAAGCGGGACCGGGTGTCGGCCGACGTCGTCGTGGTCTCCGACACCGGCATGTGGGACCGCGAGACCCCGTCCACCTGCACCGGCATGCGCGGCATGATCTCCGGCCAGATCGACCTCAGCGGCCCGGCCACCGACGTGCACTCCGGCTCTTTCGGCGGCGGGATCCCGAACCCGCTGACCGAGCTGGTGCGGCTCCTGGGCCGGGTCCACGACGATGACAAGCACGTGGTGATCCCCGGCTTCTACGACGGCGTGGTCGAGCTGACCGAGACCGACCGCGAGATGTTCGCCAAGCTGCCCTTCGACGAGCAGGCCTGGCTGGGCAACGCCCGGTCCGCCGCGACCGCCGGCGAGGCCGGCTTCACCACGCTGGAGCGGGTGTGGGCGCGCCCGACCTTCGAGCTGAACGGCTTCTGGGGCGGGCACACCGGCCCCGGCCACAAGACCATCGTCCCGGCCTCGGCGCACGCCAAGATCTCGATGCGCCTGGTGGCCGGCCAGCAGCCGCTGGAGGTGGCGAAGAAGTTCGAGGACTGGTTCCACGCCAACATCCCGGCCGGCCTGACCGGCACCCACCACTGGGAGTCCGACGGCGTGAAGCCCTGCATGACCCCGCTGGACCACCCCGCGGTGCAGGCGATCAGCCGCTCGATGGGCAAGGCCTTCGGCGAGCCGGACGCCCCGCGCGAAGTGCTGTTCACCCGCGAGGGCGGCTCCGGCCCGGAGGCCGACCTGCAGGAGGTCATCGACGCGCCGGTGGTGTTCCTCGGGGTGTCGCTGCCCTCGGACGGCTGGCACTCGCCGAACGAGAGCATGACGATCCCGTTGCTGCTCAAGGGGGCCGAGGCCGCCGCGTACCTGTGGTCGGACCTGGCCGAGAAGCGCTGAGGCGGCCGGACGGAGCGGGGAGGACACGTCGATGAGTGAGCAGATGAGCGGCCTGACAAGTGAGCAGGCGAGCGGCCCGGAGAGCGACCAAGCGAGCAGCCCGGCACGGTATTTCGAAGGCGAACTCGGGCGGATGCCGCTGGCGCGGTCGGTCGTCGACCGGGCCGGCGAGCGGCGTACCGACGACGAGTGGCTGGCGGCGGTCTGGGCCGATCCGGGGACCCGGGTGTTCGCCGTCGACGACAGCCGGGCCGAAGCGGTCCTGGACCCCGAGGCCGGGCTGGTGTTCCGCCCCGGGGCGGTGTTCGACGCCGGGTATCCCGAGGCTGAGCGCTACTTCCTCGGCCTCGACGATGATGATGTGGCGTACTTCGCGGTCAGCGTCGGCGCCCCCGGCCCGGACGGCCGGCCGACGGCCTCCACCGCCGGTTCCGCCTCCACTCCGGGCGCGGCGCTGACCTCGCCGGAGCCGCCGGCGGCCGAGGCGGCGCCGGCGCTGGGGGAGTTGCGGCACGTGCGCGAGGTGGCTGCGGTGCTGCCGGACCGCGACGGCGGCCTGCTGGCGCATGCGATCGGTCTGGACAACTGGCACCGTACGCACGGCTTCTGCAGCGTGTGCGGGAACCCGACCCGGATCACGTACGCCGGTTCGGTCCGCAAATGCGACCACTGCGGTACCGAGCACTACCCGCGGACCGACCCGGCCGTGATCATGGCGGTCGTCGACTCGGACGACCGGCTGCTGCTGGCCCGGAACTCGGCGTGGCCGGCGAACCGGGCCTCGGTGCTGGCCGGCTTCGTCGAGCCCGGCGAGACGCTGGAGGCCGCGGTGGCGCGGGAGTGCGCCGAGGAGGCCGGGCTGAGGATCACGTCCGTGCGCTATCTGGGCAGCCAGCCCTGGCCGTTGCCGCGCTCGCTGATGCTCGGTTTCACCACGACCGTGGACGACGCGACGCTGAACCTGGACGGCGACGAGCTGGGCTGGGCCAAGTGGTACACGCGGGCCGAGCTGAAGGAGGCCGTCAACACCGGGGAACTCCTGATGCTGCCTACCGACATCTCGATCGCCCGCCGTCTGGTCAACCACTGGTACGGCGGCGACCCGGTCGCGCACTGACCTACTTCCCTCATCGGATCAGCCGACGACTCAGGCTTCTTTTAGAGAACCATTGATAGGGTTTTCGGCGTTGAAGGGAGGGGAGGCTACGCCATGCTGATACGCCCACGCCGGGGCCGGGGGATCAAGAACCGAGTGGTCGCGACGCTTGTCGCGCTGGCGGCGGTGTCATTGGCGGCCGGCTGCTCGAGCACCGGTGTCATAGGCCAGTCCTCCTCCGGCGGTGATTTCGGCAAGGACTTCGTCGGCTCGGTGCTGAGCCCGGGCGCACCGTCCGCGGCCGGGGGTTCGCACCAGGGCAAGGACGGGGGGCTGACCGGACAGCAGTCGTTGCCCTCCTTCGACAACGCACCGCTGCCCGCCCCGGTCGCCGCGCACGAGCTGCCGGGCCCGTACACCACCGGCTCCGGCGCCGTCACCGGCAAGCTCTTCTTCTACCGGCAGGGCGACGCCAATTCCGGGAACTACTACGTGTGCTCCGGCACCGTGATCAAGAGCCAGAACGCCAGCCTGGTGTGGACCGCGGGGCACTGCGTCCACGACGGCAAGGGCGGCACCTGGCACCTGGGCATGGTCTTCGTCCCGGCCTTCGACAACTCCGACGGCGACCCCAACGTCGACCCCAGCGACCTGTCGGCCTACGCCCCACTGGGCACCTTCTCGGCCGTCCACGTCTGGACCTCGCCGGAGTGGGTCAAGACCGGCGACGACCACGGCGGCGACCTGGCCCACGACTACGCGGTGATCGAGGTCGGCCGCAACGCCGACGGCCAGACCCTGGACAGCGCGATCGAGTCGGCCGGCGCCAAGCCGGTCCCGATGTGGTTCAACGCCCCCACCCAGCAGGCCCCGCAGATCTCGATCCGCGGCTACCCCGCCGCGGAGCCTTTCAACGGGATGTCCCAGTGGGGCTGCACGGCGGACTCGGTGCAGCTGCTGAACGTCGCCGAACTGGGTCCCGACGCCAAGGAATACCGCGCCGGTTGCGACCTCACCGGCGGGGCCTCCGGCGGCGGCTGGTTCGCGCACGCTCCGGGGCAGGCGTCCGGGGACGTGTCGTTGGTGACGAATACTTCGGTGGGTAGTGCGCACAACGCGCATGGCGGGAACTGGCTTGCCGGGCCGTATCTGGATGCGAATGCGAAGCAGCTGTACAACATCGCGAATTCTTCGTCGACGCCTTGAGCGCAGGGTGGCGACGGCTGGCGACCCCGACCTGACGATCGGCGGGCACTGGCAGCTGGCGATCGGTGGCTAACGCCCGCCGATCAGGGCCGCGTGTCTGCCCGACGTCGCCGGGCACACCGGACTCGACGTGTGCTTACCCGAGGTCACCACGACGCCCACCACGATGAGGGCGATCAGGACGCCAACTACCTTGGTCATGAGATCAGGTGTAGTCGCGCGGTGACCGATACGTCACGAAGAGTGCGCAGATGCCACCCGAAGGTGGGTCAAGGCCTCCACCCCCGCTCCACCCCGAAGTCAACCCCAGGGTTGAAGCCCGACACCCGCGTCGGCCAGTACTTTCGCTGTTGAACCCGATAACGGGGGAACACAGAAGCAGTTCTAGGAGGCCGCCGTGTTTATCGTTTTCATCATCCGCCGCCTGATACGCATGTTCCAGAACCGGCGCTAGCTGTTGCTGAACGCGGAGGCCTCCGGTCGGGAGGCGGCGGCCTCCGGTCTGGGAGCCGGAGGCAGCATGAGCCAGCCTGCCGACCGACGGGATCGCGGACGAGTGGGGATCTATGCAGCCCGCTGCTTCGCGGGCCAAAAAGTGAGGATGGGTTCTTCCTGAAAGCGTGTGGGCTGTTCATGGTCACGCCACCACACCAGCCAGTAGGAGCCACCGGGCGACTGTTCGCAGTGCTCGAACACGCGCAGGACGCGGCCCTGAAGGACTTCGGTCCCGGGGGCAACGCTGGAATGCGAACGGCGGTCACTTCCCGGCGGCCACAGGTTCACTGACGGGCTCCCTCCATGCGAGATGAACAGGGGTGCCCTCATGCGCGGTGAGCTTCGGCCCGGTCGTGTCCATGCTCACCCACCGGTTCACTGACGTGCACCCGAGTACATCCCACCAACGGCCATCGATGGCGAGCACATGCCCACTGACCAGGTTGCCCAGCGTCAGCGGCTCGTCGGTATCGAACCTGTGGACGCCACGGGGAAGGTATGAGGGCAGCGCGGTGAACCGCGCCACGATCCCTTGGGAGGTCGGGTTCCCGGTTTCTCGGAGCATGTCCAAGACGCTACGGAAGGCGTGACCAGCGCCTCAATGAACTAGACCAAACTTGACGAGTCACCCGAGAGCTTCGATAGCAGCGGTGATCAGGGAACGAGCCGCCTTCCCCTTGACCGCCATGCCGGAGAGCGCGGAGAACGCGCGAACATACACGTCAACCTCGCTAGGCGCGGTGATCGTCACCTGAGCGCCAAGCAACTCGATGGAGACGAGCTTGTCGTCGTAGATGTTGAACGTCTCAACAGGCCACATGGCGCGCGGGGACGATTCGGGGATGATGCCGAGGCTGATGCTCGGGAGGGACATCCCCGACAGGAGTTGAACAAGCTGCGCCAACATCACTTCGTTATCGCCGATGTGATACCGAAGGACTGCCTCTTCAAGCAGGATGGCGAACGTGTGGTTGCCCTCGCGGACCACCTTGGAGCGGTCCAGCCTGGCGGTGACCGCTGTGTCGACGTCGTTCTTCGTGCCGTGGAAGTCTGTGATCAAGGTGAAGAGTGCTGTGATGTAGCCGGGCTCCTGGAGCACACCCGGCATGAAGTTCGAGCAGTAGATCTTGAAGGATCGAGTTTGCTCGAACAGCGGCACCTTGTGCTGCTGAAGCCTGGTGAGGCCGGCCGACTGCAAGCGACGCCACTCCACATACATGCCTTCGATGTTGCGGGCCGTGGCGATCAAGTCTTCAGCTTGGTCCTCTGCACCGCAGATCCGCGTCCACGTCCCTACGTCCTCCTCGGACGGCGGCCGACTTCCGGACTGGAGTTGAGAACACTTGGTCTCGTGCCAGCCGGCCTCTTGGGCCAGAGCCCTAGCGGTGATTCGTGCATCCCTGCGGATCGTACGAAGGCGCTGGCCCAGCGCTTCCCTTGCTTGCTGCGCTGCCGACGATGGGGACTTGGACACGGTGAGTGGGTCGCTCAGCCAGCGGGCCGGTAGTTCTCGTGCGGCGTGGCCCGCTCCCACACGGCAGCGAAGCTGTCAGAGCAGAACTTCACCCGTCGTGCGTCATCGTCGTAGGTCGAATCCAAGTAGGTTCCGTCACCCGCGAAGTGGAGGAATTGAACCACTCGGCCGTCGAAGATCCACAGGTCATTGCCGGGGAGTGCCAGATCTGACGCATCGCGTCTCGGGAGCCACCTGACTTGCTCTCCAGCAGCGACGTTGTGTTCTGCCGTGATGTCGTACTCGAACTGCGCGAAGTCACTCAGGGGCTCAGATACGATCCGGACCCGCTGGATCTCGACTCCGCGTGCTGTCGTCGTCTGAACCAGCTCACGCCACTCCTGGCTAGGCGCGTTGGTGGGCGCGCCCCGGTACCCGCCCTGCCATGCGATGAACGCTTCAGAACTCCGCGTGTAGCCGTCCCGCATCTCCAGATGCACGGCCGACCGCTGGACGGAGGCCATCAGCTCATCAAACGACGTGGCCACTGCCACCGTTCACCTCCGGGAAGAACCGCGTCATCCGTGCCGGGAACTCGATCACTGTCTCGTGCTCGGGGATGCTCAGCTGAGCGAGCCGATCCGCATCCACCACCTTCCACCCCTGAAGCAGGTAGTTACCGGTCGCGTCGTCGTAGTAAACGGTGGGGGACTGTCCGTTCTCGCTGTTCGGGTCCTTGCCGAGCATGTGCAGAGCCATGGTGCCCTCCTGCGTCGTGGGTGACGACCGATAAGACCGAGCTTGCATCGGAGGTGATCCGGGACGCTAGGAACTTGACCGAACTTGACCGACAAGCATCATGGGTTCGGGCACAACGAAGCCCCGACACGTTGTGCTCAACATGCCGGGGCAGGACCTTCGAGGCCTGTGCCGTGAGCCACAGGCGCAGGAAGATCAGCTGGCCAGATCAGCCTTGAGCTGCGCCAACGAAGGGTTGGTGCGAACGATCGGGTCTCCACCGCCGGCCGGAATCGTTACCACCGTCGGGACGGTCTGGTTGCCGCCGTTGACGCTCATCACGTACTCCGCGGCGTCGGGTACCTGCTCGATGTCGACCTCGGCGAATCCGATGCCCTCGCGCTGGAGCTGGCTCTTCAAGCGGCGGCAGTAGCCGCACCAGGGCGTCGAGTACATCGTGATCTGGTCGCTCATCTTCCACTTCCTGTCGGGTGTCGGGAACATCCGGTGTGTGCAACCACGGCGGGGGCTCGATTCTTCCGCATCCGCGGCGTGGCTTGTCGGCTGTTGATGCGAACATGGACGGATGGCGCAGACTCCTCCCGGCTCCGGACCGGTCGCCGCCGGCGGGCTCCTGGAACAGCTCGACCCTGAGCAGCGTGCCGTGGCTGAGGCGCTGCATGGGCCGGTGTGTGTGTTGGCCGGGGCGGGGACCGGGAAGACGCGGGCTATTACCTACCGCATCGCCTATGGTGTCGCGACCGGGGAGTACATCCCGAGTCAGGTGCTGGCCGTCACCTTCACCCAGCGGGCGGCCGGGGAGATGCGGGGGCGGCTGCGGCAGCTCGGTGCCGGCGGGGTGCAGGCGCGGACGTTCCACGCCGCGGCGCTGCGGCAGCTTCAGTACTTCTGGCCGAAGGCGGTCGGTGGGCCGAATCCGCAGCTCATCGACTCGAAGATTCCGCTGGTCTCCGAGGCGGTGCGGCGGTTGCGGCTGCATGCCGAGCGGGCCGAGTTGCGGGACCTGGCCGGTGAGATCGAGTGGGCGAAGTCGACGCAGGTGGTGGCCGACGACTATGCCGGGGCCGCGGCCAAGGCGCTGCGGACGCCGCCGCGGGACGCTGCCGAGGTGGCCAAGGTCTACGCCGAGTACGAGAGTGCCAAGCGGGACCGCAACGCCATCGACTTCGAGGACGTGCTGCTGCTCACCATCGGCATCATGGAGGACCGGCCGGACATCGCCGCGACGGTCCGCAACCAGTATCGCTACTTCACCGTCGATGAGTACCAGGACGTCAACCCCCTGCAACAGCGCCTGCTGGACTGCTGGCTGGGCGACCGGGCCGATGTCTGCGTGGTCGGCGACGCCAGCCAGACCATCTACTCCTTCACCGGCGCCGACCCGCGTTATCTGCTGGACTTCGCCGACCGCTTCGACGACCCGACCATGGTCAAGCTGGTCCGCGACTACCGCTCCACGCCGCAGGTGGTGGCCCTGGCCAACGCGCTGCTGGACCGCGCCGAGGGCCGGGCCGCCAAGGCCCGGGTCCAGCTGATCGCGCAGCGGGCGGACGGGCCGCGGCCGAAGTTCGCCGAGCACCCGGACGCCGAGACCGAGGCCCGCGAGGTGGCCCGGGAGATCAAGAAGCTGGTGGACGCCGGGGTCCGGCTCTCCGAGATCGCGGTGCTCTACCGCATCAACGCCCAGTCCGAGGAGTACGAGCAGGCCTTCAGCGACGTCGGCGTGCCCTACATACTGCGCGGCGTCGAGCGCTTCTTCGAACGTCCCGAGGTCCGCGAGGCGATCCAGGTCTGGCTGCGCGGGGCGGCCAAGGCCCGCTCTGACAACGCCTCCGACGCGCTGCCCGGTCTCGGTGCGGGCGGCCCGGGCAAGGACGAGGGCGAGGCCGAGGGGGAGAGCCTGGCCTCCGAGGTCCGCGCGATCTTCTCCAGCCACGGCTGGACCCCGCTGGCCCCCAAGGGAGCCGGGCGCCTGCGCGACCGCTGGGAGTCGCTGGCCGCGCTGGTCTCGCTGGCCGAGGAGTACGGCCGCACGCACCCGGACGCCGGTCTCGACCGGTTCAGCGCCGAGCTGCGCGAGCGTGCCGACGCCCAGCACGCCCCGACCGTCGAGGGCGTCACCCTGTCCACCTTCCACGCCGCCAAGGGCCTGGAGTGGGACGCGGTCTTCCTGGTCGGCATGACCGAGGGCATGATGCCGATCACCTATGCCGAGACCCCGGAGCAGATCGAGGAGGAACGCCGGCTGCTCTACGTCGGGGTCACCCGCGCGCGTGAGCGGCTGTTCCTGTCGTGGGCGCTGGCCCGCTCGCCGGGCGGCCGGGCCAGTCGCTCCCCCTCGCGCTTCCTGGACGGGCTCCGCGGCGGCGTGGGCCGGGACCACCGCGAGGGCGCGGCGGGCGCCGTCATAAGGGGCGGCGGGGCCGGACGGCGCCGCGGCTCCGGCTCCTCGGCCGACACCGAGGACCGTCCGCGCCGGATCGTCGAACCGATCACCTGCCGGGTGTGTCACCGCTCCCTGATCGACGCGGCCGAGCGCAAGATCGGGCGCTGCGAGACCTGCCCGAGCGACCTGGACCCCGAGCTGTTCGAGGCGCTGCGCGAGTGGCGCTCGGGCCAGGCGAAGAAGCAGAAGCTCCCCGCCTACTGCGTCTTCACCGACGCCACGCTGACCGCGATCGGCGAGTCCTGCCCGGCCACCCCCGCCGCGCTGACCCGGATCGCCGGGGTCGGCAAGGCGAAGGCGGACCGGTACGGCGAGGAGGTCCTGGGGATCATCGCGGGTTCGCAGCCGGGGGCCGGTCCGCAGGCTGATACCGATACCGGGCGATAGCCGCGGATCACAGGTCGGGGCAGATCGCGGCGAGCTGGGCGAGCAGCGCCAACTGGAGATCGGCGGTCCCGGGCGTGAGCCCGTCGAACTGCGGCTGCACCGCCGAGGACAGCGGCGTGGCCGTGGTCCGGAACCGTGGATCGGCCGACTCCAGCCCGATCGGCGTCGCCGCGTTCAGGGACGCCCCGGCCTGCTGGGCCCCGCCGCGGATCGACAGGTAGTCGCCGAACTGGGAACAGTCGGTGACGCGGTCGGTGACATCCACGTCCAGCCCCTCGACTCCGATCATCTGCTCCGGCCCGGACAGGTCGCTCTGCGCGCTCACCCCGGGGACGGCCGGGGGCTTGGGCAGCGGGACCGCGACCTGGGCGGCGTCGGAGTCGATGTGCAGCGAGTAGCGCACGACCGGGTTCTGCGGGCTCGGGCTCGGGCCGTCGGTCAGCGCCGTGGCGCTCACCTGCGGCGGCATCAGCGTCAGCGCGTCGCCGCAGAGCCGGTAGAAGCTGGAGGTGGTGGCGAACCCGAGGTCGCCCACGATTCCGCTCAGCGCGTCGTCGGTGCCGGTCCCCGGATCGGCCGTGGGGTGGCCGGGGTCGAAGGCCAGCGTCAGGGTGGTCGGGGAGCCGGCCGGCTGGCCCTTCGCGGCCGCGGTGCGGATCGACAGCGTGACGCCGGTCGGGTACTCCCGCAGGTTCGGCGCGTCGCAGTGCACGGCGACCAGGCCGGTCAGCGATTCGGCGTCGCCGGGGGCGATGTTCATCCGGCCCGGCGTCGCCAGGACGTCGACCCCGGGCACCGACAGCTGCAGGTTGGTGACGTCCACCGGCTTCGCGCCGTCGTTGCGCACCGCGATGCTGAAGTGCGCCTGCAGCGGGGTCTGGAGGCTGCCGGGCAGGTCGACGCCGCCGTAGTCGCCGGACTCGCTCAGGGTCAGCGCGGCGCTGCCGCCGAGCAGGTGCAGCAGCGTCCGGTCCTGGGTCCGGGCCTGGGCGCCGTGCAGGTCGCCGCGGTGCACGGCCACCCCGGTCGCCCCGGCCCCGGCGGCCACCGCGACCGTTAGCAGCCCGGCCAGGACCCGGCGCCGGTGCCGGTCCGGATCGGTCTCGCGCACCGAGCGGACCGAGCGCAGCGGTGTCCGGTCGCGGAGCCGGTGCCAGGCCGCGGCCACCCGGTGCGGCGGGGTGAGGACCGGCGGGCCGGCCTGCGGGTCGAGCAGTTCGTCCTCGGACTCGATCAGGTCGGTCATCAGCACGCCGCCTTCTCCTGCTGGACCAGATCGCCGGCCAGCCGCAGCGACCCGGTCAGCGCCTGGTCGATGAACACCGGCTGGGACGAGCTGCCGTCGGTGGTGTCCGTCTCCTCCAGCATGGTCTCGCCGAGGATCGGGGCACCGGCCAGCACGCTGGTGCAGTTGTGGATGGAGATCGTCAGCCGGGCCGACGCGGACGCGCCGGGGGCGAGGTTGATGGCCTCCGGCTGCCAGTCGGTGCGCAGTTCGCTGTCGACCAGATAGGCGGGGTCGGAGCGGGTGGTCAGGACCTCGGGGTGATCGCTGGTGTTCTTCACGGTGAAGCCGAGCGCGAAGGTGCCGTCGGAGGCGGGGGTGAGCACCTTGTCGTAGCCGAACTCGATGCTGCTCGGGAACCGGCCCGCGTTGCCGATCGCGGCCGTGCGCTGGGCGGCCTTGTCCGCCGTGTATCGGGTGCAGGCGCCGCCGTCGGCCGAGACGATCTGCGGGACCGACGCGCCGTCCGGGCTGCCGAAGTCGAGCTGCCCGACGTCCGCGTTCAGCTGGGAGGACACCGTGACCCGGGTCGCCAGGGTCAGATCGCGCAGGTCGCCGTCGGCGTCGCGGACCCGGGCGTGCACGGCCGGGAACGCCAGCGCCGACCCGCCGCCGACACCGTCGGCGGCCGCGCCGAACATCCCGGTCTGCTGGCCCAGGACCACCGAGGGGCAGAACAGCTTGATGGTCAGCGCCACCTTGGTGGTGCCGCCGCCGGGGATCCGTGCCGAGGGGCCGAGCGGCTTCCAGCCGGTGCTGGACATCAGCAGGGTTCCGGCGTCGACGCTCACCGAGTCCAGGGTCACCGCGTCCGGGCCGTTGTTGGCGATCTCGACGACGTACTGGCCGACCGCCGAGCTGCCGGCGGCGTCGTAGGAGGAGACCGTCGGGTCGCCGTCGACCACGGAGTCCACGGCCAGCGAGACGACGGCCGCGCGGTCCGCCGCGCCGGCGACGTTGTCGAACCAGGCGGTGCAGGCCCCGCCGATGGCGCAGGCCAGGACGATCGCGGCCGCGGCGGCGGTGATCTCCCGGCGCGAGCGGCGCAGCCGGCGGCCGCCGGAGCGGACGGCGGCCAGGCGCTCGCGGAAGGTCAGGACCCGCCGGGCCGGCTGGTCGCCGGGCCCGTCCTCGGTTTCCTGGTCATCGATCCATTCGAAGACCTCTTCGCCGTCCTCGACCGGGCCGAAGACGTCGTCCTCGGCGCCCGACGGATCGCGGTTCGTATCCATATGTGCTCGCGCCCTCCCGCGCTCCCAGCGCTTACCCGCGCGCTCCCACGCTCTCAGATCCCCGCCCGCGGGCCCCTCGCGCTGATCGCTTGCCGCTCCCCGTCGCTTATCCCATCCTCGCTCATCTTCTCGCGAAGTTTTCCAGAAAGTTGGCGTGAAAGGGGTGACAGCCCCGTGCGGTTCTGACAGCATGGTCAGCGTCGAGGTTGGGGGCAACTGTGTCGACCGGGGTGGGGGCCATCGGAGCCGGAAAGTTCGGGCTCAAGGGCATAACCGCAGGTCAAAAATAGTTTGCGGTCCACAACGGGGATCACCTAACCTTCCGATGCGGGCGAGAGATCGCCCAAAGGCGCCCCGCGCGCCGCAACTGAAGATTTCCACTTGTAAAACGTGTGGTGCCGACTGCCAGCGGCTCCTGCCACACCGAGGCGAATGTAAGGAGGTGAGTTCCATGAGGCTGATGACAGATGTCGTCGTCGAAGGCGTGCAGGCGGTGATTCCTGCGCCGATTTTCCGCGGGTCCGGGAGCTCCGCCTCCGCTCACCGCCTGGTGTCCGGGCAGGAGTGCTTCGGCTCGGCCTTCGCCGCTTCGCAGGTGGAGTCCGTCTCCGGTACCGGCCTGGCCGGTGCGGCCGGCTTCCTGGGGCTCATCGCCCTGGGTGCGGGTCTGCTGGAGCGGCACGGCTATGTCGGTTCGCAGGGACAGGAGCGTCCGCGCCCCGTCACGCAGCCGGTTTTGGCCCAGGCCCAACTGAGTGGCGGCTCCGACCGCGATGACGACGGCAACGACAGCAGTGGCGACGACAGCAGCAAGGGCGACAACGGCAGCAAGCCGATGACCCCGTGGGACTTCCGCACCTCGGGTCCACCTGGATGAAGAACCCTCTTCAGCCGGCAGGACTTGAGGCCGCGGAATCCCGACAAGGGATCCGCGGCCTTCGTGTTTTCTCAACGCGCGACAGTACGGCCCGCGACGGTGACCCCGGAGCGGGAGCGGTACCGCAAGACCCGGCCTGAAGAACTCAAGCCGGGAGCAACCAACTGACGAGGTGACTCACAGTGCAGAACGTGTTCGACACGGTCGTCGAGCAGACCGACACCACCCTGCCCTGCCGGGCCTACGACCCGGAGGTCTTCTTCGCCGAGACCCCGGCCGACGTCGAGTTCGCCAAGGCGATCTGCGTCGAGTGCCCGGTGAAGGCCGCCTGCCTGGCCGGCGCCCTGGAGCGCCGGGAGCCGTGGGGGGTCTGGGGCGGTGAGCTCTTCGTCCAGGGTGTGATCGTCGCCCGCAAGCGCCCGCGGGGCCGTCCCCGCAAGGACGCCGCGGTGGTCGAGGCCCAGATCGCCGCCGAGGCCGCCGCCGCGGTCGAGGCCGCCAAGAAGGTTGCGATCCCGGCATGAACACCCACGGTCTTCCGCGCCAGCAGATGCTGCGTAAACCCGGCCACCGGGCCGAGAACCCGCAGCTGATTCAGCAGGACACGCAGTTCCAGCAGTACCCGAGACAGATTTCAGCGACCGCCGAGACCGGCGATCCCACAAGGAGTTTCAAGATGCTATTCCAATACGAAGAAGCCGCACGCTACCGATCACAGGAGATGCGGGACCAGGCCGAGCGACAGCGCTTTCTGCGCGAGGCCAGCCGTCTGCGCAAGCAGAGCACCCGGCGCGCGCGCCGGACGTTCGCCGGGATGTTCCTGAACTAAGAGGGTGGAAAGTGACGATTTGCGGTATACGGAACCGCCGGTCGACTACGGAAATAGCGAAACGGTCTAGGAGCAAGCATGGCTAGACAGGGGGCCCGCGCATCCTGGTTGGCTGTAAGGGCCTCCTGGCGACGCCAGGCGCCGCTCATAGGCCGTTTCGCGCCGCGAATTGTCACTTTCCACCCTCTAAGGAACCCCCGCACGGTGATGTGAGAATACGAGGGCTGGTCCGGATCGGGCCGGCCCTCGTTGTTCAGTCGCCTTCGGCGCTCGTCGCCCTAGGCGTCTTCCCGGCCGGGCGATCGCTGCGGTCAGGGCCGTTTCGTCGGCAGTGGTCGCAGCCCCGGCCAGCGTTCGAGCATCGCCTCCGTGACCAGCACTCGCTCGGCCGGGTTCGTGCCGAGCAGCCGGGGCACCACCGGCGGCGCGACGGCCGACGCGGCCCCGAGCGCCGCCACCTCCCGCGCGTAGCGCTCGTCCGCGCCGGGTCCCGCGACGAGCTGCTTCACGACGGCCGGGGTTCCGTCCAGCCACACCCGCCAGACCTTCGAGCGCGGGCTGCTGGCCAGCGTGCGCACGCGCTTGGGCGGGCCGAGCCGGCTTCTGAGCTCGTCGCCGAGCGGGGGTGCCGACCGCATGCGTTTCATGGTCGCACGCGGTCAGTGCCCTGCGAAGCGAGTTATTCGCGGCCCGCCGGAGCGCCGGGGAGCTACTTGCGGACCGGCGAGACGTTCAGCGACATCCCGACCAGACCGCGGCTGCGCGTGGCGATCTTGTCCGCGATGCCGATCAGCACCTGGGCCGCGGGGGAGTCGGGGTCCGAGGCGGTCAGGGGGACGCCGCTGTCGCCGCCTTCGCGCAGCCGGACGTCGATCGGGACCTGGCCCAGGAGCGGGACCTTGGTGCCGGTGGCGCGGGTCAGGGCCTCGGCCACGCTCTGGCCGCCGCCGGCGCCGAAGACGTCCACCTGCTCGCCGCAGTGCGGGCAGGGGAGCCAGGACATGTTCTCGATGACGCCGGTGATGCGCTGGCGGGTCTGGACGGCGATGGTGCCGGCCCGCTCGGCCACCTCGGCGGCGGCCTGCTGCGGGGTGGTGACCACCAGGATCTCCGCGTTCGGGACCAGCTGGGCCACCGAGATGGCGATGTCGCCGGTGCCCGGCGGCAGGTCGAGCAGCAGCACGTCCAGGTCGCCCCAGTAGACGTCGCCCAGGAACTGCTGGATCGCGCGGTGCAGCATCGGGCCGCGCCACACCACCGGGGAGTTGCCCGGGGTGAACATGCCGATCGAGATGACCTTGACGCCGCTGGGCGCGGTGGGGGCCAGGATCATGTCGTCGATCGGGGTCGGGGGCTCGGTGACGCCGAGCATGCGCGGGATCGAGTGGCCGTAGATGTCGGCGTCCACGACGCCCACCTTCAGGCCCTTCGCGGCCAGCGCCGCGGCCAGGTTCACGGTCACCGAGGACTTGCCGACGCCGCCCTTGCCGGAGGCGATCGCGTAGACCCGGGTCAGGCTGCCGGCCTGGGCGAACGGGATCTCGCGGTCCACCTGGCCGCCGCGCAGCTTGGTCTTGAGCGCCTCGCGCTGCTCCGAGCTCATCACGTCCAGCTCGACCTCGACCGCGGTGACGCCGGCGATGGTGCCGACCTCGCGCTTGATGTCGTTGGTCAGCCGGTCCTTCATCGGACAGCCGGCGACGGTGAGGAAGATGGCCACCTGCACGGCGCCGTCGGCGGCGACGTGGACCGCTTTCACCATGTCCAGTTCGGTGATCGACCGGTGGATCTCAGGGTCCTGGACCTTCGAGAGCGCATTGTGGATCGCGTCCTCGGTGATCCCGTGCTCGACGGCAATACTCATAAGGTCGATGCTACGTCTTAACCCCGGTGGCACTTAGTGCCACCGGCTATGCGCTGCATCACGCGAGGCCCCCGTCCCGGCATCCGACACACCGTCTCACTACGCGGCGCCACCCGTGAGCGGCACCTCTCAAGGTCTACACTGAGCCGCGTACAGCCCACATCACAGCGTCGTGGATCCGGGCGAATTCACTCCGACCTGCGTGAAGGAAGAGCTGTCGTGACCAAGCCTGTGGTGTCCGCGAAACCCGTCGTCCTGATCGCCGAGCAGCTGTCGCCGGCCACGGTCGACGCCCTCGGCCCCGATTTCGAGATCCGGAACTGCAACGGCGCCGACCGCGCCGAGCTGCTGGCCGCCCTGCCCGAGGCCGACGCGCTGCTGGTGCGCTCGGCGACCCAGGTGAACGCCGAGGCGCTGGCCGTGGCGAGCAACCTGAAGGTCGTGGCCCGGGCCGGTGTCGGGCTGGACAACGTCGACGTCGGCGCGGCCACCAAGGCCGGGGTGATGGTGGTCAACGCCCCGACCTCGAACATCACCTCCGCCGCCGAGCTGGCCATCGCGCTGCTGCTGGCCACCGCGCGGCACATCCCCAAGGCCAACGCCTCGCTGAAGTCCGGCAAGTGGGAGCGCAGCAAGTTCACCGGCGTGGAGCTGGACGAGAAGGTCGTCGGCATCGTCGGCTTCGGCCGGATCGGGCAGCTGGTCGCGCAGCGGCTGGCGCCGTTCGGCGTGCGGCTGCTGGCCTACGACCCCTACGTGCAGCCGGCCCGCGCCGGGCAGCTGGGCGCGAAGGTGGTCAGCCTGGAGGAGCTGCTGGCCGAGTCCGACTTCATCACCGTGCACCTGCCCAAGACGCCCGAGACCCTGGGGCTGATCGGCGAGGAGGCGCTGACCAAGGTGAAGCCGGGCGTGCGGATCATCAACGCGGCGCGCGGCGGCATCGTGGACGAGGCCGCGCTGGCCATCGCGATCAAGGAGGGCCGGGTCGGCGGCGCGGGCATCGACGTGTACGCCACCGAGCCGTGCACCGAGTCGCCGCTGTTCGACCTGGACCAGGTGGTCGTGACCCCGCACCTGGGCGCCTCCACCGACGAGGCCCAGGAGAAGGCCGGCGTGGCGGTGGCCAAGTCGGTCCGCCTGGCCCTGGCCGGCGAGCTGGTCCCGGACGCCGTGAACGTCCAGGGCGGCACCATCGCCCAGGACGTCCGCCCGGGCCTGCCGCTGGCCGAGCGCCTGGGCCGGGTGTTCACCGCGCTGGCCGGCGCCGCGCCCACCCAGCTGGACGTGATCGTCCGCGGCGAGATCACCCAGCACGACGTCAAGGTGCTGGAGCTGGCCGCGCTCAAGGGCGTCTTCGCGGACGTGGTCGAGCACTCGGTGTCGTATGTGAACGCCCCGCTGCTGGCCACCGAGCGCGGTATGGAGGTCCGGCTGACCACCAGCTCGGACAGCCCGGACTACCGCAACATGACCACGGTCCGCGGCGTCCTGGCCGACGGCTCGGTGGTCTCGGTCTCCGGCACCGTCACCGGCCCGCGCCTGGTCGAGAAGATCGTCGAGGTGGACGGCTTCCAGCTGGACGTCACCATCGCCGAGCACCTGCTGTTCCTGCGCTACACCGACCGCCCCGGCGTGGTCGGCCAGCTCGGCGGCATCCTCGGCGCGGCCGGCATCAACATCGGCGGCATGCAGGTCGCCCGCGCCGCCAAGGGCGGCGAGGCGCTGGTCGCGCTGACCATCGACTCCGTCGCCCCGGCCGCCCTGCTGGAGGAGATCAAGTCGACGATCGGCGCCGCCGCGGTGCACAACATCTCGCTGGAGAACTGAGCCGCACCGGCCGCGGCCGGGTGAGGCAGAGCGTTGCGATGGGCGGTCCCGGGTTCCGGGGCCGCCCATCGGCGTGTGGCGGAGCGGATGTGGGGCGAGCGGGTGTGGGCGAAAGCGGATCGCGGCCAACCGCGTGGGGCCGCCCGGGCTTGCGCCCGCCGCGACTACTGGTGACCGCGTCTCGGTGATCTCGCCCGCTACTCCGGCCGCCGCCCCCAAGCCGTCACGTGCGTCAGCGACAGGTCCACCACCTCGGGATCCTGCAACAGCCGCCGCGCCTCCCGGTACACCGCCTCGTCGAGTTCCATCCGCGGCCACAGTTGGTCCCAGGTCCGCAGCCAGAAGTCGTTCGCCGGGCTGTCGGCGCGCAGGACCGGGGTGGTGGCGGCCTCGCCGATGTCGGTCAGGCCCAGTTCGGCGAGCCGGCCCGGGTAGTCGCGGGCGAAGTGGAAGTCGGTGCCGATGGTGGTGTTCAGCATGCGGCGCATCGCGGCGAAGGTCTGGCGCAGGGCGGGGTGCGGGGAGGAGTGGGTGGCGAAGTCGACGTCGTCGCCGACCATGAGCCAGCCGCCGGGGCGGACCCAGGAGGCCAGGCGGGCCAGCAGTCTGGCGCGCTGCGGGGTGTGCATCAGCGTGGTGCGGCAGTGGACGAGGTCGTACTGGCCGGGCTCGGCTTCCAGGGCGTCGGCTTCCAGCGCGTCGAGGTTCGACGGGTTCGCGAAGGTGTTCAGCATGCGGACGCTGCGGTCCAGGGCCGTCACCGTGCCGCCCGGGTCTACTGCCCCGGCCAACCAGCGGGCCACGTCCCCGGGGCCCGCGCCGACGTCCAGGCACCGCCATCCGGGGGAGATGCCTAGGCCCTTGAGGCAGCGGAAGGTGTGCTCGTCGTACATGGCGGCGAGGGCTGAGAGGCGAGGGAGTTCGGTGGCGACGCGCTCGGGGCGGAAGAGCCGGTCGCCGTAGCGTTCGCGGCGGTGGTCGGGCTGGTGCGCGCCGGTTTCGGGGGTTCGGGTGGGAGCCGGGCTCATAGCCCCTGATTCTTCGCTGTCGGGGCGGAAGTGGCATGTGGGCGGCGAAGGGGACGGAGCGGGACGGTTCGCGGTGGTCTCACATCGTAAGAACATCCGCCCGCGGCGCAGACAAGATTTAGTCGGATGTCCTAGTGTTTTCCTTGCGCCGCAGGCCACCCTTACCGCGGTAGTCCCCCCAGCAGTACTCCGGCACCCTTCGGAGTCGTCCTCCTCTATGACGACCATCCGCATCACGACCCTGTCTGGAGTCCGCCATGACCCGCACCCGTCGCCCCCGGTCCACCTCCGCCGCCTCCTCCGAGGCCGCCGCGGCCGCCCGCGAGGCGTTGCAGCAGGCGCTGGATCGCCGCAGCCGCTGAGCGGCCGCGATCGCGATCCGCGTGTCCACATAGCGAACACTCGCAGCTTGCCCATCGAGACACGGTTTACCGTAGGACCATGACAGCACCCTCCTGCATCCGGTTGGCCGTGATCCCCGGCGACGGCATCGGCGTCGAGGTCACCGCCGAGGCCCTCAAGGTCCTGCAGGCCGCGCTGCCGCAGGACGTGAAGGTGGAGGGCACCGAGTACGACCTCGGGGCCCGCCGCTACCACGCCACCGGCGAGACGCTGCCGGAGGAGGTGCTGGCCGAGCTCAAGGGCTACGACGCGATCCTGCTCGGCGCGATCGGCGACCCCAGCGTGCCCTCCGGCGTGCTGGAGCGCGGGTTGCTGCTCAAGCTGCGGTTCGCCTTCGACCACCACGTCAACCTGCGGCCGTCGAAACTGCTCCCCGGCGTCGAGGGCCCGTTGCGCAAGACCGCGCCGATCGACTTCGTCGTGGTCCGGGAGGGGACCGAGGGTCCTTACACCGGCAACGGCGGCACCATCCGCTCCGGCACCGTGCACGAGGTGGCCACCGAGGTCAGCCTCAACACCGCCTACGGAGTCGAGCGCGTGGTGCGTGACGCCTTCGCCCGGGCGCAGGCCCGGCCGCGCAAGAAGCTGACGCTGGTCCACAAGACCAACGTGCTGGTGTTCGCCGGCTCGCTGTGGAGCCGGGTCTTCAACGCGGTGGCCGCGGAGTTCCCCGAGGTATCCACCGACTACCTGCACGTCGACGCCGCGACCATCTTCCTGGCCACCCAGCCGGAGCGGTTCGACGTGATCGTCACCGACAACCTGTTCGGCGACATCATCACCGACCTCGCCGCCGCGGTGACCGGCGGCATCGGGCTGGCGGCCTCCGGGAACCTGGACGTCACCGGCACCTTCCCGTCGATGTTCGAGCCCGTACACGGCTCGGCGCCGGACATCGCGGGGCAGGGCAAGGCGGACCCGACCGCCGCGGTACTGTCCGCCGCCCTGCTCCTGGAGCACCTCGGACGCACCAAGGCCAGCCCGGCCTTGTCCGAGGCCGCGCGCCGGATCGAGGAGGCCGTCGAGGCCGACCTCGCCGAGCGGGCGGCGAACGCCACGCCGCGGACGACCTCCGAGATCGGCGACGCGCTGGCGGCCAAGGCCGCTGTTTCGTAGTACGCCGCTGTAGTACATCCCATCCCATCCCGGACCGGCCTGGCGGCACAGGAGCGCCAGGCCGGCTTGTGTCGTGCGAGCAAATGCGCGCGGGCCGAGGTATTCCTCGCCCCGCTCCTGGGGTAACGTCTCAGATAATGGGATTTTCCCTGGGAGGGGCGTCGCGAGCTGCGCGCCTCGGCTAGACACCGGGCCAGAGCTGGCCGTCGAGGCCGTCAAGGAGGACGCGCGATGACACTCACCATCGAACTCAAGCCGAGCAGTACTCCCAAGTCGACCGAGGAGCGGGAAGCCCTCAAAGCGGTCGGCGGGTTCGGGCAGATCTTCACCGACAACATGGTCACGATCCGCTACACCGAGGGCCGCGGCTGGCACGACGCCGTCCTGGAGCCCTACGGTCCGGTGAGCCTGGACCCGGCCGCCTCGGTCCTGCACTACGGCCAGGAGATCTTCGAAGGGCTCAAGGCGTTCAAGGCCGCCGACGGCCAGATCGTCTCCTTCCGGCCCGACGCCAACGCCGCGCGCTTCAACCGCAGCGCCGCCCGGATGGCGATGCCCGAGCTGCCCGAGGACCTGTTCCTGGCCGCGATCGACGCCCTGGTCAGCACCGACCGCGAGTGGGTGCCCGAGGGCGAGGGCCGCAGCCTGTACCTGCGCCCGTTCATGTTCGCCACGCAAGTCGGCCTCGGCGTGAACTCGCCGAGCGCGGAGTACCTGTTCATGCTGATCGCCGGTCCCGCCGGCTCCTACTTCGCCGGCGGTGTGAAGCCGGTGACCGTGTGGCTCTGCGAGGACTACGTGCGCGCGGTCAAGGGCGGCACCGGCGAGGCCAAGTGCGGCGGCAACTACGCGGCCAGCTTCCTGGCCCAGGCCCAGGCCGTGGAGCAGGGCTGCGACCAGGTGGTCTGGCTGGACGGCTTCGAGCACAAGTACGTCGAGGAGATGGGCAGCAACAACCTGTACTTCGTCTACGGCGAGGGTGAGAACGCGCGGCTGATGACGCCCGCGCTCACCGGTTCGCTGCTGCCCGGCATCACCCGCGACTCGCTGCTCAAGGTCGCCGCCGACCTCGGCATCCCGGCCGAGGAGGGCACGATCTCGGTCGAGCAGTGGCGCCAGGGCATCGAGAGCGGCGAGATCACCGAGGTGTTCGGTTGCGGCACCGCCGCCGTGGTCACCCCGCTGGGCAAGGTGAAGAGCAAGGACGGCGAGTTCGCGATCGGCCACGGCGAGCCCGGCCCGGTGACGCTGAGGATCCGCGAGGCGCTGCTGGACATCCAGACCGGCAAGGCCGCCGACCTGCACCACTGGCTGCGCAAGATCGCTTGATCGTCGATCGATTACCTATTAATTAGTTGATATCCGCCGGGGCGTGGGGGAAGGTCGTCGGGTGACGCAGACCCTTACCGACACCTCGCCCCGGCGCTCCTTGTGGCGGCACCGGGACTTCCTGCTGCTGTGGGGCGGGCAGTCGGTCAGCGAGATCGGCAGCTCGGTGACCGTGCTGGCACTGCCGCTGGCCGCGGTGGTGCTGCTGAACGCCAGTACCTTCCAGGTCGGCCTGCTCACCGCGATGAGCACGGTCCCGTTCCTGCTCGTCGCGCTGCCGGCCGGGGCCCTGGTGGACCGGGCCGCCAAGCACCGGCTGATGATGTGGTGCGATCTGGGCCGGCTGCTGCTGATGGCCTCGGTGCCGCTGGCCACGTTCCTGCCCGGGATGCACCTGACGTTTCTCCACCTGCTGGTCGTCGCGCTGCTGGCCGGGGTCCTGACCGTGTTCTTCGACGTCGCCTACCAGAGCTACCTGCCGGTGCTGCTGGAGCGCGACGACCTGGTCGAGGGCAACGGCAAGCTCGGGACCACGCAGTCCTTCGCGCAGTTCGCCGGGCCCTCGCTCGGCGGGGTGCTGGTGGGGGCGCTCGGCGCGGCCCGGGCGCTGATCGCCGACGCCGCCAGCTACGGGCTGTCCGCGCTGTCGCTGTTCCTGATCCGGACGCCGGAGCCGCCGCCGCATCCGAGCCGCAAGGAGAGCCGGATCCGGGACGACATCAAGGAGGGGCTGCACTTCGTCGTCGGGCAACCGATCCTGCGCAAGGTCGTGGGCTGCACCGGCACCAGCAACCTGTTCAACTCGATGCTGATGGCCGTGGAGATCCCGTTCATGGTCCGGGTGCTGCACCTCAAGCCGGGCGGTGTCGGCCTGGTGCTCACCATGGCTGCGGTCGGCGGGATGGTCGGCGGCGTCACCGCCGGGCCGCTGGCCAAGCGCTTCGGCAGCGCCCGGATCATCTGGCTGGCGCCGCTGGTGCTCGGGCTCCCGGCGTTCCTGGCGCCGTTGGCGACCCCGGGCTGGGGCGTGCTGTTCTATCCGGCCGGGCTGGCGTTCTTCGGGATGATGGCGGTCGTCTACAACGTCGCGCAGGTCTCCTACCGGCAGGCGATCACCCCGCACGACCTGCTCGGCCGGATGAACGCCAGCGTGCGGTTCATCGTCTGGGGCACGATGCCGCTCGGTGCGCTGCTCGGCGGTGCGGTGGGTACCTGGCTCGGGCTGCGGCCCACTTTGTGGATCGCGGTGATCGGCAGCTATTCGGCCGTGGCCTGGGTCTTCTTCTCGCCCCTGCGCCACTTGCGGGATGTCACAGATCCCGTATGACGAGACACGCTGTCCCAAGGGCTTCCCGGTATGGCAGGGTTGTGGGCATGCAGCAGCCGCAGATTATTACGGCGTGCGCGCCGGCACCGGAGCAGCGATAGAACCACTGCCCACCGCCAGCGCGCAGACCTCTCGTGGATTCCCACGGGGGGCTTTTTGTTTTCTCTAGACAGCACGGCCTGTTTTCCCCAAGCCTGCACAGCCGAGGAGTATCGCCGCAATGTCCGTCTCCGACGACTTCCACGTCTACGACACCACCCTGCGCGACGGCAGCCAGCAGGAGGGCCTGACCCTCGCCGTCGCCGACAAGCTCGCGATCGCCCGGCACCTGGATGCCCTGGGCGTCGGCTTCATCGAGGGCGGCTGGCCGGGGGCCGTCCCGAAAGACACGGAGTTCTTCCGGCGGGCTCAGACCGAGCTCGACCTGTTGCACGCGCAGCTCGCCGCGTTCGGCAAAACCCGCCGGGCCGGTGTCAGCGCCGCCGACGACCCGTTGGTGGCCGCGCTGCGGGAGTCCGGAGCGCCGATCGTCACGCTGGTGGCCAAAAGCCATGACCGGCATGTCGAACTGGCGCTCCGGACCACCTTGGCGGAGAACCTGGCGATGATCCGGGACACCGTCGGACATCTGCGGGCCGAGGGGCAGCGGGTGTTCCTGGACGCCGAGCACTTCTTCGACGGCTACCTGGCCGACCCGGCCTACGCCCTGGAGTGCCTGCGCACCGCCGCCGAGGCCGGCGCCGACGTGCTCGTGCTCTGCGACACCAACGGCGGGATGCTGCCGACCCAGCTCGCCGACATCGTGCACGAGGCGCGCGAGTCGGTCGGCGCCCGGATCGGCATCCACACCCACGACGACGCCGCCTGCGCGGTGGCCAACGCGCTGGCCGCGATCGACGCCGGAGCCAGCCACGTGCAGGGCACCGCCAACGGTTATGGCGAGCGCTCCGGCAACGCCAACCTGTTCAGCGTGGTCGCCAACCTACAGCTCAAGCTGGGCCGCGAGGTGATCCCGCCGGAGGGTCTGGCCGAGATGACCCGGATCGCGCACGCGGTCGCGGAGGTGACCAATCTGGCGCCGAACCCGCAGGCCCCCTACGTCGGGGTGTCGGCGTTCGCGCACAAGGCCGGGCTGCACGCCTCGGCGGTCCGCGTCGACCCGGACCTGTACCAGCACATCGACCCGCAGCTGGTCGGCAACGACATGCGGATGCTGGTCTCGGAGATGGCCGGCCGGGCCTCGGTCGAGCTCAAGGGCCGGGAGTTGGGCTTCGACTTGTCGGCGGACCCCGAGACGCTGAGCCGGGTCGTCAACCGGGTAAAAGAACTGGAGGCCGGCGGTTACTCCTTCGAGGCCGCCGACGCCAGCTTCGAGCTCCTGCTGCGCGGTGAGCTCGGCGGGGCGCCGGTGTGCTTCTTCGAGGTGCTGTCCTGGCGGACCTTCGCCGAGCAGCTGGCCGACGGCGCCGTCGTCAACCAGGCGACGGTGAAACTGAAGGTGAAGGACGAGGAGGTGCTGGCCGCCGGCGAGGGCAACGGCCCGGTCAACGCTCTGGACATCGCGCTGCGAGCCGCGCTGGCCACGGCTTACCCGGTCCTGGCCGCGCTGGAGCTGGTGGACTACAAGGTGCGGATCCTGACCGGCGACCACGGCACCGCCTCGCGTACCAGGGTGTTGATCACCACTTCCGACGGTGAGGCCGAGTGGTCGACCGTCGGCGTGGACGAGAATGTCATCACGGCGTCCTGGCAGGCCCTGGTCGACGCGGTGACCTTCGGGCTCCTGAGCAAGGGGGAGACACTTCTGTGAAGAGGACCTGACAAGGTCTCCGAGCGGAAGGGGATTGACCCGATCGGTGGTGATTCCCCACCTCATCTCGGTTATCTCCCGCTAATATGACGGTGCGTAAGGGGTCCGTGCCCTAGAGTCAGCCTTCCGTTGGAAGTCAGCGAGGGTTGGTGACGCACTGCCATGGGACTGGACAGGCGAGGGCCGATGCGGGCCCTTGACGCCCGGCGGCTGCCCGGGGCGCGCATTCACGGCGTGCCGCCGGGCTATGCCGCCGTCGGCCTGCTGATCACCGCGCACGCCTCGGTGGCGCTGATCGGCCCGGCCGGCTCGGTGCCGGCCGTGATGGGCGACGCGGGTCTGGCCGCCGCCGCGGCCCTCGCGGCGGCGGCGTGCATCCATCGCACGATCCTGATGGTCCGCTTCTACCGGATGGCCTGTTTCCGGTGCTATTCCTGGCTGCTGGCCGGGCTGTCCTGCCTGGCCGCGGCGGTCGGGAACGCGGTGTGGGCCTGGTATGAGCTGGTCCTGGACGTCACCCCGCCGACCCCCTCGGCCGCCGACTGGTCCTTCCTGTTCTTCGGGCCGCTGGCCTTAGCGGCCTTCGTCACCGCGCACGGCGAGCAGGTGAGCCTGTCGGTGCGGGTCCGGCTGCTGCTGGACACCACGCTGGTGGCCGGCTCGCTGTTCGTGGTGGCCTGGGTGGTGGCCCTGGCGCTGGCCATCGAGCGGGTGGACTCCCCGGTGCGGACCTTCCTGGTCCTGGGCTATCCGGCCTTCGACCTGGTGCTGGTCAGCCTGCTGCTGGCGCTGCGGGCGCGCACGCCGGGGGAGCGCGGCGGGATCGGCACCGGGGTGCGGGTCGGCTACCTGATGATCGTGGTCTGCGACTCGATCTTCACCATGCCCGCGGTCCGCGAGGGCTACCGGTCCGGCGGCATCCTGGACACCGGCTGGTTCGCCGGCTACCTGGTGATCGCGGTGGCCGCCTGGTACGGGGACGGCTGGCGGCCCGAGCGGGTCGGCCGGACCGCCGAGGGCGCCGCGGACACCACCGCGTGCGGGGCCGGCTGCTCGGTCGGGCTGCACGACTGCGACGCCGCGACCGGCCGCGAGGTCGCCCTCGCCCTGGCCGCCCCCGACGTCCCGGCCATCGATCCGCTCAACCCGGGTACCCGGTTCATCGACTCGCCGTCGCGCTGGGCCGCGCTGCTGCGGACGCTGCGCGGGATACTGCCGTACCTGGCCGCCGCCTTCTGCCTGGCCGGGGTCCTGGCCGACGGATTGGACACCGAACGCCGGATGGACCCGGTGGTGCTGATCGCCGGGGCCGCGGTGCTGGTCGCGCTGGTGGCCCGGCAGGCGCTGACGCTGTTCGAGAACCAGCGCCTCACCGAGGACCTGCGCCGGGCCGCGGCGACCCTGCAACACCACGCCTACCACGACGCGCTCACCGGCCTGGCCAACCGCGCGCTGCTCACCGACCGGCTGGAGCACGCGCTGACCCAGCGGCAGGCCGAGTGGGAGCCGGTCGCCGTGATCTTCCTGGACCTGGACGGCTTCAAGGGGGTCAACGACTCGGTCGGCCACGAGACCGGCGACCGGGTGCTGGTCGAGGCGGCGTACCGGATCTCCAGCTCACTGCGGGTCGGGGACACCGTGGCCCGGTTCGGCGGGGACGAGTTCGTGATCGTGCTGGAGGTGGGCACCACGGTGGCCGGCGCGCTGGTGGTCGCCGAGCGGATCCGCGGCCGGCTGTGCGCGGAGTACTGCATCGAGGACCTGACGCACCGGCTCGGCGCCTCGATCGGCGTCGCCTTCTCCGAACCCGGCGGCACGGCCTCCAACCTGCTGCGCCGAGCGGACGCCGCGATGTACCGGGCCAAGACCGCGGGACGGAACCGGGTGGTCGCCGAACCGCTCGCCGCCACCTGGGCCATTTCGCATGGCGAGACCCCGGCGATCAATGCTTGACACAGGCGCGGGCTCAGGAGGAAGGTTGCGAACATGACGACACGAAAGTCGATTCTCGTACTTGCCGGGCGCGCAGGCTGAATCTGGTCCTCAATCAGGCCAGTCGGCTGCGCGCCACCCCTCGTTGGACCTCGGGTCCGGCAGGGGTTTTTTCTTTGGCCGAGTACGGCGATCCCAAGAAGAGAGATAGTCATGACAGACCGCAGTGATCAGCAGGCGATCTCCGGCGCCGCCTCGTTGATCCGCGCGCTTGAGGAGAGCGGGGTCGACACCGTTTTCGGCATCCCCGGCGGCGCCATCCTCCCGGCTTACGACCCGCTGCTGGACTCCACCCGGCTGCGGCACATCCTGGTCCGCCACGAGCAGGGCGCGGGCCACGCGGCCACCGGTTACGCGCAGGCCACCGGCAAGGTCGGGGTCTGCATGGCGACCTCCGGCCCGGGCGCGACCAACCTGGTCACCCCGATCGCCGACGCGCACATGGACTCGGTCCCACTGGTCGCCATCACCGGCCAGGTGTCCAGTACGCACATCGGCACCGACGCCTTCCAGGAGGCGGACATCGTCGGCATCACGCTGCCGATCACCAAGCACAGCTTCCTGGTCTCGCACCCCGACGAGATCGCCCGCACCGTCGCCGAGGCCTTCCACATCGCCTCCACCGGCCGTCCCGGCCCGGTGCTGATCGACGTCACCAAGGACGCGCTGCAGGCCACCACCGACTTCTCCTGGCCGGTCGAGATGGACCTGCCGGGCTACCGTCCGGTCTCCAAGCCGCACGCCAAGCAGGTGCGCGAGGCGGCCCGGATGTTGACCGAGGCCAAGCGGCCGGTGCTGTACATCGGCGGCGGCGTGCTGAAGGCCCGGGCCAGCACCGAACTGCGGGTCCTGGCCGAACTGACCGAGGCCCCGGTCGTGACCACGCTGATGGCCCGCGGCGCCTTCCCCGACAGCCACCCGCTGCACCTGGGCATGCCCGGCATGCACGGCACCGTCGCGGCGGTCACCGCGTTGCAGAAGGCCGACCTGATCGTGGCGCTGGGCACCCGGTTCGACGACCGGGTCACCGGCAAGCTGTCCAGCTTCGCGCCGAACGCCAAGATCGTGCACGCCGACATCGATCCCGCCGAGATCTCCAAGAACCGGGTCGCGGACGTCCCGATCGTGGGCGATTGCCGCGAGGTGATCGCCGACCTGGTGGTGGCGGTCCAGGCCGAGCACGCGGCCGGCCGGCGCGGCGACTACGCCGGCTGGTGGGAGCAGCTCAACGGCTGGCGCGGGACCTATCCGCTGGGTTATGACCTGCCCAAGGACGGCTCCCTGGCGCCGCAGCAGGTGATCGAGCACCTGGGGCGGATCGCCGGCCCCGAGACGATCTTCGCCGCCGGTGTCGGGCAGCACCAGATGTGGGCCTCGCAGTTCATCTCCTATGAGAACCCTTATACCTGGCTGAACTCCGGCGGCGCCGGGACCATGGGCTACGCGGTCCCGGCCGCGATGGGCGCCAAGGTCGGGAAGCCGAACTCGACCGTGTGGGCCATCGACGGCGACGGCTGCTTCCAGATGACCAACCAGGAGTTGGCCACCTGCGCCATCAACGACATCCCGATCAAGGTGGCCGTGATCAACAACGGCAGCCTGGGGATGGTGCGGCAGTGGCAGACGCTGTTCTACGGCAAGCGTTATTCGAACACCGATCTGCACTCGCGCCGCATCCCGGACTTCGTGAAGCTGGCCGAGGCCTACGGCTGCGTCGGCCTGCGCTGCGAGGACCCGGCCGACCTGGACAAGACGATCGAGAAGGCGATGTCGATCGACGACGCGCCGGTGGTCGTGGACTTCGTGGTGCACCGGGACGCGATGGTGTGGCCGATGGTCCCCTCCGGCGTCTCCAACGATGAAATCCTGGCCGCCCAGGACGTGCGGCCCGACTTCGGAGATGGCGAAGAATGAGACATCGCGAAGTCCTCGCTTTTAATCAGCACAGCGGAGATGGCGAAGAATGAGACATCGCGAAGTCCTCGCTTTTAATCAGCACAGCGGAGATGGCGAAGAATGAGACATCGCGAAGTCCTCGCCTTTAATCAGCACAGCGGCGAAGGGGAGGAGTAAATACCATGTCGATGCACACCCTTTCCGTCCTGGTCGAGAACAAGCCGGGCGTCCTGACCAGGGTCGCCGGCCTGTTCGCCCGCCGCGACTTCAACATCGAGTCGCTGGCGGTCGGGCCGACCGAGCACGAGGACGTCTCCCGGATCACTCTGGTGGTCACCGTCGAGGAGCATCCGCTGGAGCAGGTCACCAAGCAGCTCAACAAGCTGGTCAACGTGCTGAAGATCGTCGAGCTGGAGCCGACGGCCAGCGTCCAGCGCGAACTGCTGCTGGTCAAGGTCCGCTGCGACCAGGAGACCCGCGCCGAGGTGCTGGCCACGGTGCAGCTGTTCCGGGCCAAGATCGTCGACGTCGCCCCCGACGCGGTGACCGTCGAGGCCACCGGCGACCGGGAGAAGATCGAGGCGCTGCTGCGCGTCCTGGAGCCGTTCGGGGTCAAGGAACTGGTCCAGTCCGGGCTGGTGGCCATCGGCCGCGGCTCCCGTTCGATCGCCGACCGGCCGCTGCGCCCGGTCACCCCCGAGGACGTCCGGACGCATCACGAGGGCGGCCACGCCCACGGCGGTGCCAACGGCCGTTCTGACAACCAAAACCGCACCCACAGAAAGCAAATGAGCGACCACCATGGCTGAGATGTACTACGACGACGACGCGGACCTGAGCATCATCGCAGGCCGCAGCGTCGCGGTTCTGGGTTACGGGTCCCAGGGCCACGCGCACGCGCTGTCCCTGCGGGACTCCGGCGTGGACGTGCGGGTGGGGCTGCACGAGGGCTCCAAGTCCCGGCAGGCCGCCGAGGAGGCCGGACTGCGGGTGGTGACCGCGTTCGAGGCCTGCGAAGAGGCCGACGTGATCATGATGTTGGTGCCGGACCCGGTGCAGCGCAAGGTCTACGCCGAGGCCGTCGAGCCGAACCTGGTCCAGGGTGACGCGCTGTTCTTCGGGCACGGCCTGAACATCCGCTACGACCTGATCAAGCCGCCGGCCGGCGTCGACGTGTGCATGGTCGCGCCGAAGGGCCCGGGGCACCTGGTGCGCCGGCAGTTCGTCGAGGGCCGCGGCGTGCCGTGTCTGATCGCGGTGGAGCAGGACGCCACCGGCAACGCCACCGCGCTGGCCCTGTCCTACGCCAAGGGCATCGGCGGCACCCGGGCCGGGGTCATCAAGACCACCTTCACCGAGGAGACCGAGACCGACCTGTTCGGTGAGCAGGCGGTGCTCTGCGGCGGGGCCTCGGCGCTGGTCAAGGCCGGGTTCGAGACCCTGGTCGAGGCCGGCTACCAGCCGGAGGTGGCCTACTTCGAGTGCCTGCACGAGCTCAAGCTCATCGTCGACCTGATGTACGAGGGCGGGCTGGAGAAGATGCGCTGGTCGGTGTCGGAGACCGCGGAGTGGGGCGACTACGTCACCGGCCCGCGGATCGTGAACGAGCAGACCAAGGCCACGATGAAGCAGGTGTTGGCGGAGATCCAGGACGGCACCTTCGCCAAGAACTGGATCGCCGAGTACGACGCCGGTCTGCCGAACTACAAGAAGTACGTCGAGGCCGAGGCCGCGCACCCGATCACCGCGACCGGCCAGAAGCTGCGTTCGATGATGTCCTGGATCCGCGAGGACTGATCTCCTTCGCGCCGACAGGCGCTCGGCGAGGGGCCGGCTCCGCACATCCGTGCGGGACCGGCCCTTCGTGTTCTGCTTCCGTTCAGCCACACTCGTCACTCTTTTGGCATGCTCACGCTGAATGCCCTGATTGTCGGGAATAGAGTGGCGAACGCGCTCCCAGCAGCGCGTTCGCATGGTGTGTCCCGACAGGAGGAGAGAGATGGGCGTCAGCAGGAGGACACTCGCGCTGCAGACCGGAGCGATCGCGGCGGCCGTGGCCCTGGCCGCGGCGGGCTGTAGCAGCAGCAAGAGCAGCAGCGGAGGGTCGTCCAATTCCGGAACCGGCTCGGGCTCGGGCACCAGCATCGCCGACCGGAACTCGGTCAACGCCGCCACGGTGAAACAGGGCGGGAAGATCACCTGGACCATCGAGAAGACGGTGCAGGACTGGAACCCGCTGACGTCCCTGGGCAACACCTTCGACTACGCGCAGACCACCAACGGCATCTACCCGGACGTCTTCGTCCCGCAGCCGGACTACTCGCTGGTGCTGAACACCGACCTGATCGCCGGCGACCCGGTGGTCACCAACGCCAGCGGCAGCACCCCGCAGAGCATCGTCTACCACATCCAGCCCAGCGCCAAGTGGTCCGACGGCACCCCGATCACCGCCGACGACTTCATCTACCTGTGGCAGGCGCAGAACGGCACCAACCCGAACGTCGACGTGGCCAGCACCACCGGCTACAGCGACGTGGCCTCGGTGACCGGCAGCGACAACGGCAAGACCGTGACCGTCACCTTCAAGGCCAACCAGCCGTTCTCGGACTACAAGTCGCTGTTCTCCTCGATCCTGCCCTCGCACGTCGCCAAGCAGCACGGCGACGTGGCGGCCTCCTTCACCTGGCTGGACGCCAACGCCCCGACCGTCTCCGGCGGCCCGTTCGAGATCGCCCCCGGCGGGGTCTCGGCCGACAAGAGCCTGATCAAGACGGTCAAGAACCCGCAGTACTACGGCAAGCCGGCGAACCTGGACGAGGTCGACTTCCGGGCCATCACCGACTCCTCGCAGGAGCCGACCGCGCTGGCCAACAACGAGGTGGACGGCATCTACCCGCAGCCGGAGCTGGACCTGGTGAACCGGGTCAAGAGCATCTCCGGGGTGGACTACCACCTCAACCAGGGCCTTCAGTGGGAACATATCGATCTGAACCTGCGCAACACGGCTTTCGGCGGTCCGGCCAACGCCGACCAGAGCGCGCCGGCCAAGATGGCGCTGCGGCAGGCCATGTTCACCGCCTTCGACCGGCAGGGGCTGGTGGACCGGACGGTCAAGCAGTTCGACAGCGCCGCGGCGGTGCTGAACAACCGCATGGTGGTGCCCGGCCAGCCCGGCTACCAGGACAACGTCTCCGCGATGTATCCGGCGAACGGTGACCTGGCCAAGGCCAAGCAGATCCTCACCACGGCCGGCTACAAGGGCGTGGGCAGCGCGTTGGTCGACCCCTCCGGCAAGGCCGTCCCGGCATTCAGCATGCGCTACACCGTCGGCAACGCGATCCGCCAGACCACCTGCAACCTGTTCGCGCAGGCCATGAAGGAGCTCGGGATCACGGTCAACGTCAGCTCCACCGACGCCCTGGGCAAGACCCTGGCCCAGACCGACGCCCAGCACCAGTGGGACATCATCGACTTCGCCTGGGTGGACACGCCGTTCCCGAACTCGGCGAACCAGCCGATCTACACCACCACCACGCAGGGCAACCCGATGAGCAACTACGGGTACTACAGCAACGCCGACGTGGACAAGTGGCTGGCCGACGCCACCGTCAACCCCGACCAGACGGCCCGCGAGAAGGACCTGAACGAGGCCGACGCGCAGGTCACCAAGGACGCGTACACGCTCCCGCTGTACCAGAAGCCGACGATGATCGCCTACCGGAACACCCTGGGCAACGTCCGGGACAACCCGACGCAGATCGGCCCGACGTACAACATCGCGCAGTGGGGTCTGAAGTCCTAGTCCGGCGCCGGCCGGGCCCGCCCAGTGCGGGCCCGGCCGGTCTCCTCGCGCAGGTACGGTCCCGTCCGCTCGCAACGTAAGAAGGCCCGGAGATGCTCGCCTTCACCATCCGCCGCCTGCTGGTGTCGATCCCGATCCTGATCCTGTCCACGTTCCTGGTCTTCCTGCTGGTGGCCTGGGGCGCGGACCCGTTGGGCGACTTCAAGGCCAAGAACCCGCCGCCGTCCGCGGCCGAGGTCGCGGCGCGCGAGAAGGCGCTCGGCCTGAACCACGGGCTGCTGGTCCAGTACTGGAACTGGGTCAAGAACCTGGTGATCCACGGCAGCTTCGGCCCGTCGGTGCAGGGTTCGGCGTTCGACATCAACGCCGAGCTCAGCCGCCGGGTCTGGGTCACCTTCCGGCTGGTGATCTGCGCGATCGTCATCGCGCTGATCCTGGCCGTGATCGTCGGTGTGATCACCGCGATGAAGCAGTACAGCATCACCGACTACGTCGCGACCCTGATCGGGTTCTTCTTCCTGTCGCTGCCGGTGTTCTGGTTCGCGATCCTGCTGAAGATCTGGGCCACCGACATCAACAACTCCCTGGGCACCGACATCAAGACCCTGGGGCCACCCGGAGGCCAGTGGGGCGGGTTCGGCTCCTGGTTCGGCTTCCTGCTGCTGCCGACCATCACCTTGGCCCTGAGCTCCTACGCCACCTGGGCCCGGTTCCAGCGCGCGTCGATGCTCGACGTGCTGAACAGCGACTACATGCGGCTGGCCCGGGCCAAGGGGCTGTCCCCGCGCCGGGTCATGGTGCGGCACGGGCTGCGCACCGCGCTGATCCCGATGACCACCCAGGTGACGCTGGACGTCGCGGCGATCATGGGCGGCACGGTGATCACCGAACGCATCTTCCAATGGCAGGGCCTGGGCACGATGTTCATCAACGCCATCCAGACCCAGGACACCAACACCGTGCTGGCGTGGCTGCTGATCTCCGCGACGCTGGTGATCGTCTTCAACCTGATCGCGGACCTGCTCTACGCGGTCCTCGACCCCCGCATCCGGCTGGCCTAGGAGGGATGACGCGTGGCTGACAACCTCCCGGAGCGGGACGTCAACGACGAGCCGGTGGAACCCGAGGTCCCGCCGGGCGGCCGGGGCGCGGAGTTCCTCGGCGTGCAGGGCCAGCAGCCCGGGCTGATGATAGACGCCGTCACCCCGGGCGGCGAGGACATACTGCAGGGCGGCACCGAGCCGCCGGACCGCGAGTTCGCGGTGGAGGCGCGCAACCAGTGGCAGCTGGTGTTCCGCCGGTTCCGGCAGCACAAGCTGGCGGTGGCCTCGCTGGTGGTGCTGTTCCTGGTGATCCTGTTCGCCACCGTCGGGCCGGTGGTCTGGAAGTACGGCCCGAACGACTTCACCAACGACTTCTCGGTGGGACCCTCGCTCAGCCACCCGTTCGGCACCGACTCCAACGGCGCCGACCACATGGCGCAGGTGATGGCCGGCACCCAGCTGTCGTTGAAGATCGCGTTCACGGTGGCGATCGCCGGCACCTTCTTCGGCTCGATCTACGGCGCGGTCTCCGGCTTCTACCGGGGCATCACCGACACCCTGATGATGCGCCTGGTCGACCTGGTGCTGACCATCCCGGCGCTGGCCGTCGGCGCGCTGCTGGGCAAGAAGTTCGGCAACAACTGGGCGCTGCTGGCGATCGTGCTGGCCGGCCTGCTGTGGACCGGCTCGGCCCGAGTGGTCCGCGGCCAGGTGCTCTCGGTGCGCGAGAAGGAGTACATCGAGGCGGCGCGGGCGCTGGGCGCCACCGACCGGCGGATCATCTTCCGGCACATCATCCCGAACGTGGCCGGCCCCATCATCGTGCTGTTCACGCTGCTGGTGGCGACCGCGGTGCTGACCGAGACGGCGCTGAGCTATCTGGGCTTCGGCGTGCAGTTCCCGGATATCTCGCTGGGCTCGCTGGTCACCGCCGGGGAGACCGCGGCCACCGGCGGGCGCGGCTGGCTGTTCTACTTCCCGGGCCTGTTCATCATCCTGATCGCGCTGACCGTGAACTTCATCGGCGACGGCCTGCGTGACGCCCTCGACCCGACCCAGACGAAGGCCCGCGCATGAACCCCGAACACTCGGACAACGCGGGCGCCACCGCGTACCCGCCCGCCCCCGGCTTCGGCGGCGGCCCGCCGCCGGAGACCGTGCTGTCGGTCAAGGACCTGACCGTCACCTTCCCCAGCGACGACGGGCCGGTGCAGGCCGTCCGCGGCGTCTCCTACGATCTGCACGCCGGCGAGGTGCTGGGCATCGTCGGGGAGTCCGGCTCGGGCAAGTCGGTGAGCTCGATGGCGGTCATGGGGCTGCTGCCCAAGACCGCGCGCACGGCCGGCTCGGTGCGGTTCCGCGACCGGGAACTGCTCGGGCTGACCGAGAAGGAGATGACCGGGATCCGCGGCCGGCAGATCGCGATGATCTTCCAGGACCCGATGACCTCGCTGAACCCGGTCTACAAGATCGGCTGGCAGCTGGCCGAGGCGGTGCTGGCGCACCACGACGTCACCAAGGCGGTGGCCCGCAAGCGCGCCCTGGAGCTGCTGGAGATCGTCGGCATCCCGTCGCCGGACAAGCGGATCGACCAGTACCCGCACGAGTTCTCCGGCGGCATGCGGCAGCGCGTGGTGATCGCCATCGCGATGGCCAACGACCCGGACGTGATCATCGCCGACGAGCCCACCACCGCGCTGGACGTGACGGTCCAGGCCCAGGTGCTGGAGGCGCTGCGGGCGGCGCAGCAGGAGACCGGCGCCGCGATGGTGCTGATCACCCACGACCTCGGCGTGGTCGCCGGGCAGGCCGACCGGGTGCTGGTGATGTACGCCGGCAAGCCGGTCGAGATCGGCCCGATCGACGGCATCTACTACCACCCGCGCATGCCCTACACCGTGGGTCTGCTGGGCTCGCTGCCGCGGCTGGACCAGCGCAGCCAGGAGAAGCTGACCCCGATCCCGGGCACCCCGCCCTCGGTGGTGAACCTGCCGCCGGGCTGCCCGTTCGCCCCGCGCTGCCCGCTGCGGACCGACATCTGCCTGCAAAGCGAGCCGGCTCTGCTCCCCGCGCTGGGCGCCGACCACGAGGCCGCGTGCCACCACTCCGACCAGCTGACGGGCGAGGGCGCGATGGACATCTTCAGCACCGACCCGAACGCGGCGCCCGGTGAGCGCCCGGACGCCGAACCTGGCCTGCCGCCGACCGGGCCGGGCACCGGACCGGGCATCGAGCCGGGCTCGCCGGCGGCTGGACCGAGCACTGAGCCGGGCACCGCGCCGGGCTCGCCGTCGGCCGGACCGGGGACCGAACCGGGCGCCGACCCGCAGAACGGAGCCGCGCAGTGACCACCACCCCGACCCCGACGCCGGCCCCGGCGTCCGCTCCGGCCGCCCCGCTGCTGACGGTCCGGAACCTGGTCAAGGAGTTCCCGATCCGCTCCTCCGGCCTGTTCCGCAAGCAGGTCGGCGTGGTGCAGGCGGTGTCGGGCATCTCCTTCGACATCGCCCCCGGGGAGACCCTGGGCCTGGTCGGCGAGTCCGGCTGCGGCAAGTCGACGACCTCGCGCGCGGTGCTGCACCTGCAGCCGGCGACCAGCGGCACGGTGGTCTTCGACGGCGTGGACCTGACCACCGTCGGCAAGAACGATCTGCGCCGCCTGCGCCGCGACATGCAGCTGGTCTTCCAGGACCCGTTCGCCTCCCTGGACCCGCGCATCACGGTGAACGAGATCATCGCCGAGCCGCTGCGCATCCACGGCCTCTACGGCGAGAAGGACGCGGGCCGCGACAAGGTCAAAGAGCTGATGGCCACCGTCGGCCTCAAGCCGGAGCACGGAAACCGCTACCCGCACGAGTTCTCCGGCGGCCAGCGGCAGCGCATCGGCATCGCCCGGGCGCTGGCCCTGCGGCCGAAGCTGCTGGTCCTGGACGAGCCGGTGTCGGCGCTCGACGTGTCGATCCAGGCCGGCGTGATCAACTTGCTGGAAGAGCTCCAGGACGAGCTGGGCCTGGCCTACCTGTTCGTGGCCCACGACCTGTCGGTGGTCCGGCACATCGCCGACCGGGTGGCGGTGATGTACCTGGGCAAGATCGTCGAGCTCGGCCCCCGCGACCAGCTCTTCGACCACCCGCAGCACCCTTACACGCAGGCGCTGATCTCCGCGATCCCGATCCCGGACCCGCGCCGTGAGCGCACCCGCCAGCGGATCCTGTTGCAGGGCGACGTGCCGTCCCCGGCGAACCCGCCCTCCGGCTGCCGCTTCCGGACCCGCTGCCCGAAGTTCCAGACCCTGACCTCCGAGCAGCAGCACAAGTGCATCAACGAGGAGCCGTTGCTGGTCGGGCGCGGCCCGGGCGGGATGGCCACCAGCGACGACGCGGTGCACAAGGCGGCCTGCCACTACGCGGAGTCCGTGCAGCTGCTCTGAGACAGCCCGGACAGGCCCGGTTCGTCGACTGATCGACGAACCGGGCCCGCCGACGTGCTCTGCTAGCGGACGACCTTCGTCGGCCGCACGCCGATCTTCACCCGGTACTGCGCGTCGTCCGGGGTGATGGCGGTCCCGTCGTACCACTCCGACAGGAGCTGGTACATGGTGCCCTCCGGGTCGTCCTCGATCTTCTCCACGACGCCCCGCACCTCCAGGTACCCGTACTTGTCGTCGGGATCGATCATGGAGACCGAGACCCGCGGCTCGTGCGCGATGTTCTTGAACTTCTGCCGCCGATTGGTGTGGGTGAACCAGATCAGCTCGCCGTCCCACTTGAACCACATCGGGTTGACCTGCGGCGCGCCGTCGGGGCGCACGGTGGCCAGGTTGACCAGGACCGGCTGCTCCAGCAGGGCGCGGACTTCGGCGGGGATCTCCACTGTCATGCGTACTCCAACTCGTTGTGCGGTTTCGCCATTCCCGATCATCGGGCCTGGGCGGTGTAGGCGTCGATCTCGGCGGCCAGCGTCCGCTTGCCCTCGGCGTCCTGGTACGAGGCCTGGACCGCGTTCTTCGCCAGCTCCGCGATCCCGCGCTCGTCCAGGCCCAGCAGCTTCGCGGCGACCTCGTACTCGTGGTTCAGGTCGGTGCCGAACATCGGCGGGTCGTCGCTGTTGACCGTCACCAGCAGGCCGGCCTGGACCATCGCCCGGATCGGGTGCTGGTCCAGGTCCTTCACCACGCCGGTGGCGATGTTGGAGGTCGGGCACACCTCGATCGGGATCCGGTGCTCGCCGAGGTAGGCGACCAGCTCCGGGTCCTGCACCAGCGACGTCCCGTGCCCGATCCGCTCGGCCTTGAGGTGCCGCAGCGAGTCCCACACGGTCTCCGGGCCGGTGGACTCCCCGGCGTGCGGCACGCTGTGCAGGCCCAGCGCCAGCGCCCGCTCGAAGTGCGGCGCGAACTGCGGGCGCGGCACGCCGATCTCCGGGCCGCCGAGCCCGAACCCGACCAGCGCCTCCGGCTGCCGGGCCTCGATCAGCGCGACCGTGTCGGCCGCGGCCGCCGGGCCGGACTCGCCGGGGATGTCGAAGATCCACTTCAGGGTGAGCCCGAAGTCCCGGTGCGCGGCCACCCGCGCGTCCTCGATGGCCTCCAGGTACGCCATCGCATCGATACCGCGCCGCAGATGCGAGTACGGGGTGCAGGTCAGCTCGGCGTACCGGATGTTCTGCGCCGCCATGTCCCGGGCCACGCCGTAGGTCAGGTCCCTGATGTCCTCGGGTGTGCGGATCAGGTCCACCACGCTCAGGTACAGCTCGATGAAGTGCCGGAAGTCGGTGAACGTGAAGTACTCGGCCAGCAGCTCCGGGTCGGCCGGTACTGGGTTCTTGCTGCCGCGCGTAGCAGACGCTTGTCCTTCGTAGCGGGCCGCGAGGTCGGCGACGACCCGGGGCGAGGCGGATCCCACGTGGTGGACGTGCAGTTCGGCCTTCGGCAGGCCCTGGATGAAGTCGCGCATGCCCGCGATTCTGCTCTAATGCTCACTCATCCGAAGAATCGCGTTGTCCCGGCCCGCCCCGGCCACCGAGAGCGCCATCCCGATCGCGGCGTAGATCACGAACACCCAGATCGCCGACGACAGGCCCTGGGAGTGGAAGTACGCCACCCCGCGCACCGCGTTGGTCCCCTGGAAGTTCGGCAGCCACGGCCCGATCACCCGCCAGAACGTCGGGATCATGTTCCGCGGCCACGGCCCGGCCCCGGACGGGTTGCCGAGGATCACGAACAGCCCGATCACGATCCCGGTCCCGACCAGGCCGAGGAAGCTCTGCATGCCGTTGGCGAACACCGACACCGAGAACACGACCAGCATCCCGATCAGCGCCTGGGTCCACCAGCCGCCGCCCAGGAAGCCCAGGATCGTGTGCACGATCAGCGTCCCGCCGACCCCGCCCAGGAAGCTGTAGACGGCCAGCATCCCGATCCGCTCCAGCGCCAGCCGCGGCGTCGAGCTCTTCATTCCGCCCATCAGCCCCACCAGCGTCGAGACCAGGTAGCCGCCCACGGTCCAGGCGATCACCAGATAGAAGGGCACCAGCCCCTCGATGTCGCCCCGGTGCGGCGGCAGCACATCCCGCACTTGCAACGTGTGCTGCTGCGCCTGCGCGGCCTGCGTGAACGCGACGGTCAGCGCCTGCGGAGCCGCCGGCCCGACAGCCGTGGCCACCAGCAACTCATCGGCGTTCCCGACCGCCGCCGGCAGATACGCGCCGAGCACCCGCCGGTGCTTGATCGCGTCCTCGGCGGTCGCCGCACTGGCCTCCACCTTGAGCGTGAACAGCGGCCCGGCCTGATCGGACGTCTTCTGCAACTGCTGTACCACCTGCGGCGGCGCCACCACCCCCACCGGCATGCGATGCGGCCGCTGCGGGCCATGCATGGCGCCGGTGTAGGAGACGACGAAGGCCAGCTGCATGAGCAGCGCCATGAAGACGAAGAACCCGATCCGCCCCTTGCGCCCGCGCTCGTTGGGGTCGGCGTTGGCGGCTTCGAGGGCGGCACGGTTCATGCGGGTGCGGTACCCGGCGGTTTGTGCGGAGATGCTGGGGTTCTGCCGAATGGGTGGTCGGGGCCGAGCCCGAAACAGCCAGGCCCGAAACAGCCAGGCCCGAAACAGCCAGGCCCGAAACAGCCAGGCCCGGAACCGCCCCTACTTCTTCCGCGCCCGCTCCCGCGGCAGCCCGCCGACCATCCGCGGCATCCGCCCCAAAGTAGTAGCCGGCGTCGGCAGCGGCCGGGCCGCGCCGGACCCGTCATCCGGCGTGACCGCGCCGCCCAGCGGCCGCATCCGCAGGATGGCCGACTCCTCGGCCCAGCGCTGCCGGTACCGGTCGCCCTCGGCCAGGTTCAGGCGCTCGGCGTGCAGCGCCTCGGCGGCCGCGCCCCATTCGGGGGTGCCGGGTGCCACCAGTGCCACCTGGCTCAGGAAGCTGATCAGGCGGCCGCCCTGCTCCTTGCTCCGGATCGCGACCTCGACCACCCGGCCGGGGACCGCCCACATCGGGAGCGGTTGTTCGGCGCCGCCGGCGACGATGGTCACCGCGCTGTCGTGCCAGACGTGCCAGACCGCCTGTGGGCCGCTCGGGCCGCCCGGTGCGCTCGGCCCGCTCCTTCCGCTCGGTCGGCCGGCGTCGGCCTTCGCGGACAGGCCGGCCGGGCTCAGCCAGACCAGCCCCGACTTCTTGGCCGCCTCCTCGATCAGGGCCGCGTCGAAGTCGGGTTCGGGGACCCAGGGGGTCTCGTTCTTCTCGTTCTTCTCGCGCTTCTGGTCCCCGTCAGTGGGCGGTGCGGGCTGCGCGGGCTGCTCGGGCATGGCCGTAGCGTCTCATACCTTGCGCAGCGCGATCGCGCTCTCCGGACACGCCTTGACGCACAGGCCGCACGTGCCGCAGTCCGTCGGGCGCGCGACGATCGCCTGCTTGTGGCCGTGCGCCCAGGACTTGAGCGAGCCGAGCAGCGACATGCCCTCGCGCTCCTCGGGGGTGAGGCGGCGGACGTCGAAGACGTCGTACGGGCAGACCGTCACGCACTCGGCCTTCCCCTCGCACCGGTTGCGGTCGATCACGGGGAGCGCTGTTCCACGCCGGTGGGCCGGCCCACCCGGAGGTCGAGATGACCCGCGACGCGCTGCTGGCGCACATCGAGGCGGGCATCGCCGCGGGGGAGTTCGCGCCCGCGGATCCGGTCCTGGCCGCGGCGTTCATGGTCCACGGCATGCGGGGAGTCTTCGCCGAATCGCTGCACGCGCCGCAGGAGAAGCGGGCCGCGGCGGTGGCCGCCGTGCGTTCCATGGCCGCCGCGATACTGGCGCCGCCCGCATACTGAGCGCCCACCTGACCTCCTTGCGCCCCCGGCTACGCTGAATCCCGTTGACAGGACTCCACCCACCGACAGGGGCTTACACGTGACCGGGATCCCCAGGTGACCGCCGACAGCGCCGCGACGGTTCCGGTCGGCGTGCCGTCCGCCCCGGTCCGTGTCTCCGCGGTCCATCGGCCGCCCAAAGCCGACATCGCGGTGCTCGGCGTGGCGGTCACCGCGGTCGGCACGTCCGGGCCGCTCATCGCCGCGGCCGCCGCGCCCGCGATGGCCATCGCCTTCTGGCGCAACGCGATAGCCGCCGCGGTCTTCGCCCCCTACGTCCTCCTGCGCCGGAACCTGCGTGCCGAGCTGCGCGGTCTCGGCCGCCGCACCACCCTGCTGGCCCTCGTCTCCGGCCTCATCCTCGGCGCGCACTTCGCGACCTGGACGCCGGCCGCGAAGATGTCCTCCGTGGCGTCGGCCACGGCGTTCGCCGCGACGCAGCCGATCTTCGCCGCGATCGTGGCGAAGGTGCTGGGCCACCATGTGCCGCGCCGGGCGTTCGGCGGGATCGCGGTGGCGTTCGTCGGGGTGATCGTGCTGTCCGGGGTGGACTTCCACGCTTCGGCGCGGGCGTTCCAGGGCGACCTGCTCGCGCTGAGCGCCGCCGCGTTCGCCGCCGTCTACATGACCATCGGCGGCGAGGTGCGCAAGACGGCGTCGCTGCCGACCTACGCCTTTCTCTGCTACGGCGCGGCCTCGGTCTTCCTGATCGGCGCAGCGGTGGCGACCGGGTCCTCGCTCGTCGGGTTCGGCGGCAACGCGTGGCTGAAAATCGGCGCGCTCACCCTCCTGGCGCAGTTCCTCGGGCACACGCTCTTCAACCGGGTGGTGAAGACCACCAGCGCGACCGTCATCTCCACCGCGATCCTGCTGGAGGTGCCCACGGCCGCCGTGATCGCCGCCGTGTTCCTGCACCAGATCCCCTCTGTGTGGGCGATTCCCGGGGCGGTCCTGATCCTCGGCGGATTGCTGCTCGTGGTGACCGCGAACCGGGGGCAGAGCGCGCACTGATCCCCATGAAGCGGCCCCCGGAAGTGGCGCGCGTCATGATGACGCGTTAGGTGACCCGCCAGTAACGTGACGGCTATATCAGCGGTCCGTACCCACTCCCGGGAGGGAACCCACCCCATGTCCGACTCCGCTCGCCCCCAGCGCCCGCGCCGTTCGTGTCTGGCCGTCCCCGGCTCCAACCCGCGCTTCCTGGAGAAGGCCCAGGGGCTGCCGGCCGACCAGGTCTTCCTGGACCTGGAGGACGCCTGCGCCCCGCTGGCCAAGCCGGAGGCCCGGCACACGATCGTGAAGTTCCTCAATGAGGGGGACTGGACCGGCAAGGCCCGGGTGGTGCGGGTCAACGACTGGACCACCGAGTGGACCTACCGCGACGTGGTCACCGTGGTCGAGGGCGCCGGGGCGAACCTGGACGCCATCATGCTGCCCAAGGTGCAGAACGCCGCCCAGGTGCAGGCCCTGGACCTGCTGCTCACGCAGATCGAGAAGACGATGGGCTTCGAGGTCGGCAAGATCGGCATCGAGGCGCAGATCGAGAACGCCGCCGGCCTGGTGAACGTCGACGAGATCGCCGCCGCCAGCCCGCGTCTGGAGACCATCATCTTCGGCCCGGCCGACTTCATGGCCAGCATCAACATGAAGTCGCTGGTCGTCGGCGCGCTGATCCCGGGCTACCCGGCCGACCCGTACCACTACATCCTCATGCGCATTCTGATGGCCGCGCGCATGCACAACCTGCAGGCGATCGACGGCCCGTTCCTGCAGATCCGGGACGTGGACGCGTTCCGCGAGGTCGCCGGCCGCTCGGCCGCGCTCGGCTTCGACGGCAAGTGGGTCCTGCACCCGGGCCAGGTCGAGGCGGCCAACGAGATCTACTCCCCGGCCCAGGAGGACTACGACCACGCCGAGCTGATCCTGGACGCGTACGACTACTACACCTCCGAGGCCGGCGGGAAGAAGGGCTCGGCGATGCTGGGCGAGGAGATGATCGACGAGGCCTCCCGCAAGATGGCCCTGGTCATCGCGGGCAAGGGCCGGGCCGCCGGCATGTCCCGCACCAGCTCCTTCGAAGCGCCGGAGGCCTGAGATGGCGCGCCTGGCGCAGACCGACGGGCTGACCGACATCCAGCAGGAGATCCTGGCGACCGTCCGCACCTTCGTGGACAAGGAGATCATCCCGGTCGCCAACGAGCTGGAGCACGCCGACGAGTACCCGACGCAGATCGTCGAGGGCATGAAGGAGATGGGCCTGTTCGGGCTCATGATCCCGGAGGAGTACGGCGGTCTCGGCGAGTCGCTGCTCACCTACGCGCTGGTCGTGGAGGAGATCGCGCGCGGCTGGATGTCGGTGTCCGGGATCCTGAACACCCACTTCATCGTGGCCTACATGCTCAAGCAGCACGGCACCGACGAGCAGAAGCAGCACTTCCTGCCCCGGATGGCCGAGGGCGAGGTCCGCGCCGCGTTCTCGATGTCCGAGCCGGCGCTCGGGTCGGACGTCGCGGCGATCACGACCAAGGGCGTGCCGGACGGCGACGACTACGTCGTCAACGGCCAGAAGATGTGGCTGACCAACGGCGGTTCCTCCACACTGGTCGCCCTGCTGGCCCGCACCGACCTCGGCGAGCCCGCCGCGCACAAGAACCTCACCACCTTCCTGGTGGAGAAGCCGGCCGGCTTCGGCGAGGTGGCGCCCGGCCTGACCATCCCGGGCAAGATCGAGAAGATGGGCTACAAGGGCGTCGACACCACCGAACTGGTGCTGTCCGACTACCGCATCCCGGCGAACCGGATCCTCGGCGGCACCCCGGGCAAGGGCTTCGCGCACATGATGGACGGCGTCGAGGTCGGCCGGGTCAACGTCGCCGCCCGGGCCTGCGGCATCGCGGTGCGCGCCTTCGAACTCGGCGCCGCCTACGCCCAGCAGCGCACCACCTTCGGCAAGCCGATCGCCCAGCACCAGGCCATCCAGTTCAAGCTGGCCGAGATGGGCGTCAAGGTCGAGGCCGCGCACGCGATGATGGTGCGCGCGGCGAAGGTCAAGGACGCCGGCCGGCGCAACGACCTGGAGGCCGGGATGGCGAAGTACCTGGCCGCCGAGTACTGCAAGGAGGTCGTCGAGGACTCCTTCCGGATCCACGGCGGCTATGGGTACTCCAAGGAGTACGAGATCGAGCGGCTGTATCGCGAGGCGCCGATGCTGCTGATCGGCGAGGGCACCGCCGAGATCCAGAAGATGATCATCGGCCGGCGGCTGCTGGAGGACTACAAGGCGAAGTGAGCCTCCTGATCGAGGGCTGATGCGCGAGCGCCTGCCGATCTCCGGGAGTCGGTGGCCCGGGAATCGGCGGCCGTCGCGGGGGCTGCTGATGTCGCGGGGTCTGCGGGCTCCGCGCGGCCGGCATGGCCCGCGGGGTCCGCCGGGTCCGCAGGGTTCGTCGAGGACAGTGCGCCGGAGAGCGTGCGCAGGCACAGCGACCGCAGGTCGTCGCGAGTGATGCGGCCGTGCCGCAGCCATTCGATGCTGCTGACCCGGACGAATGACAGCCAGGCCAGCAGGGCCACCGCGGCGACGTCGCGCTCCGGCCCGGCCGGGTCCAGGGCGTCGAGGAGTCGCCGGTGCAGGATGGCCGTCTCCTCGCCGATGATGCTCTGGATCACCGGGTCGCCCGCGAGGTCGCAGTTGGCGGAGAGCACCGTCGTGGCGTTGGCGGCGAAGTAGTCGAAGTGCGCGTCGAGTCCGGCCGCGATCCACTGCCCGGCGGCGGTGGCGTCCCCGGCCGGTCCGGTGGCGTCGAGCAGCCCGTCCGCGGCCTGCCGGTAGACGGCCGCGAACAGGTCGCGCTTGCTCGGGAAGTAGCGGTAGACCAGGCCGCGGGTGACGCCCGCGGCGGCGCCGACCTCGTCCATCTGGACCTCGTGGTAGGGCCGTTCGGCGAAGAGCCGGGCGCCGATCCCGATCAGCTGGGCGCGCCGTTCCTCGGGTGCCATGCGTCGCCGCGTCATGGGCCCAGCTTAGTGGACACGTGTACATTAAGGTGCCGTGCCGGATTTCAGGTTCACAGGGGACTTCGACCGTCCCGCCGGGGACGAACGGACCGCGGAACAGTGGGCCCGCGCTGTCTGGGAAGGTGCTTCGCCGCCGACGCGGGTGTTCCTGCGGGTGGGCTGGCGCTGCCTCGGCCTGCGGGTGCCGCTCGCCCCGGAGCGGGTGCTGGGCTGGACGGTCGCGGAGTCCGATCCGGAGCGGGTCGTGCTCGCGGCGCCATCGCGCTTGCTGGCCGCGCGCAACATCGTCCACCTCGACGCGCGCGGTGTGCACTGGACCACGGAGGTCGAGTATCGAGGCGCGCTCGGCCGTGGGCTGTGGACGGTCGCCGCACCGATTCACAAAGCACTGATCCCGGTGCTGGTGCGCCGGGCGGCGCGGGCGGCGGGGGAGGCCCGGGCGTCCGAGGGCGGCCGCGCTGTTTGAGGCTTGCCAGCCCCGTCTTCCGGCCGTCGTTCGCCGGGCGCTTCGGCGTTTCGCCCCTTCCGCGTGGGATCATGGCCGCGAGGAGGCGCGGTGAGGTTCGTCGATGATCGCGGCACGCTGCTGCATGTCGTGCGGGACGGTTCGGGCGGGCCGGTGGTGCTGTTCGTGCAGGGCCTGGCCGGCGCCTGGTTCGAGTGGGACCCGGTGGTGCCGATGCTGGCCGGGGATCACCGGCTGGTGCGCTTCGACCGGCCGGGGCTCGGCTGGTCGCAGCCGGAGCTCGGAGCCGACGGCCGGCCGCTGCCGCAGACGTTGGCCGGCGAGGCCGAGCGGCTGGGGCGGGTCCTGGACGCCGTCGGCGTGCCACCGCGGGAGAAGGTGGTCCTGGTCGGGCACTCCTACGGGGCCTTCCACGCCGAGGCCTTCGCGCGGCTGCACCCCGAGCGGGTGGCCGGGATCGTCTTCGTCGACGCCAGCGCGGAGTCGGACATCACCCCGGCGGCGGGCGGGCCGGGGCGCGCGGTCGGGCAGGCGTTCGTGCGCGGCACCACGCTGCTGGGCCTGAACCAGGTGCTGGGCCCGGCGGTGCGGCGGTTGGTCTATCAGTCCGCGAGTACCACGCACCGGGATCCGGACCGGGAGTTGGGGCGGGCCGTCTACCGGTCCAGCCGGGTCGCGGCGGCGGTGGTGAACGAGTTGTCGTCGTACCGGGCCTGCGCGGTGGAGTTACTTGAGCTGCGCTGCGAGCGGCCCTTTCCCGAGGTTCTGGTACAGGTGCTGGTCGGAGCGGCGGGCGAATCAGAGAACAGACATGTCCGGCGGTGGATCGAACGCCAGCGCGAGTTCGCGGGCTTGTTTCCCGGGGCTGAAGTCGTAGAGTTACCGGATGCCAAACACCTGATCGCGGCGGACCGACCGGACGCCGTCGCCACCGGCGTGCGCTCCCTGGGTTTTTAGGTGGTCGCTCCCACCGGGGGGCCGGGTTGCGGCAGGATGGTGCCTTGAGGCGGTTGAAGAGCGCGAACGTATAGGGCGGGAAGTAAACAGTGGCGACTTACTACGTCATAGCGAGGATGGACGGGACAAGGTTCGTGGGGCCGGACCACCACAAGGTCGACCTCTACGACGCGCTCAACCGGGGCGTGACCACGTTCATCCCCTCGGCGTGGCAGGACCACGACACCCTGTCCGTGGACGACGACGAGGCCTCGCCGAAGACCGAGGTCCCGGTCGGCCTGCTGGTCTACCCGGACCCGGCGCAGGCCGGTCTGGGCATCGCCGACGACATGACCCTCTCGCTCGGCATCGACGGCGGCTTCCGCCTGTTCCAACTCCAGGCGGTCCCGGCCCCGGAGCACTACACACCCTCCAGCGCGATCGGCGCCCAGGCCATCGTCACCCGCGAGTTCCTGGTGGTGGCCGAGGTCCCGGGCTGGTGGGCCTACGGCCCGCACGGCCGGCACGTCAACGGCCTGGTCACCGCGGTCTCCAACCTGGAGCGCCCGCAGGTGGACCAGATAGGCGCCGCCCTGGAGCGGCCGGACGTGATCTTCGAGGTGGACCGCCGCGAAGTCCTGGACGCCGCCGACCTGGAACTCCTGCGCCACGAGCGGGTGGGCGCCGCCCGCGTGGCCCGCGGCTACGCCCGCGCCGCCACCTACCGCGCCTGGGACCGCGACGCGGGCCTGTCCCGCGCCGCCTCGCTGATCGGCGACCTGGCGCACGCGACGGTGGTTGGCGACGTGCTCAGCGAGGAGCAGCTGACACTGCTGCTGAAGAAGCTGACGCCGCACATCTCCGAGGTGCTTCCGGCCGGGGAGATGGAGGCCTACGGGGCCGTCGCGGTGGGTGTCGGCGACGCCGGCGGCGAGGGCGAGCTCGAGGACTGAGGCGGCGGGGCAGTCGCGGAAGCGGCTGCGGTTGCGGTGAGGCCGCGGCGGGCGGTGAGCTTGCCTCGGCAGCTGTGCGGCTGAGGCGGGGCGCTTACGGTGAAGCCTCGGCGGCCGACCAGTTTGCCTCGGCAGCTGTGCGGCCAGGTGCGTTGAGGCTGCGGCGCATGCCGGTCAGTTCGGCAGCGCTTTTGCGGCGGCCGGCAGGCGAGACTCGACCACGAGCATGGGCTGCCAGGAGGTCGGCCTAGGCTCGATGGCGAGTCAGTTCGGCGGCGTAAGCCAGTCCCCGGGCTCCTCCGGCTTCGGCACATCGCCGCTCCATGCCTCGCCGCTCTGGGTCTCGGCACTATGCGTGTCGGCGATCTGCGTGTCGGCCACCGGAATCCGGTCCTGCACCGGCGGAATCCGGTCCTGCACCACCGGTGCAGTCTCCGTCGGCCAGGCTGGTGGCTGCGGTGGCATCGGCATCGGCATTCGCGGCGCGGGATAGCCGGGCATCTGCATCTGCGGCATCGGGTAGCCCGGCATCGGCGCCCCGTACCCGTATCCGTACCCCATCCCGTAAGGCCCCGGCAGCACCGCCGGCCCCGGACCGCCGTACCAGTCGCCCTCGCGGTTGCGGGCGTTCTGGGTCTTGGTGATGGTGCGCACGTAGCCGATCGCCAGCAGGGCCGCCGCGATCGTCGCGATCAGGGCCGCGACGCCGGTCGCCGCCACGGTTTGCAGGTCGTGGGCGAAGTCGGTGAAGTCGGCGGCTTTTTTGGCGTTGCCGTTCTCGCCGCTACAGACCAGGGCCAGGATCTCCGCGATCACGTAGGGGCCCCACCACCAGCCGGTGATCTGGCCGCCGCCGGCCGGCTTGTCCTTGCGGCCGGCCATGGTGCCGCGGTGGATGTCGCGGGCCACGAGCAGCGGCAGGACCCAGTTGGCCAGCGGGAGGAACCAGCTGCCGATCGCCCAGCCGACGCTCAGGGTGCCGCGGTTCGGGGAGTAGAGCTCGGCGTTGTTGCGGGCCGCCCAGAACCAGCAGATGAAGACCGCGATGGTGGCGACCAGGAAGATGTAGAGCCAGCCCACGGCGCCCAGCGCCAGCCGGTCTGAGTCGTGCAGGTCGTCCGGGCCGAGGGAGCCGGGGTCGGTGAGCAGTGTGCCGAGTACCTGGTGCCGCCAGACCAGCACGCCCGCGGCCAGGGCCGCCACCGCGGCGTCCAGGGCCAGCAGGACGATCAGCGCCACGCCGAGGCCGGCCACCGAGGTCCGGGCCCGCGGTGGTCTCGGAGCCGCGAAGGGCGCGGGGTATCCGTAGTCGGATATGGGACTGCCGGTCACGCCGGGCATCACATCAGGGCCGGGCCACCGCGTCAAGAACGTGGCCGACCTCACCGCCCGGCGTACTACTGGCCGGTAGCCGACTGCGCCAAGATGACGGGAGCGGGCAGGACACAGGCAGCGCCGACCGGCGACCGGCGGCGACCAGGCGAGGAAGGACCCGACCCATGCAGTTCGGCCGGTATTTCGAGGAGTTCGAGGTCGGCGCGGTGTACAAGCACTGGCCGGGCAAGACGGTCACCGAGTACGACGACCACCTGTTCTGCCTTATCACCATGAACCACCACCCCCTGCACCTGGACGCGAACTACGCGCAGGAGTCCACCGACTTCAAGCGCAACGTGGTGGTCGGCAACTACATCTACTCGCTGCTCCTGGGCATGTCGGTGGCCGACGTCTCCGGCAAGGCGATCGCGAACCTGGAAGTGGAGTCGCTGCGGCACATCGCCCCGACCTTCCACGGCGACACCATCTACGGCGAGACCGTGGTCCTGGACAAGACCGAGTCCAAGTCGAAGAACGACCGCGGCGTCGTCTACGTCGAGACCAAGGGCTACAAACAGGACGGCACCGTGGTCTGCGTCTTCCGCCGCAAGGTGATGGTCCCGAAGCGCTCCTACGGCGAGGCCAGGGGCGGCGAGCAGCCCGGCCGCCCGACCCCCTTGGCGTAACCGAATCCGTTGGCGGGACCGGAGCGCGGCAGGGCGCGGGAGTCCGGCGGGGGCGCGGGCGTGGAACCGCGCCCCATCCACGGTTCCGACCTCCCGCCATCCGGGTGACGGGGCTTGACGGACCGCCCGCCACGAGAGGACCGTCAGTCTCTATGAAGGCCGAGCCCAGCTGCCCACGTTGTGGGAAGCGGGTGCGCGCCCCTGGCTTGCTCGCCACAACCTGGCAGTGCGACCTGCACGGCGCGGTCCACCCGCTGCAACCGGTCCAGCCTCCGACCGTCAAGGAACTGGCCGAGACGGCCGTCAACAGCCAGGTCCCGGTCTGGATGCCCTGGCCCCTGCCGGCCGGCTGGGAGTTCACCGGCGTCGCCTACGCGGGTGACGAAGCCGGAGCCCGCGCGACCGCGGTGGCGTGTGCCGGCCCCAACCCCTTCGGCGGGGTCGGCGAACTCCTCCTGATCGCCGAGGAGATGGGCATCGGCCTGGGCGCCCGCTTCGCCGGGCTGGAGGGCCCGGACCCCGGCGAGATCTTCGAGCAGACCGCCGCCCACGCCAAGCTCTACGCCGCGGGCCGCTCGACCTCCATGTGGAACGTCCCGGACACCGGCGACCGCGCGGTCTTCCTCGGCGAAGCCGGCGGCCTGTGGCTCTGGGCCGTGCTCTGGCCGCACGACGCGGCCCACCTGATGTACGACGACCTGGTGCTCACGGACCTGCGGGACGCCGGCAGCGAGATCGACCGGATCCCGGTCGGCGGGCTGTCGGCCCGCCTGATGGAGATGTAGCCGCCCCGTTCAACCGCGATCGTGGCGGAAATGAGCACATCCCGTGAATCTCCTGCGACGGTCCGGCCGCAGTGCCCTGACCACGCCTCGGGGTGCGCCACAATGAGCGGCGTGACCCACTTCCCGCGTGACATCATCCTGCTCGGCTCGACCGGTTCCATCGGTACCCAGACCCTGGACCTGGTCGCCCGCAACCCCGACCGGTTCCGGGTCGTCGGCCTGGCGGCCGGCGGCGGGAACCCGGAACTGCTGGCCGAGCAGGCGCTGGCCACCGGTGCGCGGACGGTGGCGGTGGCCAAGGGCAGTGCCGCGCAGGACCTGAACCTCGCCTTCTACGCCGCGGCCCAGAAGCGCGGCTACTCCGCGGGGGAGTTCCAGATCCCTGAGATCCTGGCCGGCCCGCAGGCCGCGACCGAGTTGGCCGCGCGCGAGTGCGACATCGTCCTGAACGCCATCGACGGCGCCGCCGGGCTGAAGGCCACCCTGGTCGCCCTGGAGTCCGGCCGGATCCTGGCGCTGGCCAACAAGGAGTCACTGATCATCGGCGGCGAGTTGGTCACCCGGCTGGCCAAGCCCGGGCAGATCACGGCGGTCGACTCCGAGCACTCGGCGCTGGCCCAGGCGTTGCGCGGGGGCCGGGCCGAAGAGGTCGAGAAGCTGATCGTCACCGCCTCCGGCGGCCCGTTCCGGGGCCGGACCCGGGCCGAGATGGCCGACGTGACGCCCGAGCAGGCCATGAAGCACCCGACCTGGAACATGGGCCCGCTGATCACCTGCAATTCCGCGACGCTGGTGAACAAGGGCCTGGAGGTGATCGAGGCGCACCTGTTGTTCGATGTGCCCTTCGACCGCATCGAGGTGGTGGTGCACCCGCAGTCCATCGTGCACTCGATGGTGCAGTTCGTGGACGGCTCGACGCTGGCCCAGGCCAGCCCGCCGGACATGCGGCTGCCGATCGGGCTGGCCCTGGGCTGGCCGGACCGGGTCCCCGGCGCCGCCCCGGCCATAGACTGGAGTGAGTCCTCGACCTGGGAGTTCTTCCCTCTGGACAACGAGGCCTTCCCCTCGGTCCGGCTGGCCAAGCAGGTCGGCGCAACCGGAGGGACCGCTCCGGCCGTCTTCAACGGTGCCAACGAGGAGTGTGTGGCGGCATTCCTGGCCGGCCGCCTCCGCTTCCCGGCGATCGTCGATACCATCGAACGGGTGGTCGCCGAACACGCCGGTTCAGGGCGCTCTCAGGGTGGGGACCTTACCCTGGAGGCCGTTCTGGAGGCGGATTCCTGGGCGCGTGCGCGGGCACGCGAACTGACGGCCGGCTGAGAAGACGACAGACGTCGACAGGCATCCGTGCCGACTACGTTAGGTGGATAAGTGGGCCCGCTAGGCATCATCCTGTTCGCCCTCGCGCTCATCGCATCGATCATGCTGCACGAGGCCGGGCACATGGTGTGCGCCCGCAAGGCCGGCGGCAAGGTCACGGAGTTCTTCGTCGGTTTCGGGCCGCGGCTGTGGTCGTTCCGCCGGGGCGAGACCGAGTACGGCGTCAAGGCCATCCCGGCCGGCGGCTACGTGAAGATCGTCGGGATGACGGACCTGGAGCCGATCGACCCGGAGGACGAGCCGCGGGCCTTTTACCGCAAGCCGCTGGGCTGGCGGCTGCTGACGCTCTCGGCCGGCTCGCTGGTGCACTTCATCATCGCGCTCGTGCTGCTGCTGATGGTCCCGCTGACCTGGGGCGTGGCCACCCGGGACCTGTCCGGCACGGTCGGCACGGTCACCCAGTGCCTGAAGACCACCGCCGGCGCCTGCGGGACCGGGGACGCCCAGAGCCCCGCGCTGGCCGCGGGCCTGGCCAACGGGGACAAGATCATCGCGGTCGGCGGCGTGCCGACACACAGCTGGCAGGACGTCACCGACCAGCTGCACAAGGGCCAGCCCTCGCTCGGCGCCGACAACAAGCCGACCTCCGCCCCGGTCCCGGTCGCCGTGACCTACCTGCACGACGGCCAGCAGAAGACGACGACGATCACCCCGGCGGTCGGCAACGTCTCGGCCGACCCGAACCAGGTCCAGCTCGGCCTGATGATCGGCATCCAGGCCCCGCCGGAGATCACCAAGCACCCCGGCCCGGTCAGCGCGCTCGGCCAGGGCTTCAGCGACTTCGGCAGCTACGCCAAGGGCTCGGTCACCGGCCTGGTCGACATCCCGGCCTCGATCCCCAAGCTGTTCCAGGCCGCGACCAACACCAGCCAGCCGCGCTCGGCCAACGCCCCGGTCGGCGTGGTCGGCATGGCGAGCCTGACCGGCAGCGTGATCAAGGACGGCGGCTACGCCAGCTTCCTGCAGTACATCGCGAGCATCAACTTGTTCATCGGCATCTTCAACCTGCTGCCGCTGCTGCCGCTGGACGGCGGGCACATCGCGATCGCGCTGTACGAGTCCGGGCGCCGCAAGGTCGCCAAGCTGGTCGGCCGCCCGGACCCGGGCCGCGTGGACCTGAACAAGCTGATGCCGGCCGCGTTCACCTTCCTGGTCCTGTTCGTCGGCCTTTCGCTGCTGCTGATGGCCGCCGACATCACCAACCCGCTGAAGTTCCCGAGCTGATCGGACATCGGCCTGATCGGGCATTGACTTCGGACCGTCCGCGCGGTAGCTGTGACCTGCGCCACTATGGCGCCAGTGAAGGCCAAGTGAAAATCTCGCGGTGTGCGCGGACACCCCACGGCAGTGCCGTAGCGTTGACGGCAGTAGCAACCATTCACGGAACGGTGAGATCTTGACCGCCATCGCGCTGGGCATGCCCGCACTCCCGACCAAGCCGCTTGCCATCCGCCGCAAGTCCCGCCAGATCATGGTGGGTTCCGTCCCGGTCGGCGGTGACGCCCCGGTGTCCGTGCAGTCGATGACCACGACGTTGACCGCGGACGTGAACGCCACGTTGCAGCAGATCGCGCAGTTGACCGCGGCCGGCTGTCAGATCGTCCGGGTGGCGGTGCCCTCGCAGGACGACGCCGACGCGCTGCCGGCGATCGCGAGGAAGTCGCAGATCCCGGTCATCGCCGACATCCACTTCCAGCCCAAGTACGTCTTCGCCGCCATCGACGCCGGCTGTGCGGCGGTGCGGGTCAACCCCGGCAACATCAAGGCCTTCGACGACAAGGTCGGCGAGATCGCCCGCGCGGCCAAGGACGCCGGGGTCCCGATCCGGATCGGGGTCAACGCCGGTTCGCTGGACAAGCGGCTGTACGAGAAGTACGGCAAGGCCACCGCCGAGGCGCTGGTCGAGTCGGCGCTGTGGGAGTGCTCGCTGTTCGAGGAGCACGACTTCCGCGACATCAAGATCTCGGTCAAGCACAACGACCCGGTCGTGATGATCAACGCCTACCGGCTGCTGGCCGAGCAGTGCGACTATCCGCTGCACCTCGGCGTCACCGAGGCCGGTCCGGCGTTCCAGGGCACTATCAAGTCCTCTGTCGCGTTCGGCGCGCTGCTGGCCGAGGGCATCGGGGACACCATCCGGGTCTCGCTGTCCGCGCCGCCGGTCGAGGAGGTCAAGGTCGGGCAGCAGATCCTGGAGTCGCTGGGGCTGCGCCAGCGCGGCCTGGAGATCGTCTCCTGCCCCTCCTGCGGTCGGGCCCAGGTCGACGTCTACAAGCTCGCCGACCAGGTCAGCGCCGCTCTGGACGGTCTGAAGGTGCCGCTGCGGGTGGCGGTCATGGGCTGTGTGGTGAACGGTCCGGGCGAGGCCCGCGAGGCCGACCTCGGCGTGGCCTCCGGCAACGGCAAGGGCCAGATCTTCGTGCGCGGCGAGGTCATCAAGACCGTGCCCGAGGCGCAGATCGTGGAGACGCTGATCGAGGAGGCCTTCAAGATGGCCTCGGACATGGGCATCGAGATCGACACCGAGACCGGTGAGGTCGTGGAGTCTGTGAACGCCGCGCTTTAACGCTCCGCTTCCAGTACCGTCCTGTACGGGGCTACAGAGGGCTTCTCTAGAGTGTTTCCAGCCTCTAGTAGAGGGCTTCGGGTCACGACGCGCACCGAATAGCCGTATGGTCGGTCGGTGCGCGGCCGTTTCCGCTACAGAGCAGGGCAGGCTGCGGTTAACCGCCGTACAGTGAACTGGTGAGCGTGCGATGAGCGTGTTGTCGAGGGTCCGCGGGACCAACACCAGGCTGCTCGGCGTGGCCGATCTGGCCGACGTCCGTGCGCTGCTGGCGCGCGACCCGGTCTCGAACGTCTTCGTGGCCTCCCGGGTGGAGGCCTCCGGCCTGGACCCGTGGCGCCTGGGCGGCGAGGTCTGGGGCCACATCGTGAACGGCAAGCTCGACGCGCTGTGCTACTCCGGCGCGAACCTGGTCCCGGTCCAGGCCAATCCGGAGGCCGTGCGGGCCTTCGCCGAGCGGGCCCGCCGCCAGGGCCGCCGCTGCTCCTCGATCGTCGGTCCGGCCGACGCCGCGATGGCGCTGTGGGAACAGCTGCGACCGTCCTGGGGCCCGGCCCGCGAGGTGCGCTCCAGCCAGCCGCTGATGGAGATCCGCGGCTCCTCGCCGACCGTGACCCCGGACTTCCGGGTGAAGCCGGTGACCGCGAACCAGATAGACACCCTGCTGCCGGCCTGTATAGCGATGTTCACCGAGGAGGTCGGAGTCTCGCCGGTCGGCGACGACAACGGCTATTCCTACCGCGCCCGGGTCTCCGAACTCGTGCACGCCGGCCGGGCCTTCGCCTGGATGGAAGACGGGCACGTGGTGTTCAAGGCCGAGATCGGCGCGGTGACCGAGCAGGCGTGCCAGATCCAGGGGGTGTGGACGCACCCGGCGTTGCGCGGCAAGGGCATCGCCGCGGCCGGGATGGCGGCGGTCGTCGAGTACTCGCTGCGCGATTTCGCGTCGGTGGTGAGCTTGTACGTGAACGACTACAACGCCCCGGCCCGGGCCGTCTACCGCAAAGTCGGCTTCGAGGAGGTCGGCGCTTTCGCGTCGATTCTCTTCTGACCTTGTCTACCCGCGGCCTGCCCCACTCTTGACGTTCTTAATTGTTGCACCCGCTACCGGTTTGGGAATGCTCTGATGGGCGATTCTCGTCACCGAAGGGGGTGGTCATGCCCGAAGAGACCTCTCAAGAGTTCCCCACTGTGGAGAACGGCTTCACGCCGGCCCGGCGAGATGAGGGCCGGGAGGTGGAGCGTGAACGCGACCGGGAGCGCGATCCCGCCGACGCCCCGGAAGGCCGGCCCGGCTGGCTGACCCGGCTGCGGAACCGGCGGATGAGCGCGCTGGTGGCCTGGACGCTGTCCGTGGTGCTGGCGGCGGTGGCGATCACGCTCACGATGTTCTGGGTGCATCCGGACAACGGGCAGTGGAAGGAGTTCTTCCGCGGGGTCATCGGCGATGTGGCCGGAGCGCTTCTGGTGGCGTTCTTCCTGTCTCCGGTGTTCCTGGCGATCCGCGCTTTCGCCAACGAGAAGTTCGGCAACATCGCCGACTACGCACCGATGACCGGCTACGAGCGGTTCCCGTATCTGAAGTTCATAGAGCGCCTGGAACGCTGCGACGACCTTGTGCGGATCATGGACACGTCCAGCAGCGTCCTGGACGTCACCACCGCCGAGGGCGACGAGGCGGACGAACGACAGCGTTGCGTCACGGCACTGCGGAACGTGCTGTCCGCCGACAACGAGGTGCGGGTGGAGATCCTGCTCCTGGACCCCACCTCGGACGCGGCCCGGCAACGGAACACGGACCTGAGGGGAGAGGGGATCGACGTCTCCGCCGGGGTCAGCCGGAATCTGGCGCTGCTCAACGAGATCCGCAACGGTCTGCCGGACGGCGCGCGGAGCAAGCTGTTGGTGAAGCTCTATAACGCGACCCCGGCCTGTGCCTACTACAGGGTGGATGACAGGGCATCCATCGCCTTCTACTCGCTGCGGACTTCATCGGAGCGGGGCGCCCACGTGGACGTGGCGCTGAAGGAGAAGCTGGGAAAGATCGTGAACGACCACTTCCGGGACATCCGGGAGGACGCGGACACGGTCGAGATGGTCTCGTACCTGTACGGGACGGCCACGGTCGGCCGACGCAGCGAGCACGTCGCGTGGGTCGAGTACGGCGGTGTGGTCTTCCTCGGCCTGGCCTCGCCCCGGGAGAACCCGGTCGTGTGGACCGTCGCGCCGCGCGTCGGCGGCGGGGAACCGGTGAAGCTGGCGGCCTACAAGCACGAGCCCGCGGAGTTCCGCGCTATGCGGTTGATCCCGTGGGTGGAGTGCGGGCCGCTGGGGGTGCGGATGGAGGAGAAGTACGGAGTCGAGTTCCAGGTGCTGTTCGAGGTGGCCCCGGTCGGGGCGATGCCGCCGGGCTTCCTCCCCGGCCAAGCGGCTTTGAACGGCGACCGGGCGGCCGGGGTGGAACCCGGGTTACGACGGCCGGTCGCCGAGGCCTGAGGCCGGCTTGGTCCGGTGCGGCGGCGAGCCCGCGCGGTGGATTCGGAGGCTGCCGCGCGGCTCAGACCCCTCTGCGGAGCCGGAGCCGGTGCGCCGCCACCCAGCTCAGGCGTCCGCGTACTGCTTCTCGTGGGCGAGCAGCGTCGCCTTGCACTCCAGGCCGTACAGGAAGTTCTTGCTGGAGCCGTCGCTGCGCACGATGCGGTGGCAGGGCACGAACAACGCGATCGCGTTCGACGCGCACGCCGAGCCCGCCGCACGGACCGCGTTGGGGTTGCCGGCGGTCGCCGCGAGCTGCGTGTAGCTGATCGTGGCACCGGCCCGCACCGTGCGCATCGCGTCCCAGGCCGCGGTCCGGAACGGCCCGGTGGGACGGTAGACGACGGTGACGTCGTCGAGCGCGGACAGGTCGCCGGCGAAGTAGGCCGCCACGCGCTTCGCCACGTGGTCGTGCGCGCCCTTCTCCGGCACCGGCGCGTTCAGCATGCCGGCCAGGAACGCCGGGTCGGCGGTGAAGCCGGCGGCGTGGACGGTGTCGTCCGGGTCGGCGAGCACGGTGAACGGGCCGGCCGGCGTCGGGATGGTGGTGTAGGTCAGGGTGCTCATCACTTCGTTCCTTCGGTGACGGGGTCGCTCGCGGCGGCCCACAGGTGCAGGGCGGCGTAGGCGCGCCAGGGGCGCCAGCCCTCGGCGTGTTCCAGGAGCGCCTTCTCGGTCCCGGGCAGCCCGAGGCGTTCGGCTTGGCGCCGCACGATCAGGTCGCCGACCGGGAAGGCGTCGGGATCGCCGAACACGCGCAGGGCGATGTAGTCGGCGGTCCAGGGACCGATGCCGGGGACGGCGAGCAGCTTGGCGCGGGCCTGGGCCCGGTCGACGCCGCGGTCGAGCGTGAGCTCGCCGCGGGCGACCGCGGCCGCCAGCGCGCGCAGGGTCGAGGCGGTGCGGCGGGTGAGGCCGAGGCCTTCGTAGTCGCCCTCGGCCAGGGTCTCGGGGCGCGGGAAGGGATTGAGGGCCGCCTGGTTGTCGACAAAGTGACTCGCCTCGGTCGTCGAACCGGTATTCGTCGCCGCGGTCGCCGGACTCGTGACCGCTGGTCCGGCTCCCGCCCCCGGCGGCACCAGAGCCGCCTCGGCAGCCAGCTCCACCGCGCTGAACCGCTGGACCACGCGCGCCGCCATGGTGCGGGCGGCGGCCACGCTGATCTGCTGGCCGAGCACCGCGCGCACGGCGATCTCGAAGCCGTCGACCGCGCCGGGCACCCGCAGTCCGGGCCGGGCGGCGATCAGCGGGGCCAGCGCCGGGTCCCCGGACAGCGCCGCGTCCACCTGCGCCGGGTCGGCGTCCAGGTCCAGCAGGTCGCGGCAGCGGCGGACGGCCACCGCGACGTCCCGCAGGTCCTCGACGGCCAAGCGCGCATGAACCACGCCCACGTTCTGGTCGTCCCGCAGTTCCACCAGGCCGGTGCCGTGGGGGAGCCGGAGCGCGCGCCGGTACACCGCGTCGGCGCCCTCGCCGACCACCTCGTCCACTCCCGGGACGGCCCGGTTGCCGAACCAGCCGAGCAGCGCCGCGAAGTCGAACGGCGGCCGGTAGGTCAGGCGCAGGGTCAGAGCCCCGTCCCCGTCCACCGCGCTTCCGGCGAGTTCGGCGGCCGCGGCGCCGGTGCCGAAGCGGGTCCTGATCTCGCTCGGGGTGCCGCCGAAGGCCTCCCGGACCGAGTCGTTGAACTGGCGGATCGAGCCGTAGCCGGCGGCGAAGGCGACGTCCGAGACCGGCAGCGAGGTCGACTCCAGCAGGAGCCGTGCCGTCTGCGCGCGGCGGGAGCGGGCCAGCGTCAGCGGCCCGACCCCGAGTTCGGCGATCAGGATCCGGTGCAGGTGCCGCTCGCTCACCGCCAGCGTCCGGGCCAGGGCCGCGACCCCGTCCGGCTGGTCGGCGGCGCCGTCGGCGATCAGCCGCAGTGCGCGGCCGGCCAGGTCGGCGCGCACATTCCAGTCGGGGGAGCCCGGCACCTTGTCCGGGCGGCAGCGGCGGCAGGTGCGGAACCCGGCGGCCTCGGCGGCCGCCGCGACGCGGAAGAACCGGACGTTCTCCGGCTTCGGGGTGCGGGCCGGGCAGATCGGCCGGCAGTAGATGCCGGTGGTGGTCACGCCGGTGAAGAAACGGCCGTCGAAGCGTGTGTCGCGGCTGGACACGGCGCGGTAGTAAGTGTCGAAGTCGTCCTGGAGAGCTGTTTCCCGCATGCTTCGAGTGTCGCGCAGGGGAGTGCGCGGTACTAGCGGAATTCGGACCAGACCGTCAGCGGCGCGGGGATGTGGCGTGGAACGCCTGGTCGCGCCAGTACAGGAACGAGGATCCCGGGTCCCCGGTGTACGACCACGGCACCCGCATAGCGTGCGAGCCGATCGCGTCGAACAGCGCCCGCGTCTCGTCGGTGTCGACGCGGCCCGAGAACACCATCGCGTGCAACAGGTAGTTCCGGTCCAGATCGGCCTGCGCGTGCGGCACTATCGCCGATCCCAACCAGCTGTGCAGGACACGGTCCACATCCGCGGAAACCAGATCCCGCGACCAGTGCGCGTACGGAGAAGGCTCACGTTGCTTGGGGATCCCCAATAGAGACGTCCGGAAGACTTCCGCATGTGCGACCAACGGGAGCACGGCCAGAGGGGATCCGGGCGGGGCTTCACCGGCCAGCCAATAAGCGAAGTCGTACATCTCCTGATGCGAACCGCACCAAGCCGCGAACAGATACATCAGTGCTTCGTGGTGGCCGTCACGGTTGAGGGCGTCCCGGGTCCGCATCTCCTGCCAGCAGTTCCAGAACGCGTCGTGGCCGCGCTTGGAGCCGCGGTCCGCGGCGCGCGCCAGCGTCAGCATGACCACCCATGGAGTCGGATCCGCCGGCGCCATCTCGGCGGCGTGCGTGCACAGGTCCAAGGCCTCGGCGGCGGTCTCGCGGTATCCGCTGCCGCCGGCCAGCGAAGCGCGCAGGGTGCGCACGGTCTCCACCTGCGCGCGCAGTAGTGCGGCGTCCGGATTCACCGGCTCAAGGACCTGCCAGCGCTCCACCCAGGACGAGTTCGCCACCGCTTCGGCGAGCACCCGGACCCGGTGGCTGCGCCGGTCCCAGCCCGGACCGTCGACCGTTTTGCGGGTCTCGGCCAGGACCTCCCGCGCGGGTCCCCAGTCCCCGGAAGCGAGCGCGTCCCGTGCCTCGGCCAGCGCCACGTCGCCGAGCGCCGGATCCATATTCACCCGGAGAACGTCGTTCCGGGTCTTGGCTGCCATGTCGGCACGGTAACCTGCCCGCCGCGATTACGGGAGGGTCTTTACGCGCTGTTGAAGGCATGTGCGAAGGGCGAAACGGCAGTCGATCACGCCGGAGCCGGATATCCTCGCAGGACAGAAAGTGCGTCACAGCGGCTTGCGCGTGGCGTGCCAGCCTACCCGATCGAACACTAGGAGCACCCCGTGATCTGGCGTATGTCGTCGTTGTTCCTGCGAACACTGCGCGAGGACCCGGCGGACGCCGAGGTTCCGAGCCACAAGCTCCTGGTCCGAGGCGGGTACGTCCGTCGCGTCGCCCCGGGCATCTACTCCTGGCTGCCCCTGGGCAAGCAGGTGCTGGAGAACGTGACCCGCGTGGTCCGCGAGGAGATGGACCGGATGGGCGGCCAGGAGGTCCAGTTCCCCGCCCTGCTGCCCCGCGAGTACTACGAGGCGACCGGCCGCTGGACCGAGTACGGCGACAACCTGTTCCGGCTCCAGGACCGCCGCGGCAACGACTACCTCCTCGGCCCCACGCACGAGGAGATGTTCACCGACATGGTGAAGGGCGAGGTGTCCTCCTACAAGGACCTGCCGGTCACCCTCTACCAGATCCAGACCAAGTACCGGGACGAGGCGCGGCCCCGGGCCGGCATCCTGCGCGGCCGGGAGTTCCTGATGAAGGACTCGTATTCCTTCGACCTGGACGACGAGGGCCTGAAGCACTCCTACGCGCAGCACCGCGACACCTACATCCGGATCTTCGATCGCCTCGGCATCAAGTACAAGATCGTCTCGGCGGTGTCCGGCGCGATGGGCGGCTCGGCCTCCGAGGAGTTCCTGGCCACCGCGCCCACCGGCGAGGACACCTACGTGGCGTGCCACAACTGCGGCTACGCGGCCAACGTCGAGGCCGTCGAGACCGCGGTGCCGCCCGCGCGGGACGCCGCCGCGCAGCCCGCGCTGCGGATCCTGGACACGCCTGACACCCCGACGATCGACTCGCTGGTCGCGGTGGTGAACGGCCTCGGCATCGAGATCGAGGCCAAGGACACGCTGAAGAACGTCGTGGTCAAGGTCCGCTACCCCGGCGTGAAGGAGCCCAAGGTCCTGATCGTCGGCGTGCCCGGCGACCGCGAGGTGGACCTCAAGCGCCTGGAGGCGGCGGTGGCGCCCGGCGAGGTCGAGCTGTTCGAGGCTGAAGACTTCGCGAAGCACCCCAAGCTGGTCCGCGGCTACATCGGCCCGGTCGGCATGAAGGAGGCCGGGTACGAGTACCTGGTCGACCCGCGGGTGGCCCTCGGCACCGCCTGGGTCACCGGCGCCAACGAGGCCGGCAAGCACGTCGCCTACGCGGTGGCCGGCCGTGACTTCGACATCGAGGGCACCGTCGAGGCCGCCGAGGTGCGGGCCGGCGACCTGTGCCCGCGCTGCGGCCACGAGCTGTCCATCGACCGCGGCATCGAGATCGGCCACATCTTCCAGCTCGGCCGCAAGTACGCCGACGTGGCCAAGCTCGACGTGCTCGGCAAGGACGGCAAGCCGGCCCGCGTCACCATGGGCAGCTACGGCGTCGGCGTCTCGCGCGCCGTCGCGGTCCTGGCCGAGCAGCTGCACGACGAGCTCGGCCTGGTCTGGCCGCGTGAGGTGGCCCCGGCCGACGTGCACATCGTGGCCGCCGGCAAGGACCAGACCATCTACGAGACCGCGAACCGCTACGCCGAAGAGCTCGGCGCGCGCGGCGTGCGGGTCCTGTACGACGACCGCATGGGCAGCGTCTCGCCCGGTGTGAAGTTCAAGGACGCCGAGCTGATCGGCATCCCGACCATCATCGTGGTCGGCAGGAACCTGGCCGACGGTGTCGTCGAGGTCCGGGACCGCCGCAGCGGTGAGAAGACCGAGGTCGCGGTACCGGACCTGGTCGAGCACGTGTACGCGTTGGTGCGCGGCTGAGGCCGGACCGCCACCGTGCGGCGCCGTCGGAAGGCTTCCGGCGGCGCCGCGCCGCCTCCGGGCTCCCGGGTCGTCTCGATCACACCCCGTACGGCGCCGTCCTCATCGGCTGACGCGCAATAATCACCTCCATGGATGCACCGACCCCCGGCACCGTCATAGCCGAGCGCTACCGTCTGACCAGGCCCCTCGGGGCCGGCAGCAGTGCGGTCGTCTGGGAGGCGCAGGACTCGAGCCTGGACCGGCTGGTCGCGGTGAAGCTGCTGCACGGCGGGGCGGCCGCGCATCCGGCCGGCCGCGAGCAGCTGCGCCGGGAGGCCCTGGCCCTGGCCCGGCTGTCGCATCCGCGGGTGACCACCGTCTTCGACTACATCGAGTGGCAGGACGGGGACGGGGACTTCCAGCCGGTGCTGGTCACCGAGCTGCTGGCCGGGCTGAACCTGGAGGACCGGCTGGAGCAGGGCCCGCTGCTGGAGAACGACGCCCGGCTGGCGTGCGCGCAGCTGGCGAGCGCCCTGGAGGCGGTGCACCAGGTCGGGATCATCCACCGCGACCTGAAGCCCGGCAACGTCATGCTGATGTCCGACGGGGTCAAGCTCCTGGACTTCGGCATCGCGCAGGCCTCCTCCGACACCGACGCCCGCACCGGCCTGGTGATCGGGACGCCCTCGTGCATGGCGCCGGAGCAGCTGACCGGACGCGGCGCACTCCCGGCGTCCGACGTCTACGCGCTCGGCTGCATCCTCTACTGGAGCATCACCGGCCGGGCCCCGTTCGAGGCCGAGACGGTCGACGACGTGGTCAAGGGCCACCTGCACCGGCTCCCGCCGCCGCTGCCCACCGCCGGCCTGCCGCCGCAGATAGCCGGGATCTACCGGCAGTGCCTGGCCAAAGACCCGATGGAACGGCCCGCCGCGGCGACGGTCGCGGCCGTCCTCGAACTGCGCGGTGCCCCGGCCGAGATCCCCGGCGCGGTGCGGCCGACCGCGAACCGGACGATGGTGATGCAGCCGTACGACACTTCACCGCCCTCGTCCCTGGCCGCCCAGCAGCAGCCCGCATACATGGGGCCGCGCGTTCCCCAGCAGAGCGTTCCGGACGACGATGACGGCGGTTCCTACCCGGCCCAGCCGACGTTCCCCGGCCCGCCCCCGCCGCGCCGTTACAACTGGATCTGGATGCTCCTGGGCGCCCTGGTCATCGCCTTCATCGCGGCGGCCACCACCGCGCTGTTCATGAAGGGCTCGCAGGCGGAGAAGCAGACCACGTCCGTGCCGCCGCCGGGCATCACCGCGAAGACCACCCCGAGCGGCTCCGCGACCGCGCCGTCCGGCTCGGCCACGTCGTCGTCCGGCAGCCCGACCCCTTCCACACCTTCCTCCTCCGGGCCGGCTTCCACGGCCTCACCGACCGCCGACCCGAACGCGAACCCGCTGGCCTATCTGGAGGGCATCCGGAGCCAGATCGACGGGTTCATCGCGCAGGGCGCGACGGTGATGGACCCGATCGCCGGGCGCGATCTGCAGAACTCGCTGACCGATCTGGAGAGTTCGGTGCAGCAGGCGCAGCAGAACGGGATGAAGGTGCACTACCTGCGCGATGTGCAGGACAAGACCGACCAGTTGGGCTCGCAGGTCAACGACGATCAGGGCCAGGGGCTGGTCAACGACACCACGGCCTCGGCCCTGTCCGGGGAGCTCCAGAACTTCTCCGACGCGCTGAGCAACGGCGGCGGCAACGGCAACAACTGATGGCGGACCGGGCGGACCGGTAGGAAGTCAGTCCCGTTCGGGAAGGCCCGGGAACGGCACGGAGGTCCCGCGCCACCGCACCGCCCGGACCGCGGCGTCGGTCAGCCACTCCACGCCGGTGCGGCGGACGTCACCGTCGGAGGCTTGGACGACGTCCGCGTAGGAGGCGCCGAGCCGTTCCTCCAACTGCGTCGCCAATCGGGTGGCATCCGCAGCGGTGTTCACCGGGAACGGGGTCGTGTACGCGGGCGCCGCGGCCACCGGCTTGTCGCCCCGCGCCTCGATCCATCCGATGAGGATGTCGCGGCGCGCGCGGTGAGTGTCGTACGCGTTCTGCGCGGCGGTCCGCTGTGCCCCGGTGAGGCGGACCGCGAGGACTCCGTATCCGTATACCGCCGCGTACTCGTTGCCCAGCGCGGTCTGAAACGCGCTCATGCGGTGCCTCCCAGTAGCAACGCCGCGTGTCCGGCCTCGGCGGCGGCGACCGACGCCAGCAGCATGGCGGTGGCGGCGTCGGTGGACAGGATGTCGGTGGTCCGGGCGCTCGCGGCATCCTGTTCCGCCTTGGCCAGCGTCGCCACTGTGGTCTTGGCGTCCACCGGGGGGACGGTGGCCTCCGGCGGGGTGGGCGGTGGTGTGGATGACGGCGGTGTGGCCGCCGGCGGGGTCGGGGGCGGGGTCGAAGGCGGCGTGTAGCCGGCCCCTATAGCGGCGGCATGCGAGGAGTGCTCCGCGCGGATCGTTCTGAGCTTCGCGCTGAGAACCGCGTCGGCGGTCACGGAGGGCAGCGCCAGCGCGGTGTCGTAGCGCGCGATCAGGTCGGACTCCGCCGCCAGCGCCCGGTCCCGCACCGGATCCGGCTGCCCCGCGGGCACCGGTTTGCCCGGAGCGCTTCCAGGACTTCCTTTATCGGACGGAGCGGCACAGGCGCCTACCAGCGCCACACCCGTCACAGTGAGCAACGTGCGTCTCGTCAGCATGGCGGGCACCCAGGTCACCGGCAAAGTGTAGCGATTCCCACGGCCGTGCTGACGGGAGCGCGCCCTGGGGCGGAACGGATACTGTGTTGGCTACGAAGCGACAGCACGAACGCCGACAACTGCACGACAACTGCACAAGGAGAACGATGAGCACCCCCCGATCCGGATCCCCGGCGGACCGGTTGCAAACGCTGCTGGAGCCGGTCGTCGCCGCCACCGGCTACGACCTGGAAGCCGTCCGTGTCTCGCAGGTGGCCCGGCGTCGCCGGGTCGAGGTCGTGGTGGACGGCGACGACGGCGTGTCGCTCGACGCGGTCTCCGATCTCACCCGGGTGGTCTCCGAGGTGCTCGACGGCCCGGACGCGGCCGGGGTCATGGGCGATCAGCCCTACGTGCTGGAGGTCGGGTCCCCGGGCACCGACCGGCCGCTGACCCTGCCCAAGCACTGGCACCGGGCCAAGGGCCGGCTGGTGCGGGCCGTGCTGCGCGACGGCGGCGAGGTCACCGGCCGGGTCCTGGACGGCGACGACGAGGGCGTGCTGCTCGAACTCCAGGCCGAGCCCGCCAAGCCCGGCAAGAAGAAGACCGTGATCGAACAGCGCCGGCTGACGTTCGCCGAGGTCGCCAAGGCGCGCGTGGAGATTGAGTTCAACCGCAAGGACGACGAGACTGGCCAGGCCGATCCGGACGCGGACGGCGAGCCGGCGGACATCGACGACATCGATGACGACATCGACGACATCGACGAGGACGAGGAGGGCTGACGACCATGGACATCCCCACGAGTGCATTGCGCGACCTGGAGAAGGACCGCGGGATCCCCTTCGAGAAGCTGGTCGAGGACATCGAGGCCGCGCTGCTGATCGCCTACAAGCGCACCGACGGCGCCAAGGCCCGGGCCCGGGTCCAGGTCGACCGGGCCAGCGGCCACGTCACCGTGTGGGCCGTGGAGGACATCGAGGACGGCACCACCCGGGAGTACGACGACACCCCGAGCGAGTTCGGCCGCATCGCCTCCACCACCGCCAAGCAGGTGATCCTGCAGCGGCTGCGGGACCATGAGGACGAGCAGACCTTCGGCGAGTTCTCCGGCCGCAAGGGCGACCTGATCACCGGCGTGGTGCAGCAGGGCCGGGACCCGCGCGCGGTGCTGGTGAACATCGGCAAGCTGGAGGGCACGCTGCCGGCCGCCGAGCAGGTCCCGGGCGAGGAGTACCGGCACGGCGAGCGCCTGAAGTGCTACGTCGTGGACGTCCGGCGCGGCGCCCGCGGCCCGCAGGTGACCCTCTCCCGTACCCACCCGGACCTGGTGAGGAAGCTGTTCGCGCTGGAGGTGCCGGAGATCGCCGAGGGCGCGGTGGAGATCACCGCGATCGCCCGCGAGGCCGGCCACCGCACCAAGATCGCGGTGCGTTCGCACCGGGCCGGCGTCAACGCCAAGGGCGCCTGCATCGGCCCGATGGGCGCGCGGGTCCGGAACGTCATGGCCGAACTGCACGGCGAGAAGATCGACATCGTCGACTGGTCCGAGGACCCGGCCGAGATGGTCGGCAACGCCCTGTCCCCGGCCCGGGTGTCGAAGGTGCAGGTCGTGGATCTGGACCAGCGCAGCGCCCGGGTGATCGTCCCGGACTTCCAGCTGTCGCTGGCCATCGGCAAGGAGGGCCAGAACGCGCGGCTGGCGGCGCGGCTCACCGGCTGGCGGATCGACATCCGCTCGGACGCGGAGCCGGTCGCGGAGCCGATCACGGACTAGTACCTGGCGAGCATGGATAAGGGCCTTCCAATTGGAAGGCCCTTATTTCTCATGCGGGGAGTTGCTTACAGAGCCGCGCAGACCCGTCGGCCCGGCGGGATCACAGCGCCTTGGCGACCGCCTCGGCGACCGTGACGTCCTGGTCCACCAGGCCGCCGGAGACGCCGACCGCGCCGACCACGGTGCCGTCCGCGGTGGCCAGCGGCAGGCCGCCGCCGAAGGTGACCAGGCCGCCGTTGGTGTTCTCGACGCCGTAGATCGGCCCGCCGGGCTGCGACATCTCACCGAGGACGGAGCTCGGCATCGGGAACAGCGCGGAGGTCTTCGCCTTGCGCTGGGAGAGATCCACGGAGCCCAGCCAGCCGCCGTCCATCCGCTGGAACGCGACCAGGCTCCCGGCGGTGTCGACGATCGTGATGCTCATGGGGACGCCGATCTCGGCGGCGGCCTGCTGGCCGGCGGCGAGGAGGCGGGTTGCGGTTTCGAGGTTCAGAGTGCTCATGGACTTCAGCGTGCTCGGCGCGGCAGTGCGCAACCAGAGCTCGCCTGTTCCTGGGGACGGCGACCCCAGGAACGCCGGCGGCGCGGATGCGATGCTGGGTACGTGAGTGAGCTCGGTGATTTCCTGAAGTCGAAGCGCGCGGCCATAGCGCCCGAATCCGTGGGACTGCCCGCTGTGGGGAATCCGCGGCGGGTCCGCGGTCTGCGCCGCGAAGAGGTCGCGCAGTTGGCCGTCATGAGTGTCGATCACTACACGCGGCTGGAACAGGGCCGCGTCACCACGGCTTCGGACAGTGTGCTGAACGGGATCGCCACCGCGTTGCGGCTGACTGACGCCGAGCGCACCTACCTGCGCATCCTGGCGCAGCCCCCGACCCGCTCCCGGAACACCGGCGGCCAGGCGGAGGGCGGCACCACGGTCGGCCCGCTGGTCTGGCATCTACTCGACGCCATGCGCGACATCCCAGCCATCGTCATGGATCCGCGCGGGGACATCGTGGCCTGGAACCCGCTCGCGGCGGCGCTGTACTTCGACTTCGCCGAGCTGCCGCCGCGCGAGCGGAACATGATCCGCATGCTCTTCCTGGAGCCCCGGGTCCGGGGCATGCACCGCAACTGGGAAGAGGTCGCCGCGGTCAGCGTGGCGCGGATGCGGATGAGCGTCGGCCTGATGCCGGGGGACCGGCGGATGGCCGAGCTGGTCAGCGAGCTGCTGGAGCGGGACGCCGACTTCCGGAGATGGTGGGGCGGCCACGAGGTGCTGGCGACCGACACGTTCCGCAAGAGCTTCGACCACCCGGTGGCCGGGTGGCTGCTGCTGGACTGGCAGGCGCTGTCGGTCGCGGCGGATCCGGACCTGACGATGATCGTCTTCACCGCGCCGCCCGGATCGCCGACCGCGGACTCGCTGCGGATGCTCGCTTCCTGGGCCGCGGGCTGACCGCTCGGGCCGCGCGGCCCGAGCGCTGACCGCCTGCCAGGGCCGCGAACCGACCGCGCACGGTGGACACCCCCTCGGTGCGCCGTGCGCGGTCAGCAGCGGGTCCCCTCAGCTCTTCCGAACCCGGTACCGCAGGTGCGTGACCCGCTCGCTGGGCACGACGACCGGATCGTCCAGCAGCACCTGGCCTTCGAAGCGGTCGCCGAAGAACCGCTTGCCCGAGCCGAACACCACCGGGACCAGCGCCAGGTCCACCTCGTCGACCAGCCCGGCGGCGAAGGCCTGCCCGCCGACGTCGCCGCCGTTGAGCGCGACGTCCCGATCCGGCCCGGCGACCGCCTTCGCCTGCGCGATCGCGCTCGCCACGCCGTCGGTGACGAAGGTGAACGGGGCGGTGCCCATGTGCTTCCAGTCCGTGGGAACGCTGTGCGTCACCACGAACACCCGGTCTCCGGCCACCGGCATGCCGTCCCAGCCGTCGGTGATATCGAACAGCCGCCGGCCGATGACCATCGCGCCGATCCGGGACCACTGCTCGTCGAGGTACCGCGCCGACGCCGCCGGCGCCTTGAAGGACATGTGCCGGTTCCCCGCGGTGATTCGGGTGTCGCCGTTGAAGTAGAAGTCGTGCAGTGGACCGACCTGGTCATCGGCGGTCGCCAGGAAGCCGTCCAGCGAGACCGCGTCGGCCATGATGACCCCGGCCATCGCTCACGCCTCCCGGGTCAGCAGCTCGGCCAGGCGGTCCATCGAGTCCCGGATGCCGTACTCCATCCCGGACGCCAGGGCGGCCTCGCGGGCGGCCATCGACGGGAACACCGAGCGGGTGATCAGGCGGGTGCGGCCGTCCACCTCCTGGATGCGGTAGGTGCCCAGCGCCACCTCGTCCGGTGCGCCCTCGAACTCGAAGGTCTGCACGATCAGGTCCGGCTTGACCGTGTGGAAGACGCCGTGGAACGCCGCGCGGTGGTCGCCGAGGTGGCCGCCGTGGTGGATGTAGCGGTAGCTGCCGCCCGGGCGTGCGTCGTATTCCTCAACGTCCATCTCCAGGTCGCGCGGGCCCAGCCACTGGGCGACCAGCTTCGGGTCGGTGTGCGCGCGGAACAGCTGGGCCGGGGTGCAGTCGAAGTCCCGGACGACTTCGAGGTACGGGGTGCCTTCCTCGGCGGTGATGGTCGTGGGGTTGGTGGGGTTGGTGTTGGTGCTCATCGTTCTTCCTCCTCTTTGAGCGCTTCCAGTACGGCGTCGAGCTTTCGGAAAGTGCTCTCGGCAGCCAGCCGGTAGCCGTCGATCCAGCTGGTCAGCCGCTCCAGGGCGGCCGGGTCCAGATGGCAGGGCCGGCGCTGGCCGTCCCGGCTGCGGGTGATCAGGCCGGCGTCCTCCAGCACTCCGATGTGCCGGGAGACGGCCTGCTTGGTGATCGGGAACAGGTCCGCCAACTCGTTCACCGTGGCCTCGCCGCGGGACAGCCGCGCCACGATCGCGCGGCGCACCGGGTCGCCGAGGGCGGTGAAGGCCCGGTCCAGGGCCTCTTCTTTGTCAACCATGTCTTTGATCAACCATCTCTTTAATCAACTGATGTGTTGACTATAAGCCGGGTCCTGACCGCCCGTCAATAACCCGGGAAACGCGGGAGTGATCCAGGCGCTAGACTGAGACGTGTCTAGCCAGACGGATGCTTCTGCACGCCTTGCCGCATCGGCGCGTTCTGTACCGATGCGAACCTGTGTGGGCTGCCGGGCAAAAGCGGCGAAGACTGAGCTGCTGCGCGTCGTGGCGGTCGAGGGCGTCGTCGTCCCCGACCTGCGCGGGCGGTCGCCCGGCCGGGGAGCGCACCTCCACCCCGATCCGGGATGCCTGGCCCTCGCCGAGAAGCGGCGGGCATTCCCGCGGGCGCTGCGGGTCGACGGTCCGTTGGAAACAACGGCGGTCCGCGCGTTGTTGGAAGGCAGCTGAAGCAAAACATCCCTGTCCGCGTCCGGTGCGTGGAACAGAGAACCCAGTACTAGTCGGAAGCAGGTCGAGTCAGGCGATGAGCACTCGATGAGCAGCAACACGCGATGAGTACGCCCATGCAGTAACCAGACGGCTTCGCGAACAGACGCGGGCCGAAGAAGGAGTGAAGTGGCCAAGGTCCGGGTCTATGAACTCGCCAAGGAGCTCGGAGTAGAGAGCAAGGTCGTGATGGCCAAGCTCCAAGATCTGGGTGAGTTCGTCCGCTCGGCGTCCTCCACCGTTGAGGCGCCGGTCGTCCGTAAACTGATCGACAGCATCCAGCAAGGTGAATCCGGCGGCGCCAAGGGCGGCGCCGGCAAGTCGGCTGCCTCCGCGCAGTCCGCCCCCGCCGCGAAGACCGCGGCGTCCTCAAGCGCCCCGCGTCCCGCCGGCGGTGCCCCCAGGCCAGGTCCGCGCCCCGGTCCGGTCGCGCCCAAGCCCGGCCCCGCGGTTCCCGCGCAGGCTCAGGCAGCGGCCGCGGCGGCCAGTCCGGTGGCTGAGACCCCGGCTCCGGCCGCCCCCGAGGCCCCGGCTGCCCCTGAGACTCCGGCCGCCCCGGAGGCTCCGGCGGCGCCGCCGGAGCAGGCCGCACCTTCGACGTCGGCTCCGGCCCCCGTGCGCCCGGCTTCGTCCGGTCGTCCGGCCGCGGGTCAGGGTCAGGGTGCCGGCGGGGCGATCCCGCCGCGCCAGGCCCCGGCCGCCGGCGGCAGCAGCATCCCCGGCCGTCCCGGTCCGCGTCCCGCGGGTTCCGGGCAGCGTCCGGGAGGCCCCGGGGACCGCGATCGCGACCGCGGTCAGCGTCCGGCGCCCGGCGGTGCCCGTCCGGGTCCGGCCGGCGACCGTCGTCCGGCTCAGGGTCAGGGCCAGGGCCAGGGAGGCCGTCCCGGCGCCCCGGCCCCGGGTCCGCGTCCGGCCGGTCCGCGTCCCGGCAACAACCCGTTCACGTCCTCCGGCTCGACCGGCATGCAGCAGCCCCAGCGGCCCTCGGCCCGTCCGGGTCCGCCGGCCGGTGCCACCGGCGGCGGCGACGGCGGCCCGCGTCCGGGCATGCCGCCGCGTCCCGGCGGCGGCGTCCCCGGCGCCCCGCGTCCGAACCCGGGCATGATGCCCGGTCGCGTCCCTGCGCGTCCCGGCCCCGGCCAGGGCCGCCCCGGCGGCGGTGCCCGTCCGGGTGCCCCGGCCGGCGGTCCCGGCGGCCGCTCCGGCGGCGGTGCGCGTCCCGGCGCCCCGGCGGGCGGCGGCGCCCGTCCCGGCGGCGGTGGCGGTGGCGGCGGTTACGGCGCCCCGCGTCCCGGCGGCGGTGCTCCCGGCGGCGGTGGCGGCGGCTACGGCGGCCGTCCCGGCGGCGGTGGCGGCTACGGCCGCGGCGGTCGCGCCGGCGGCGGCGGTACGGCCGGTGCCTTCGGCCGTCCCGGCGGTCGTCCGGGCCGCGGTCGCAAGTCGAAGAAGCAGCGGCGTCAAGAGTTCGACAACATGCAGGCGCCGTCGCTCGGCGGCGCGATGCTCCCTCGCGGCAACGGGCAGACCATCCGGCTGCCCCGCGGCGCCTCGCTGGTCGACTTCGCCGAGCGCATCAACGCCAACCCGGCGTCCCTGGTGCAGGTGATGTTCCACCTCGGCGAGATGGTGACGGCGACCCAGTCGGTCTCCGACGACGTGTTCGAACTGCTCGGCCAGGAGCTCGGCTTCACCGTGCAGATCGTCTCGCCGGAGGAGGAGGACCGCGTCCTGCTGGAGTCCTTCGACATCGACTTCGGCGAGAACGAGGGCGGCGAGGAGGACCTGCGGGTCCGGCCGCCGGTCGTGACCGTCATGGGTCACGTCGACCACGGTAAGACCCGCCTGCTGGACGCCATCCGCAAGACCAACGTCATCGAGGGCGAGGCCGGCGGCATCACCCAGCACATCGGCGCCTACCAGGTGGTCGCCGAGGTCGCGGGCAACGAGCGGGCCATCACCTTCATCGACACCCCCGGTCACGAGGCGTTCACCGCCATGCGTGCCCGCGGTGCCAAGGCCACGGACATCGCGATCCTGGTGGTCGCGGCGGACGACGGCGTGATGCCCCAGACGATCGAGGCGCTGAACCACGCCCAGGCGGCCGACGTGCCGATCGTGGTCGCGGTCAACAAGATCGACAAGGAGGGCGCCGACCCGACGAAGGTGCGCGGCCAGCTCACCGAGTACGGGCTGGTGGCCGAGGAGTACGGCGGCGAGACCATGTTCGTCGACATCTCCGCGCGCGAGGGCCTGAACATCGAGCAGCTGCTGGAAGCGGTCATCCTGACCGCCGACGCCTCGCTGGATCTGCGGGCCAACCCGGACATGGACGCCCAGGGCGTGGCGATCGAGGCCAACCTCGACCGCGGCCGCGGCGCCGTGGCCACGGTGCTGGTGCAGCGCGGCACGCTGCGTGTCGGCGACTCGATGGTCGTGGGCGACGCCTACGGCCGGGTGCGCGCCATGATGGACGACAACGGCGAGAGCGTCGCCGAGGCCGGGCCGTCGCGTCCGGTCCAGGTGCTCGGTCTCACCAGCGTCCCCGGCGCCGGCGACACCTTCCTGGTGGTCGAGGAGGACCGCGTGGCCCGGCAGATCGCCGAGCGCCGCGCGACCCGCGAGCGGAACGCGGCCATGGCCCGCTCCCGCAAGCGCGTCTCGATCGAGGACTGGGAGAAGGTCATCAAGGCCGGCGAGGTCCAGCAGCTCAACATCATCATCAAGGGTGATGGTGCGGGCTCGGTCGAGGCCCTGGAGGACTCGCTGCTCAAGCTGGACGTCGGCGAAGAGGTCGACCTGCGCGTCGTGCACCGCGGCGTCGGTTCCATCACCGAGTCCGATGTGGACCTGGCGATGGCCTCCGACGCGGTCATCCTGGGCTTCAACGTCCGTCCCGACGGACGGGCGAAGACCAAGGCCGACCGCGAGGGCGTCGAGATCCGCTTCTACTCGGTCATCTACCAGGCGATCGAGGAGATCGAGGCGGCCCTGAAGGGCATGCTGAAGCCGGAGTACGAGGAAGTGCAGCTCGGCACCGCCGAGATCCGCGCGATCTTCCGCTCCAGCAAGATCGGCAACATCGCCGGCTGCATGGTCCAAAGCGGCCTGATCCGCCGGAACGCCAAGGCCCGTCTCATCCGCGGCGGCGCCGTGGTGTCCGACAACCTCACCATCGAGGGGCTGCGGCGGGAGAAGGACGACGCCGTCGAGGTCCGCGAGGGCTTCGAGTGCGGTATCAACCTCGGGTCGTTCAACGACATCAAGGAAGAGGACATCATCGAGACCTACGAGATGCGCGAGAAGCCGCGCGTCTAGTCGGTAACGATAGGGGGGCGGTCCAACCGGGCCGCCCCCACCACTCTCTATCTCGGCAGATAGAGACTCATCCCCTGGGCCGGGTTGGCCCTGATGTGCAGTGTTCGTGGGGACTATGACCCTCGACATCCTCCTGGGCGACGTTCACTCGCTGAAGGAGAAGCGCGGGATCGTGAAGCCGATCCTGGCCGACTTGGACAAGCGCGCCGGAGTGGGCGCCGCCGAGACCGGCCACCAAGACCTCCATCGCCGCGCCGAGATCGGCGTCGCTGTGGTCGCGGCCACGGCCGCACGAGTGAATGAAGTCCTGGACGATCTCGAAGGCGCCGTAGCGTGGCGCCCGGAGATCGAGCTGCTCAGCGCCCGCAGAAGGCTGCGCAGCGATGCGGACGAATAGTAGAAATCCGAGCTAGAAGGAGTGAGTTCGCATGGCGAACAACGGAACGCGCGCCGCGAAGCTGGCCGACCGGATCCGGGTGATCGTCGCCGAGACCCTCAAGACCCGGGTCAAGGACCCCCGGCTCGGATTCGTGACCATCACAGATGTCCGCATCACCGGCGACCTGCGCGACGCCACGGTGTTCTACACCGTGTACGGCGGCGAGGAGGAGCGCGCGGAGTCCACCGCCGCGCTGGAGTCGGCCAAGGGCATCCTGCGCACCGAGGTGGGCCGGCAGACCGGGGTGAAGCACACCCCGTCGCTGACCTTCATCGCCGACGCCATCCCGGAGGGCGCCCGGAACATCGAGGACCTGCTGGCCAAGGTCGCGGTGTCGGACGCGGCGGTCCGGGACGCGGCGGCCACCGCGGCCTACGCCGGCGAGCCGGACCCCTACAGGGCCCCGCGGGACGACGAGGACGGCTTCGAAGACGACGACGAGGACGCCTAGTCCCGTGGGGAAGCGGACGAAGGCCGACGACGGTCCCGGCGGTCTGGTGATCGTCGACAAGCCGGCCGGCTGGACCTCGCACGACGTGGTGGGCCGGGTGCGCAGACTGGCGCGCACCCGGCGGGTCGGGCACGCCGGGACGCTGGACCCGATGGCCACTGGCGTGCTCGTGGTCGGGGTGGAGAAGACCACCCGGCTGCTGGGCCACCTGGCGCTCACCGGCAAAACCTACGAGACCACCATCCGCCTAGGTCAGAGCACGGTCACCGACGACGCCGAGGGCGAGGTGACGGACAGTGCCGACGCCGCGAACGTGTCAGATGACATGATCCGTGGCGCGATTCCGTCATTCACCGGCCCCGTCATGCAGCGTCCGTCGGCGGTCTCGGCGATCAAGGTGGACGGCGTCCGGTCCTACAAGCGGGTGCGCGAGGGCGAGGCGGTGGAGCTGGCCGAGCGGCCGGTGACCGTGCACCGCTTCGAGGTCCACGCGATCCGCCGCGAGGGCCCGCTGGTCGACGTCGACGCCACCGTCGAATGCTCCTCCGGCACGTATATCCGGGCCCTGGCGCGCGACCTCGGCGCCCGGCTCGGTGTCGGCGGGCATCTCACGATGCTGCGCCGCACCGCGGTCGGCCCCTACGGGCTGGACCTGGCCCGGCCGCTGCCCGAACTCACCGACCTGGTGGACGGCGGCGGCGAGTTGCCGGTGGTGCCGCTGGACACCGCCGCGCGGGCGGCGTTCCCGGCGCGGGACATCACCGCCGAGGAGGCCGCGATGGTGGCGCACGGCGGCTTCCTGACGGCCTCGGGACGGTCCGGGGAGCCGGTGGCGGTGTTCGGGCCGGACGGGCGCTTCCTCGCGCTGTACGAGGATCTGCCGGGCGGGAAGAAAGCCAAGCCGGTCGCCGTCTTCATGTGACGGCTGGTCCGAAAGTCCTAAGTCCAAGATCCTGCCGGGGACCGATTGCGCGACCGGGTCCGGCGGATGGCACTCTTGTTTGTCGGCAGAAACTCTCGATCACAAGGCAGGCACCCCCGTGGAACGCTGGCACGGCACCGCCGAGGTCCCGCAGGACTTCGGCCCCTCGGTCGTCACGATCGGCGTCTTCGACGGCGTCCACCGGGGCCACCGCGAGGTGGTCCGCAGCGCGGTCGCCCGGGGCCGGGCGCTCGGCCTGCCGACCGTGGTGCTCACCTTCGACCCGCACCCCAGCGAGATCGTCCGGCCCGGCAGTCACCCGCCGCTGCTGACCACCCAGCGGCACCGGGCCGAACTGCTGGCCGGCGAGGGCGTGGACGCGGTCCTGGTGCTGCCGTTCAGCCTGGAGGTCTCGCGCTGGGCGCCGGCGGAGTTCATCCGCCTGGTGCTGGTCGAGCGCCTGCACGCGCGGGCGGTGGTGGTCGGCGCCAACTTCCGCTTCGGGCACCGGGCGGCCGGCGACGTCGCGGCGTTGCAGGCGGCGGGGCAGGAGCACGGCTTCGAGGTGGTGCCGGTGAGCCTGCGCGGGCCGGAGGGCGAGAGCGCCGACAACCGCTTCTCCTCCACCCGGGTGCGGGCGCTGATCGCCGACGGCGGCGTGGCCGAGGCCGCGGACCTGCTGGGCCGCCCGCACCGGGTCGAGGGCGTGGTGGTGCGCGGCGACCAGCGCGGCCGGGAGCTCGGCTACCCGACCGCGAACGTGGAGACCGTGCCGTTCGCCGCGGTCCCGACCGACGGCGTCTACGCCGGCTGGCTGATCACCGACGTCGACAAGCCGGAGAAGTCGGTCCGGCACCCGGCCGCGATCTCCATCGGCACCAACCCGACCTTCGACGGCGTCGACCGCCGGGTCGAGGCCTACGCGCTGGACCGCGACGACCTGGACCTGTACGGCACGCACGTGGCCGTGGAGTTCGCCGCCCGGATCCGGGACACGCTGAAGTTCGACTCGATCCAGGCGCTCCTGGACCGGATGGCCGACGACTGCAAGGTCGCCCGGGAGATCACCGACGCCGCCTGAGGCGTTCATCACACCGGGTGTCGCCCAGCTCACAGGGGTGAACACCTGGGAATACCCCTGCCCTGAGCCCGGTTGTAGCCCTTGAACCCTCCAGGGTCCGACCACGTTGTCGAGGGGACAGGAATGACTTTGGCACTGAAGCAGCGCCGTCCGGCGGTCAAGATCGATTTGTCGGCGGCCACGCCTTGGATAAGCTCTTCGGGTACCCCCGAGGAGGTGAGGACGGTCGCCGTGACCGCAGACGACGCACGTGGCGAGGCCGTCATCGCCGAGGCCGTCTCCCCGGAGCAACCGGCCCCCGCCGACGCGCCGCGGGTGGACCCCGGGGAGTCCGAGGACGCGCGCAACGAGCGCTTCGAGCGCGACGCGCTGGTGTACCTGGACCAGCTCTACCCGGCCGCGCTGCGCATGACCCGCAACCCGGCCGACGCCGAGGACCTGATCCAGGAGACGTTCGCGAAGGCCTTCGCCTCCTTCCACCAGTTCCGCGAGGGCACCAACCTCAAGGCCTGGCTCTACCGGATCCTGACCAACACGTTCATCAACAGCTACCGTAAGAAGCAGCGCGAGCCCCAGGTCAGCCCGACCGAGGAGATCGAGGACTGGCAGCTGGCCCGGGCCGAGTCGCACAGCTCGGCGGGTCTGCCGTCAGCTGAGACGGTGGCGCTGGACCACCTGCCGGACTCCGACGTCAAGGAAGCGCTGCAGGCCATCGGCGAGGAGTTCCGCATCGCGGTCTACCTGGCCGACGTCGAGGGCTTCGCGTACAAGGAGATCGCCGACATCATGGGGACGCCGATCGGCACCGTGATGTCCCGGTTGCACCGCGGGCGCCGGCAACTCCGTGCGATGCTTGAGGACTACGCGCGGGAGCGCGGCCTGGTGGCCGCCGCGGCGGAAGGGAACTGAAGCGCCATGAGTTGCGGGCAGCCGCACGAGACGCCGTGTACCGAAGTCCTCGATCATCTCTACGAGTACATCGACAACGAGATGCCCGATGAGGACTGCGCGGCGGTTAAGCGCCACCTCGACGAGTGCCAGCCGTGCCTGGAGAAGTACGGGCTGGACGCGATGGTGAAGAAGCTCGTGCAGCGCTGCTGCGGATGTGACGAGCCGCCGGTCGACCTGCGGGCCAAGGTGCTGGCCCGGATCCGGCAGGTGCGTGGTGAGGTCGCCGTGGGCGGTACCGGCGAGTAGCAAGACATCGGATGATCCAGGGGCGCGCCTATGGCGCGCCCCTGGCGCGTTCCGGCCGGATCCACTCGGAAGAGTGGATCTTTTCTTGACTGGCGGGTAATTTTCCTCTGTACTCTTACGTGCTTTGATCCATTCCCGTGGTCTGCCCCATGACCGCGGACGAATTTGGGAAGACGGGTGGTCCGAATGATCGCGATCGGGAGCGTCGGGGTTTAACCCTGACCGTACGACCGAGGACCACGGGCCGGCGCCGCCCCATGCGTCGGCCTGTGGACCCGTCGGGCGTTTCGTGACAGGGTTTTGCGTTGACCGGTGCTGACGCGCTCCCTGCGCGGACTGAAGGATGACCGATGCCGTTGGCCGTGCGGTGTTACATCTCTGGTTTGGTGGCGGCAGCTCTGTCGGTCGTCGCCATGTTGCCGTTGTCCAGAACCGACCCGCGCCTGCTGGCGGTGTTGTGTGTTCTGGTGGTGACTGCCGAGCGGCTTTCCCGGGTGCGGATCGGCGCCTCGGGCTGGACGATGTCGGTCTCCCTGGTGGTCACCCTCACGACCGTGGTGGTCCTGGCGCCGCCGGCCGCCGCCGTGGTGGGTCTGGCCACCTCGCTGACCCTGCCCCGCCTGCCGAGCTGGACCTGGACCAAGCAGTTCGTCAACGCGGGGATGATGAGCCTGGTCCCGGCCGCGGGATCGGTCGTGTGCTACCTGGCCGGCGGTCACGCCCCCGGGCACTTCCTGAACTTCCCGGAGTTCCTGCTGCCGGTCACCGCCGCGGTCACCACCTGCCTGGTGGCCAACGCCGTGATCATCGCCGGCTATATGCAACTGTCCAGCACCGCCCGCTTCATCGACGTGCTGCGCGGCGACGTCCGTCGCGCGACCATGCCGTACTACTCCTCGGGCGTGCTGGCACTGATCTTCCTGTCGCTGTGGCACGACATCGGCTGGTACACCGCGCTGCTGGTGATCGTGCCGATGTACATAGCCCACTGGAGCCTGTCGCAGTACGCGAAGGAGAACGCGGCGCACGAGGGCACGATCGCCGCGCTGGTCCAGGCCGTGGAGATCAAGGACTCCTACACCCGGGGCCACAGCGAGCGCGTCGCCCGCGGCTCGGAGATGCTGGCCAAACAGCTCAAGATGCCCCAGGACCGGCGCGCGATGCTGCGCTTCGCCGGCCTGCTGCACGACATCGGTAAGCTCGGCGTCCCCACGCGGCTGCTCACTAGCACCGGCGGCCTGACCGAGGAGGAGTTCAAGCTGCTGTGCATGCACCCCAACCACGGGGTGGCGGTGCTGCGCGACATCCGGTTCCTGACCGAGGTCTACGAAGGCGTGCTCTACCACCACGAGCGCCTGGACGGCCGCGGCTACCCGACGGGCAAGTCGGGTGATGAGATCCCGCAGTTCGCCCGCATCATCGGCGTCGCCGACGCCTTCGACGCGATGACCTCCACCCGCTCCTACCGCGCGGCCCGCTCGGTCCAGGAGGCGGTGGCCGAACTCCGCCGCGGCGCCGGCACCCAGTTCGACCCGGCCCTGGTCCGCGCCTTCGAAGCGGCGTTGGACGAGGCGGCGCGTTCCGGCACGCCCTGGGTTCCCACGGAACTCACGCCGGCCGAACCCCAGCCGGAAGACGGGACCACCGCCGCGGCAGTGGGCCCCTGGCCGCTTCCCAAGCGTGTCCCGGGCTTCTCCTTCGCCGACCACGACGACCCCTTCGTCCCGGCCGAGTGGTTCTCGGACTGGTACCCGAGCTGGCTGGCGCACGGCGGGGAACCGAACGCGGATCCCGGCCGGCCGGTGCCCGAGGTGCTGGGCGGGATTCCGGGGCAGCGGGTGGCGGAGCCGGAGGCGGACAACGCGGGCAGCGAGGCGGGCCCTGGCGCCGGTGCCGACGCGGGTGCGGGCGACACGGTGGGGGACGCGGGCTTCGACGACGGCTGGTCGGAGCGGATGCACTCGGCCGTGGTGCGTGAGCCGGGGCCGGAGCCGGATGAGGGGTGGGCTTGGGAGGACGAGGCTGAGGCGAAGCCTGAGCCGTCGGCTGAGAGCACTCGGTGGCCGCAGGACCCTGGTCTATACGGCGGCGTCGGCCTCGGCTCGATGCGGATGCGCGCGGCGACACCGGCACAGGAACCTGATCCGCGAGGGCCGGCTGCCGCGCGGGAGGATGGCGCGGCTGCTAACGAGGACGAGGCTGATTCGGTGCGGCTTGATGCCGCGGCTCCGACGGCCGACCTCGGCTCGCGGGACAGTGACACTCCGGCTGGCGCCGGTGCTGAACCGGCGCATCTCGCGGATGCCTCCGCGCCGATTGCCGCGCCGACTGCCGAGCGCCAAGACAGCATGACTCCAGTTGCCGCGGACAGCATCGATCCGATGCCCTTTGTCGAAGCCGCATCATCGACTGTCCCCGCGGATCCGGCGCGCCTTGAGGATGCTGACAGCATCGATCCGATGCCCTTTGCCGGTGCCGCATCATCGACCGTTCCCGCGGATCCGGCGCGCTTTGCCGATGCCGCACCGTCGGCCGCCGACTTCGACCTCCGCAAGCCCATACCCGCCAGCCAGGAGCCCGCCCCCGCAGCCGCCGCCCCCGTCGCGAGCGCCAATAGCGCTGATAGCGCCAACAATGCCGACAACGCAGACAGCGAAGACACCATCCCCGTCCCCCGCGCGAAGCCCGGCGACCCCGAAGCCTGGGCCCCGTCCCCCGAGCCGTGGTCCGCTCCCGAGCCGACCGAGGCTCCGAAGGCTGCCGAGTCCGCCGACTCCGACCCCCGCTCCGCGTCCTCCGGCGGCCCCTCCTGGTTCTCGCGCGGGTCTTCCGCGTCCTCGTCCGCGATGCGCTTCATCGGGCCCGCAGATTCGGGCTCGTGGCCGCCGCGTGATCCCGAGGCGAAGGATTCCGGGAGGTCGGGATGAACCACGCCAAGCCCCCCGCCCATCGGGCGGCCTTCGACGCTGACAGCGACGCGCGGACCGCGTGGGCGCAGAGCAATCCGGTGCTGCTGGTGCTCGCCTGCTTCGTGGCGTTCGCGGCGGTGGGGTCGTGCGCGGTCCACGGGTTCAGCCAGCCCGGCTACGCCCTCGCCTTCGGCTTCATCATCGCCGCCGGCGAGGCGTTCCGCGTGCGGCTGCCCGGCGGGCGCGAGGCGGCGCCGCTGGGGGCGGCCACCGCGCTGGCCTACGCCGTCATCACCGAGATCGGCCACCAGCCCGCGCTGCACAACGCGCCGCAGGCGGTCGCGGTCGCCGCGTTCGGGTTCCTGGTCGGCTCGGTGCCGCACCTGGCCGTCCGGCGTCCGACCACCCTGGACTACACCGCCCGCCGCTTCTTGATGGTCGCGCTGATCGCGTGGCTGTTCCGCATGTTCTACCTGCGCTGGGTGCTCGGGGCGCGGGTCGACGGGCCGAAGCTGGCGCAGACCACCGCCATGGACCCCGGCTTCCTCACCCACCACCTGCACAGTGTGTCGGTGGGCGCCGCCACCGCCGCGTTCTTGGTGCTGGCCATCATCAGCGACGGGCTGATGGGCGCGGTCCTGCAGGCCGGCCAGCACCGGCGGCCGATCCTGGCCGCGGCCCGGGACGAGGTGCGCTTCACCACCCGGGTCGGGCTGGCCGTGGTGGCGACCGCGCTGCTGGTCACCCTGGCCTCGCGCACGATGTCCATCTGGGTCCTGCCGGCGCTGTGCCTGCCGCTGGCCTTCACCCAGGTCTCGTTGCGCCGCTTCGCCCGGATCAAGGAAGTGCACCTGGAGACGATCAGGGCCTTGTCGCGCATCACCGAGGTCGCCGGTCTGACCCAGCCCGGGCACGCCCGGCGGGTGGCCCGCACCTGCCAGCGCATCGGCCGCGAGCTGGGGTTGAGCGAGGACCAACTGCTGGACCTGGAGTACGCCTCGCTGATGCACGACATCGGCCAGCTCTCCGTCGCCGAACCCGTGCACGGCGGCCGCACCGCCCCGCTGTCCCTGCAACGCCAGCGCGAGCTGGCCCGGGCCGGCGCCGAGGTGATCCGGCGCGCCGGGGCGCTGGGCAACGCCGCGGAGATCGTGGAGCACCACCCGGACCCGTTCGGCGCCGCCGGCCCGCTGCCCAGCCGCATACTGCGGGTCGCCAACGACTACGACGACCTGGCCGGCGAGGCGCCGGAGCCCGCCGAGCGCACCGAGGCGCTGCGGAACATCCGGCTCGGGCTGGCCGTGCACTACGACCCGGCGGTCGTGGAGTCGCTGAGCCGGATGGTCGGTGAGTGAGTCCGGCCCCTGCGCGGGCGGGTACGGGGTGCGGCGTGATTGGATGCGCACGTACAGAGTTAGCTTGTGACTGCGAGGGAGCATCGAACGTGGCCGAGGAAGTCCGCGCCGAGATGGTGGCCAACGTGTGGAAGATCGTGGCGGCCGAGGGCGACGAGGTCGAGGACGGCGACACCCTCGTGATCCTCGAGTCGATGAAGATGGAGATCCCGGTCCTGGCCGAGGTCTCGGGCAAGGTGTCGCGCCTGGCCGTCGCCGAGGGCGACGTGGTGCAGGAGGGCGACCTCATCGCCGTCATCGGCTGAGGGCAAGACACCAGAAAGTGCGCCGTCCCGGGTCGACCGGCGGCGCGCTTCGTCGTGTCCGGACCTGCTGTCCGGCTCTGCTATCCGGCTCTACTGTCCGGCTCTGCTGTCCGGCCCTAGCTCGTGATCGTCCCGTGCTCGACGCACCGCGCCGACCACCCCCGGGGCACGACCTGCACCACCATCCGCCGGCGGCACTGCTCGCAGTACCGCGGCGGCTCCAGCTCCGCCCGCGCCGCGCACCGGTCGTGGCCGGTCGCGGCCGTCGGCTCGCCGCACTGCCCGCAGTAATCCATGCAGGCAAGGTAACACCGGCCCCGCGCGTGCCGCCGAACAGGTGACGGGGCTTTGGCCGCACCGAGTCCGGACCCACTACGCTGCGTGATCACCTGACCACGTCTGTCCGTCCGCGGGAGGCCGAGCCGTGCACCAGACCGTGACCGCCGCGATGGACCCGGTGTCGGTGGCGCGTTGGCAGTTCGCGATCACCACGGTCTACCACTTCCTGTTCGTCCCGCTGACCATCGGAACCTCGTTCCTGGTCGCCGGGTTCCAGACGGCCTGGCACCGCACCGGCAAGGAGCAGTACTACCAGGCCACGAAGTTCTGGGGCCGGCTGTTCCTGATCAACTTCGCCCTCGGCCTGGTCACCGGGATCGTGCAGGAGTTCCAGTTCGGCATGAACTGGTCGGAGTACTCCCGCTTCGTCGGCGACATCTTCGGCTCGCCGCTGGCCATCGAGGCGCTGCTGGCCTTCTTCCTGGAGTCCACGTTCCTCGGCCTGTGGATCTTCGGCTGGGAGCGGCTGCCCCGCGCCGTGCACCTGGCCTGCATCTGGATCGCCGCCTTCGGCACCGTGGCCAGCGCCTACTTCATCCTGGCCGCCAACTCCTTCATGCAGCACCCGGTCGGCTACGTGATCAACGAGCTGAAGGGCCGCGCCGAGCTCACCGACTTCTGGGCCGTGATCATCCAGAAGACCACGGTCATCACCTTCCTGCACGTGCTCACCGCCTGCTTCCTGTGCGCCGGCGCCGCGCTGGTCGGCATCTCCTGCTACCACCTGCGCAAGAAGCAGCAGCCGACGGTGTTCCGGCCCTCGCTGCTGGTCGGCCTGTGGGCGCTGCTGATCGCCGGCGTCGGCGTCGCGCTGACCGGCGACCAGCAGGGCAAGGTGATGTTCGAGCAGCAGCCGATGAAGATGGCCTCGGCCGAGGCGCTGTGGGACACCCAGGGCCCGGCGCCGTTCTCGCTGTTCGCGGTCGGCGACGTGGAGAAGGGCCGCAACTCGGTGGAGATCGAGATCCCGCGGCTGCTGTCCTTCCTGGCCCACGGCAACTTCCACGACCCGGTCCCCGGCATCAACCAGACCAACGCCGCCGAGCGGGCCAAGTACGGCCCCGGCGACTACCGGCCGTGGATCCCGATGGCCTACTGGTCCTTCCGCTGGATGATCGGCTTCGGGATGTTCTCGGTGCTGGTCGCGCTGTTCGGGCTCTGGTTCACCCGGCGCGGCCGCACGCCGGCCGGACGCTGGGGCACGTGGTTCTGGCGGTTCGGCCTGTGGACCCTGGTCTTCCCGGTGATCGGCTCGGCCTGGGGCTGGATCTTCACCGAGACCGGCCGCCAGCCCTGGATCGTCTACGGCCTGATGCGCACCCGCGAGGGCGTCTCGACCTCGGTCCCGGCCAGCCGGGTGCTGACCTCGCTGATCCTGTTCGCGGCGCTCTACGCGGTGCTGGCGGTGGTCGAGGTGGGGCTGTGCGTCAAGTACGCGCGGGCCGGGGTGCACGACGTCGCCCCGGCCGACGGGCCGGCGTCGGCGTCCTCGGACGGGGACGAAGACCAGCCGCTGGCGTTCGCTTACTGAGCCCTCGATCCGCGTAGTGAGCACTGAAGTACTGAGTACTGAGCACTGAGAGGTAGACGGCCTGTGAGCCTGGTGAACTTCTGGTACCTGCTGATCGCGGTGCTGTGGATCGGCTACTTCTTCCTGGAGGGCTTCGACTTCGGCGTCGGGATCCTGACGCAGGTCCTGGCGCGCGACGAGACCAACCGCCGGGTCCTGATCAACACCATCGGCCCGGTCTGGGACGGCAACGAGGTGTGGGTGATCACGGCGATCGGCGCCACCTTCGCGGCCTTCCCCAACTGGTACGCGACGTTGCTGTCCGGCTTCTACGTGCCGCTGCTGCTGGTGCTGTTGGCGCTGATCGTGCGCAACGTCGCCTTCGAGTACCGGGGCAAGAGCGACGCCCGGCACCGCGCCTGGTGGGACCTGTGCATCTTCGTCGGCTCGCTGCTACCCCCGCTGCTGTGGGGCCTGGTCTTCGGCTGCATGTTCTCCGGCACCAAGATCGGCGACGACATGAACTTCCACGGCCGGATGTCGGACTTCCTCACCACCGTGGACGGCGTCATCGGCGCCCTGGCCTTCCTGGCCCTGTTCCTCACCCACGGCGCCGTCTACACCGCCCTGAAGACCCGCGGCCCGATCCGCGACGCCGCCCGCCGCCTCGCGGTCCCCGGCGCGCTGGTCAGCCTGGTGCTGGTCGGTGTGCTGCTGGGCCGGGTGAACAACCACTGGGGCGGGCCGCTGTCCTGGACGGTGGCGGTGGTGCCGCTGGTGGCGTTGCTGGCGTGCGCGGTGGTGGTGCGGATCGGGCGGGACGGCTGGGCCTTCGTGCTGTCCGGGGTGGCGGTGGCGACGATGGTGGCGTCGATGTTCATCGCGGTGTTCCCGATCGTGATGCCCTCCTCGCTGAACCCGGACTGGTCGCTGACGGTGCACTCGGCGGCGTCCTCGCACTACACGCTGAGGGTGATGAGCGTGGTGGCGTGCGTGTTCACGCCGCTGGTGCTGCTGTATCAGGGCTGGACGTACTGGGTGTTCCGGAAGCGGATCGGGGTCCGGAACATTCCGGCGGCGCACTGATGGCCTCGGTGATGCTGCCGACCCGCCTCGCTGTGCCTACCCGCTTCGCCGCGGCGGGCCGCTGATGCTCGACCGGCGGCTGGCGGAGCACGCCGGCGCTGTCCGGCCTTGGACGGCGCTGTGCGCGGTGCTCGGGACGCTGTCGGCGCTGGCGGTGATCGGGCAGGCGTGGGCGCTGGCGTCGCTGATCGCGATCGGGTTCGGGGGCGGGTTCGGGTTCGGGTCCGCGGGTCGGGCGGCGCCCACGGCGTCGGGGGTCTGGCCGTGGCTGGTGGCGCTGGGCTGCTGTGTCGCGGTGCGGGCCGGGCTCGCGTGGGCCATGGAGGCCGCGGCGTTCCGGGCGGCGGCGTCGGTGAAGTCGGCGCTGCGGGTCGGGCTGGCCGCGCATCTCATGGCTCTCGGCCCGCGATGGCTGGCCACGCGCAAGACGGCATCGCTGGTGACGCTGGCGACCCGCGGTGTGGACGGCCTGGACGGCTACTTCGCGCGCTACCTGCCACAGGTCGTGTTGTCGGCGACGGTCCCGGCCGCGGTCCTGGCGGTCCTGTTCGGCGCGGACTGGGAGTCCGGCCTCATCGTCCTGGTGACCCTGCCGTTGATCCCGCTGTTCCTGTGGCTGGTCGGCGTGGCGACCCGCACGCATGTGGAGCGCCGCCGCCGGGCGCTGGACGTACTGGCCGGGCACTTCCTGGACGTGGTCGCGGGCCTGCCGGACCTGCTGGTGTTCGGCCGCGCCCGGGCCCAGGCCGCCGCCATCCGCCGGGCCACGGACGAGGACCGGGCGGCGACGCTGCGGACGCTGCGGCTGGCGTTCCTGTCGTCGCTGGTACTGGAGCTGGCGTCGACGATCTCGGTGGCGATGGTCGCGGTCGGGATCGGGCTGCGCCTGGTGGCAGGCACGCTGGACCTGCGCACGGGGCTGCTGGTGCTGATCCTGGCGCCGGAGGCGTACTGGCCGCTGCGGCAGGTGGGGGCGTTCTACCACGCGAGTGCCGAGGGGAAGGCGGCTGCGGGGGAGGTGCTGGGGGTGCTGGAGACGCCGGTCCCGGCGCCGGTCCCCGGCCCGCGCGCCTCGACGGAACTCGCCGGGATCGAGATCAATGGACTGACGGTCAGCTACCCGGGCCGCGGCGAGCCGGCGCTCTCGGACTTCTCGTTGACGGTGGCCCCGGGGGAGTGCGTGGCGCTGGTGGGGGCGTCGGGCGCGGGGAAGTCGACGGTGTTGAAGGCGCTGCTGGGGTTCGTGGATGTGGCGGCGGGGACGGCGACCGCGTGCGGGCCGATCGCCTGGGTGCCGCAGCGTCCGTATTTGTTCGCGGGGACGGTGGCGGAGAACGTGCGGCTGGGGGCCGGACGCGCGGTGTCCGACGGGGATGTGCCTGACTCGGACCTGCCCGAGACCGACCTGTCCGACGCGGCGGTCTGGGAGGCGCTGCGAGCGGCCGCGGCGGCGGACTTCGTGGCGGCCCTCCCCGGCGGCCTGCACGCGCGCATCGGCGAAGGCGGCCACGGCTTGTCCGCGGGCCAACGCCAACGCCTGGGCCTGGCTCGGGCCTTCCTGGCGGACCGCCCCTTAGTCCTCCTCGACGAGCCGACCGCATCCCTGGACCCCGCGGCCGAAGCGGAGGCCGTCGCCAGCATCCGCAGCCTGGTCGCCGACCGCACCGCGATCATCGTGGCGCACCGCGCGGCACTGCTGGAGGTCGCGGATCGGGTGGTGACGCTCGGGCCCGCCGATACCTACGCGACACACCCGGTTGACGCCCCGCCCACCCAGGGGGCGCACCGCCTCAAAAAGAACAATCTTCGCAATTGTGAACCCTGTCAAGACCCCGCCGCCCAGACCCGCGCCCGAATTCGGCCAAATGAGCGACTGGACAGCGGCCGCCCCACCGCGCGCCTCGCCCTGGCCGCAGCCCTTGGCGCCGCGGCCCTCGGTTCGGCGACCGGCCTCGCGGCGACTTCCGCGTGGCTCATCTCCCGGGCATCGCAGCAGCCGCCGATCTTCGACCTCATGATCGCGATCACGGCGGTACGGGCGCTGGGCATCGGGCGCGCCGTGTTCCGCTACGCCGAGCGCCTTGTCGCGCACGACGCCGCGTACCGCATCCTCGGCAGCCTCCGCGCCCGCACCTACGACCGCCTCTGCCGACAGGCGCCAGGCCGGCGGCGCGGCGAGTTGCTGGCACGCTTCGTCGCCGACGTGGACGCAGTCCAGGACCGCTATGTCCGCTTCCTGATCCCCGCACTCGCCGCGACGGCCGTGGGCACCCCGGCCGTCGCCGCACTCGCCGAAGCCCTCCCGAGCGTCGCGCTGATCACCGCCCTGGGCCTGCTCGCGACCGGCATCGCGATCCCCCTCGCCGCCGCCCGCACATCCGCCGCCGCGGACCGGCACGTGGCGCCCGCCAAGGGCCACCTCACCACCGAACTCCACGACCTCCTGCGCGGCGCCCCCGACCTGCTCGCCGCCGACGCGGTCCCCCCGCGCCTGGCCCGCGTCCAGGCGGCCGACCGCGACCTCACCGCCACCGAACGCCGCTCAGCCGCCGCCCGCGGCCTCGGCACGGCCCTGACGACCCTCGCCACCGGCGCGACGGTCTGGGGCGCCGCTTACGTGGCTTTGGGGGCTGTCGACGCGGGTGGCCACACCACTCATCAAGTCGCGGCAGCCCGCCAAGCCCTGAGTGTTGCCGGACAAACTCCCGACGCCGCGCACCTAGCTGCTGCCAATGCGAGCCAAGCCGCGGGTGCCATCTCGCGGGCCCCCGGCACCGCCCACCCGCTCGGCACCACAGCGCTGCAAGCCGCGCACCAAGCTGCCCAGCAAGCCGCGCACCATTTCCCACCCACGCTCCTAGCCGTCCTCATCCTCACCCCGCTCGCCCTCCTCGAAGCCACCGCCGCGATGCCCCAAGCGCTCCAGTACCTCCGCCGCGCACGTGCCGCCGAGCGCCGCGTCCGCGAAGTCCTCGCCGCGCCGGACGCCGTCCGCGAGCCCGCCGAGCCGCTGCCGCTGCCTGTCGCATCGCAGACCCTCGCGCCGCATCCCGCAGCCCACCCCACCATCGCCACCCGAGCGCTCCAGGTCACCTGGCCCGGCCGCACTGATCCCGCCCTCCAGCACCTCGACCTCGACCTGGCCCCCGGCCGCAAGGTCGCCGTGGTCGGGCCCAGCGGCTCGGGCAAGACCACGCTCATCAGTGCCCTGCTCCGCCTCGTCGACCCCGCGGACCCCGCCTCCATCACCCTCGGCGGCGTCCCCACCACTGCCCTGCGGTCTGAGGACGTGCGGCGCGTCGTCGGCCTCTGTGCGCAGGACGCCCATGTCTTCGACAGCACCCTGCGCGAGAACCTGCGGCTGGCCCGTCCCGACGCGACGGACGCGGAGCTCGGATCGGTGCTCCGCCAAGCCCGCCTCGCCGATTGGGTCGGCACTCTTCCTCGCGGGCTCGACACCTTCGTCGGTGAGCACGGCGCTCGCCTCTCCGGCGGCCAGCATCGTCGCCTGGTGCTGGCCCGCGCGCTGCTGGCCGGCTTCCCGGTGCTGCTCCTCGACGAGCCCACCGAGCACCTCGATCCGGCCACCGCCGACGCGCTCCTGTGTGATCTCCTCGCCCTGCCGCAGACCACGCTCCTGGTCACGCATCGCCTCGCCGGGCTGGAGCACGTCGACGAGATCGTGGTGCTGGACGACGGTCACGTCGTGGAACGCGGCACCTGGCCGGAGCTCATGAGCCGGCGGGGCGTCTTCCACAGCCTGTGTAGGGTCTACGCGTGACCGAAGCCGACAGCACCGAGAGCACTGAGAACACCGACAGCACCGAGAGCGCTGACAGCGCTGACAGCGCTGAAAGCACACCGAGCCAGGTGCAAAGCGCCCATGCCTCGCAGGGCGCACAGGCAGTGCAGACAGCACAAGTCACCCTGCACGTCACCGAAGCCGACACCGCCCAAGCCATCGGCTCCGGCGACCTCCCGGTCCTCGGCACGCCCCGCCTCATCGCCCTCGCCGAGCAGGCGACCGTCGCGACTGCCGCGCCGCTCCTGGCCGAGGGCCAGACCACCGTGGGCACGCGCATCCGCTTCGACCACGTCTACCCGACCGCGGTCGGCGGCACCGTCACCGCCGCCGCCGAACTCGCGCACCGCGACGATCGCCTCCTGCGCTTCACCGTGGCCGCCCACGACGCCGCCGGCCGGCTGGTCGGCGAAGGCGAGATCACCCGCGTCATCGTCAACGCTGACCGCTTCATGGCGAAGCTGTAGACGCGGTAGGAGAGGGAGAGCTAAGTAAGCGGCAAACCCGGTAAGCGGCAAACCCGGTAAGCGGCAAACCCGGTAGGCGGCAATCCGGTAAGCGCCTACGCCGGCCTGGAAGCCCGCAGCGAGAACATCAAAGGCACCCGCGGCATCCCCTCGGGCAGCCGGTAGAACCCGTCCCGCTTCTCAAGAACCTGATACCGGGCGAACATCGTCTTGTCGAACTCGTGCAGGAACTCCAACCGCAGCCCGGCCGCGATCAGGGCGCTGACGATGTCCCCGAGTCCGTGGTTGAACTCGACCGTGACGTTCTCCCGCGTAGCCGCAGCGGCATCCGCGTACGTCCCCGGCTCGTCCCAGACCTGCGGCGAGGCGTCGAAGTAGTCGTACCCGACCGTCCGGCCGTCCTCCTCGCGGAGCGTGTTCCCGAACGGATGGAACTCCGACAGGTAGAGGAACCCGCCCGGCTTCACCACCGAAGCCGCCACCCGGGCCCACCGCTCGATGTCCGGCAGCCAGCACAACGCGCCCTTGCCCGTGTACACGACGTCGAACTGTTCCCCGCCCAGCGCCTCGGCCGCGTCGTAGACGTCCGACGTGAACCAGCGCGAGTCGGTGACGCCGATCCGCTCCGCGAGCGAAGCCGCGGCGGCCATCGCCGGCCCCGAGAAGTCCAGCCCGGTGACCACGGCCCCGTGCCGGGCCCAGCCCAGCGTCTCGGTGCCGATGTGGCTCTGGAGATGCAGCAGCCGCTTGCCCCGCACGTCCCCGACCTCGGCCAGCTCGAACTCCGCCAGCGTCTCCCGCCCCGCGACGAACGAGGCGAGGTCGTAGAACTCGCCGTCGACGTGGATCGGTACCCGCTCGTCCCAGTTGGCGCGGTTGTACTCCAGCCACTTCCCGGGATCGGCACTGGGGGTACTGGGGGTACTGGGGGCACTGGGACCGGGCGCACTTGTCTCGGAGCTCATGCACCTGACGCTAGCTTCGCCCCTCCCGGTGATCAAAGGGAATAGCGATCAAAGGGAATAGCGCCTCACGCGTACTGCGTACTGCGCGGATCCGGCCGGTCCAGATTCCAGTGCCGCCCCACCCCGGTGAGCCAGTCCGCCGGATTCCCGTCCTTGTCCCGCGGCCGCAGGACGAACCGGCAGATGCTGCTCTGCCCGCCCTCGTGGTCGCTGTAGAGGACTTCGACGGTGAACACCCGCCGCTCCTTGATCGCCGCCGCCATCGCGTCGTACTGCGGGTCGTCGGTGTCGCGGATCGCGGCGTGCCAGTAGCCGATGTCGTGTGCGGGGATGAACAGATCGCGGATCATCCGGCGGTAGTCCGGCAGCGCCGTGTGCCGGTCTTCCGGACCGCGGCGTTCGTCGGAGACGGACCACCCCTGCAACACCGCCAGCCCGGCACCGGCGTTGCGCACCGAGATCGCGAGGTACACGTTCCCGTCCACGATCTCGGCGTAGCCGCGCCCGCCGCTCACCACCGCCCAGTGGTCGTCGGCCCAGAAGATCTTCTCGTCGCGGTCGGTCAGGCGGGAGTTCAGCAGCACCGGCCGCAGGCCCACCAGCACGGCCCGCTCGGCGGCGGCCGCGGCGCGCGAGGCCGAGCGCACCGACTTCAGCGTGGCCGCCGCCAGGATCACCGTGGTCCCGGCGGTGGCCAGCGAGGATATGGTCACCCAGTCAGTCACGCGCTGGAGACTACAAAACTCCGCCGCGCTGCGACACTTTCAGCTCGGTACTCGATATTCGCGCGATATCCAGTCGATACTCACAGCCCCGTGGTCGAGCGCGGATACGCGATGGTCTGGTCGGTCGCGATGTTGACCAGGTACGGCAGCCCCGAGGCGAACGCCCGGTCCAGGGCCGGCCCGATCTGCCCCGGGTCCGTGACGAACTCCCCGCCGCCGCCCAGCGCCTCGACGACCTTGTCGTAGCGGGCGTCCGGGTTCAGGTCGGCGGCGACGTCGTAGCCGTACAGCGCCTGCATCGGGTGCTTCTCCAAGCCCCAGCACGCGTTGTTGCCCATCACCATCACCACCGGCAGCCCGTGCCGCACCAGGGTGTCCACGTCCATCAGCGAGAAGCCGGCGGCGCCGTCCCCGAACATCAGCACCACCTGCGAGGTCGGCCGCGCCAGCCGGGCCGCGATCGCGTAGCCCAGGCCGGTGCCCAGGCAGCCGTAGGGGCCCGGGTCCAGCCAGCAGCCGGCCCGGCCCGGCTCCACGAACCGGCCGGCGAACGACACGAAGTCGCCGCCGTCGCCGATCACCACGGCGTCGTCGGCCAGCCGGGGCAGCAGTTCGCCGTAGACGCGGGCCGGGTGGATGGGGTCGGACGCGGACGTCAGCAGGTCCCGGTCGGCGGCGATGGCCGCGGAGGCCTTGTCCTGCAACGCGGTCAGCCAGTCCGCGTAGGCACCGGATTTCGTACCCTTGCGCCAGGACTCCGCGATGCCCTCGAAGGCCGCGGCCAGGTCGCCGGCCGCGCTCGCCGCCAGCCCGACGTGGCTGCTGATCTGCTCCGGGGAGTCGACCAGGTGGACCACCGGCGCCAGCGGGTTGCCGTCACGGCCGCCGAACAGCCCGTAGCCCAGGCGGAAGTCCAGCGGGGTGCCGACGACGATCACCAGGTCCGCGCCGCCGAACGCGGCCGAGCGGGCCCGGGTGACCAGCTGCCGGTGGCCGCGCGGCAGGATGCCGCGGCCCATGCCGTTGGTGATCACCGGGACGCCGGTCTCCTCGGCGAAGGCCACCGCGGCGGTCTCGGCGCCGTCCATCCACACGTCGGAACCCAGCACCAGCACCGGCTTGGCGGCGCGGGCGAGCAGATCACCGATCTTCGCCAGCGCCTCCGGATCCGGGACGACCGCTTTGCGGGCTCCCACTGTCGGCAACGGCTTGGCGTCCACGTCGAACGCCGCCTCCAGCGACAGGTCGAGGAAGACCGGACCGCGATGCGGCGCGTCGGCCAGGGCGAAGGCGCCGTCCAGGTCGGCGGCCAGCGTCGCCGTGGTGTGCACGGTCGCCGAGTGCTTGGTCACCGGCGCCAGCAGCGGCGGGTGGTCCAGCTCCTGCAAGGCGCCCTTGCCCCAGTTGGAATCCGCGGCCCGGCCGCCGAGGACGACCACCGGTGAGCCGTTGAAGTGCGCGGTGGTCACCGCCGAGACGCCGTTGGTGATGCCCGGGCCGGCGGTCAGGACCGCCAGGCCCGGCTTGCGGGTCAGCTTGGCGGTGGCCTCGGCGGCGAAGACCGCGGTCTGCTCGTGCCGGACGTCCAGGATCGGCATCGGCGGGTCGGCCTTCACCGCTCCGTCGTAGAGCGAGAAGACGTGTCCGCCGGAGAGCGTGAACATGGTCTCCACGCCGTGCGCGCGGGCCACCTCGACGGAGATCTGGCCGCCGTGCAGCGGTCGCGGGCTTTCGGGCTGTGCTTCGGTCACGACGGTCACCTGTGGTCGGTTCGGGCGGACTGGGGCGAAGTTACGAGTCAGTAGCTTTCCGCCCCGCTCCGGCTCGCGCAAGGGCCTGGAAGCCGATCCTCAGCACCCGGCGTCGAGGCGTCGGAGAGCTGACTTCACGGAACCCGCCGGCCTTGCAGGTGCTCGTCGTCCCGGCGAACAACCCGGCGACCGCCTCGCCGGATCGCGCTACACGCTCGCGGGTCCGAACCCGGCTCCGGAGGCCTGGATCGCGGCGGTGACCTCGGCCTGATCCTGCTCGGTCAGCCGCAGCGCCCCCGCGTGCAGCCAGCCGTCCACCTGCGCGGCCGTGCGCGCCCCGACGATGGCCCCGGTGACGCCCGGCCAGGCCAGCGTCCACGCGATCGCGACCTCGGCGACGCTCACGCCGTGCCGCGCCGCGATCGGCCGCAGCGCCTCGGCCACCTGGAGGTTCGCGGCCAACCCGGAGGTGAAGTCCGGGCTCTCGCGGCGCCAGTCGTCGGCCGGCAGGTTCGCCACCCGCTCGGCCGAGAACGCCCCGGTGAGCAGGCCGGACTGCATCGGCGAGTAGACGATGACGCCGGTGTCGTGCTCCTTCGCCCACGCGATGTCCGCCGCGGCCGAGCGGTTGATCGCGGAGAACGGCGGCTGGACGGCGTCGACGTGCGCGATGGACTCGGCCACGGCCAACTGCTGCGCGCTGTGGTTGGACAGCGCGATCGCGCGCACCTTGCCCTCCGCCCGCAGATCGGCCATCAGCTGCCAGTACTCGGCCAGCGGGGTGTGGTCCGGGGAGACCGAGCCGTCACCGGCGTCGCCGGGGGCGAAGCTCAGCGCCTTGCCGGTGTCCGGCCAGTGCACCTGGTAGAGGTCGACCTGCTCCACGCCCAGGCGCCGCAGCGAGGCCTCCAGCTCCCGGCGCACGCCGGCCGGCCGCATCGTGCGGATCGGCGCGGCCTGCGGGTTCTCCGGGTCCCAGACCAGCCCGGTCTTGGTGAAGATGTAGGGCCGGTCGGCCTCGGAGTAGGCCGAGACCGCCTTGCCGACCAGTTCCTCAGAGTGGCCGAGACCGTAGACCGGGGCGGTGTCGATCCAGTTGACGCCGGAGTCGACCGCGTGCCGGATCGCGGCGATCGACTCGGCGTCGTCGGTGGCGCCCCAGCTGTAGCTCCAGCCGCTGCCGGAGACGGCCCAGGAGCCGAAGCCGACGCCGGTGATGGTCAGGTCGGTGGTGCCGAGGCGGGCGGTGTCCAGGACGGTGTTCGTGCTCTGCTGCGTTGTCTCGTTCGTCATGCTTACGACGATCGGCCCTGCGCGGCCGGTTACCCAGGACCGCGCGAAGCCTAGGCACGGGATGACCAGGATGCGCCGCGCGTGTTAGGCAGGAGTCATGACCCTGGACAGACGCGCCGAACTCGGCGAGTTCCTGCGCTCCCGGCGGGCCCGGCTGAACCCGGCCGACGTGGGCCTGCCCGACTACGGCGGCCGCCGCCGGGTTCCCGGGCTGCGCCGCGAGGAGTCGGCGCTGTTGGCCGGGGTGAGCGTGGACCACTACGTGCGGCTGGAACAGGGCCGTGCGCTCCAGTTCTCCGAGGAAGTCCTCGACGCCGTGGCCCGGGCGCTGAAGCTGGATCCGACCGAGCGCGAGCACCTGTACCGGCTGGCGCGGCCGGGCCAGTCGCAGGTGTATCAGGGGACTGGCAAGCGGGAGCCGCAGTGGGTACGGCCCGGGCTCCAGCGGTTGTTGGAGTCCACGACCGACGTCCCGGCGTACGTCGTCGGCCTGGGCACCGACGTGCTGGCTTGGAACGAGCTCGCGGCCGCGCTGCTGACCGACTTCGGGGTCCTGGAGCCGCATGAGCGGAACCTCGCCTGGCTGCTCTGCCACACCGAGCACTTCAGCGGGCTGTTCCAAGACCCGGCCGCGAAGATGGCGGACATCGCGGCATACCTGCGTTTCGACCTCGGTCGGCACCCCGATGATCCGGCGCTCGGCACGCTGATCGGACAGCTGTGCCGGAACCCGGACTTCGCCGAGGTGTGGGCGCGGCACGACGTGCGCGACAAGACGCACGGCAGCTACACCTACCGGAACCCGGTCGTCGGCGAGATCACCCTGGAATACGAGACCTTCCGTGCCCCCGACGACCCGGACCAGGCGCTGATCCTGCACACCGTGCCGGAGGGTTCGTCGTCCGAGGCGGCGCTGCGGCTGCTGGCGGCGTGAACGGCGACGGCCCGGGTCGGATGACCGCCCCGGACCGCCCGGTGGCCGTGTCGGCCGGCCGTCACAGCGTCTTCGACAGCTCCTTGATCGGCATCTCCAGCTTGGTCAGCAGCGCCAGGTCCTCCTCGGGGGAGCGGCCCAGCGTCGTCAGGTAGTTGCCGACGATGACCGCGTTGATCCCGCCCAGCAGCCCCTGCTCGGTGCCCAGGTCGCCCAGGGTGATCTCGCGGCCGCCGGCGTAGCGCAGGATGGTGCGCGGCAGCGCCAGCCGGAAGGCGGCGATGGTCTTCAGCGCCTCCTTGGCGCCGAGCGGCTCCAACTCGCCGAACGGCGTGCCCGGGCGCGGGTTGAGGAAGTTGAGCGGGACCTCGTCCGGGGTCAGGGACGCCAGCTGCGCGGCGAACTCGGCGCGCTGCTCCAGGCTCTCGCCCATGCCGACGATGCCGCCGCAGCAGACCTCCATGCCGGCGTCGCGGACCATCGTCAGGGTTTCCCAGCGCTCCTCCCAGGTGTGGGTGGTGACCACGTTGGGGAAGTGGGAGCGCGCGGTCTCCAGGTTGTGGTTGTAGCGGTGCACACCCATGTCGGCCAGGTCGTCGACCTGCTCCTGGGTCAGCATCCCGAGCGAGGCGGCGACCTGGATGTCGACCGCGTCCTGGATCGCCTTCACGCCCTGGCGCATCTGCTTCATCAGGCGCTCGTCCGGGCCGCGGACCGCCGCGACGATGCAGAACTCGGTGGCGCCGGTGGCCGCGGTCTGCTTGGCCGCCTCGACGAGTTCGGGGATGTTCAGCCACGCGGCGCGCACCGGCGAGGGGAACAGGCCGGACTGCGAGCAGAAGTGGCAGTCCTCCGGGCAGCCGCCGGTCTTCACCGAGACGATGCCCTCGACCTCGACCTCCGGGCCGCACCACTTCTCGCGGACCTCGTGCGCCAGCCGCAACAGCTCCGGCAGCGCCTCGTCGGGCAGCCGCAGGACTTGAAGCACCTGCTCCTCGGTCAGCCCCACGCCCTCGTCCAGCACCTGGCGCCGGGCGGCGCCGAGGATATCGAGGTCTTGTTCAGTGGTTGTCATAAGTCAGGCCGCCTTCCGAGGGTCCCAGGTCTGCCGAAATTCTGCCGGATCGAAGGTGCCGCCGAACGCCGGGGCCAGTCCGGCCCGGGCGGCGAGCAGGAAGTCGGCGGGATCGAGCCGCCCGGCGCCTTCGGGGAGCGCGCCGGCCAGGGGGCGGGCGCCGATCGTCTCCAGGTCGCGGATGTTGCTGCGCATCGCCAGGTCCGGTGTGGTCGGCCAGGAGCCCAGCACGATGCCGGCCAGGTCCAGACCGCGGGCGGCCATCGCCTCCAGGGTGAGCGCGGCGATGTTCAGGGTGCCCAGGTGAGGGTGCGCGACCAGCAGCAGCGGCGCCTTGAGCGCGTGCGCCAGGTCGGCCAGGGTGCTGCCGTCCTCGTCGTTGCGGACCAGCAGGCCCCCGGCGCCCTCGACGAGGACCAGTCGCCGATTGTCGGCCAGGTCCTGGATGCGCCGGACGGTGTCGTCGAAGTCCAGCGGCGCTATGCCGGAGCGGCGGGCGGCGGCGGCCGGGGAGAGCGGGTCCGGGTAGCGGACGTACTCGTGCAGATCGGTCACACCGGCCAGCTGCCGCACGGTCGCCAGATCGCCGGGCCCGTCGGGGGTGACCCCGGTCTGCGCCGGCTTCACCACGGCCACGGAGCTGCCGCGGGTGGCGGCCAGGGTGGCGACGGCGGCCGTGACGACGGTCTTGCCGACGTCGGTGTTGGTTCCGGTGACTACGACGATGGACACGACGCGACTTTACGGCAGGCCCTGGCCCCGGCCGTGCGATCGCGGGGTGAGTTGGGACACGCTGTGCCGGTCGAGCCGCTCCCGGCCGGCCGGCCCGCTACTCGCCGTCGGGCCGCTTCAACCGCGCCACGAACTTGTACCGGTCGCCGCGGTAGACCGAGCGCACCCACTCCACCGGCTCGCCCTCGGTGTCGATCGAGTGCCGGGACAGCAGCAGCATCGGCAGGCCGGTGTCGGTGCCGAGCAGGCCGGCCTCGGTCGGGGTGGCCAGCGCGGTCTCGATGGTCTCCTCGGCCTCGCCCAGATGCACGCCGTACTCCTCGGCCAGCGCCGTGTACAGCGAGGAGTAGCGGCCGAGCAGCTTGCGCAGATTGGGGAACCGCTGCTGGGACAGGTGCGTGGTCTCGATCGCCATCGGCTCGCCGTTGGCCAGTCGCAGCCGGCTGATCCGCAGCACCTTGGCCGAGGCCCGGATGCCCAGCCGCTCGCCGAGTTCCACGCCGGCGGCGACGTATTCCATCTCCAGCAGCCGCGAGGTCGGCTCCAGCCCCTGGGCCCGCATGTCCTCGGTGTAAGAGGTCAGCTGTAGCGACTGCGCCACCTTCGGCTTGGCCACGAAGGTGCCCTTGCCCTGGATCCGCTCCAGCCGGCCCTCCACCACCAGCTCGGCCAGCGCCTGCCGGACGGTGGTGCGCGAGGTGTCGAACTCGGTCGCGAGCAGGCGTTCCGGGGGGACCGGGGTGCCCGGGGGCATCGTCTGGGTGAGATCGAGCAGGTGTTGCTTCAGGCGGTAGTACTTCGGCACGCGCACGGTTTCCAGGGCGGATTCCAGCCCTGATTCCAGCGGCGGGCTCTGGGTCGGCGGCCCTTGCGCCTCCAGAGCGATGTTCGCGGGTTCTGCGGTCATGAACGGCCCCTCCTCGTGGCCCAAAGTGCCATGGACCCGCGTGTGTGTCCAGCCGGGCGATCTCGGTGCCGACTTTGTTCGGATACCGGGGTTTACCTGGGACGGGATTATGTATGTCAGTGCTGGTTGCGTCTTGGTAACGGCTTGGACAACCGAGGTCGCGCAGTCTTGACGGCCCCAGTGGTCTATGCCAGTCTCCGGACTGGTCTAAACCAATCGGGAAGGGTCCGCCAGGCGCTTCAGGAGGCGCTTCACGGCGGTGGTACACAGCCCTGTGATTCCCGGGTGCCGACCACAACAGATCCACGAGATCCGGATACACCGGTCAACGCAGCACGGGACGGCATCGCTCAGGGTTGCCGTGTCGCGCGGTCGGTGAGTCCTTGGTGGTCGCCGTGGGTCTTTCAGATCCCTCACCTACCAAGGAGTACGGCATGAGGCGCAAGCTCATAGCCCTGTCGTCGGCGGCCGTGGCCGTGGCGCTCATGGCTTCCGCGTGCAGCTCGTCGAAGTCCGGTGGCGACTCGGCGAGTGGCACCGGCACCACCGCGGCCCCGTCCTCGAACCAGCTGGGTTCCGGCGGCACCGGCTCCACCGGGTCGCCGATCACCACGGACGGCAAGGGCAAGACCGTCAACATCTGGCTGATGCAGGACGCGCAGAAGGGCTGGGAGAACGTCGTCGACCAGGCCAACCAGCGCTTCACCGCCGAGACCGGCGCCCAGGTGAAGATCAACTGGCAGACCTGGACCAACTACGGCCAGACCGTGGACGCCGCCATCGGCTCCTCGTCGGCCCCGGACGCGATCGAGCTGGGCAACACCCAGACCGCCAAGTACATCGGCGCGAACCAGCTGGTCGACCTGACCGGGGACAAGTCCAAGTTCGACAACTCCGGCGCCTGGCTGGACAGCCTGGCCGCCTCCGGCGCCTCGCCGGACGGCAGCAAGCAGTACGCGATCCCCTACTACGCCGGCTCGCGCGTCCTGATCTACCGCAAGGACCTGTGGGACGCGGCCGGGGTGACCACCGCGCCCACCACCGTCGAGGAGCTGAAGGCGGACCTGGACAAGGTCAAGACCGCCAATGCCGCCAAGCCCAACTTCTCGGCGCTCTACCTGCCGGGCCAGAACTGGTACACCGCCATCTCCTTCGGCGCCGGCACCTACGGCGTCAACGGCGTCATCGCCAAGTCCGACGGCAACAGCTGGACCGGCACGATGACCGACCCGAAGTTCCTGCAGGGCATCCAGACCTGGGACGACCTGCAGAAGAACTACTCGGTCGGCGGCGCCACCAAGGACGAGACCGACCAGGACGCCCTGATGGCCAAGGGCAACATCTCGGCCATCATCGGCAACGGCTGGGAGGCCGCGCAGGTCTACGACCCCAAGGTCGGCGACCCGACGCTGAAGCCCGACCTGGCCGAGATCGCCGTGCCCGGCGTGACCGCGGCCGCGCCGACCCCGGCGTTCCTGGGCGGCTCGAACCTGGCCGTGCCGAGCAAGGCGGCCAACAGCAAGCTCGGTGAGGAGTGGATCCGCATCTTCACCGACACCACCAGCATGAAGCTGCTGGCGCAGAAGGCGATCCCGAACAACAAGACCCAGATCGACGACTACATCGCCGCCGACCCGGCCAACAAGGCCACCGGCGACGCGGCCAAGGGCGTCACCTGGTTCATCCCGAACTCGCCGAACTGGGCCCCGGCCGACGAGACCCAGCTGAAGACCGCGTTCGGGCAGATCGCCTCCGGTCAGGATCCGGCGACCGTGCTGAAGAGTCTTCAGGACAGCATCCTGAAGGACCTCAACAGCTAGTTCGCGACTGATCGACAAAGGGGGGAGCGGAGTGCGGCCGGCTGGGGAGCCGGTCGCACCGCCGCAGCGCACCCCGTCAGAGAACACCTGAGTGGCCGGCGTCGTGAGGGGGGGTCCTCACCGCCGGCCGCTTCCTTGCCGCCGCCTGCGAGTCGCCATCAGCGCCGGGCGCCCGAGAGGATCGCGGATCCGATGAGTGTTATCCAGAACCGGCCTTCCCAACGGGAGGTCCAAAGTCCACCGCCGAAACGGCGGGGCGTGACCGTGCGGGGCAAGTCCCTGCCCTATCTCTTCCTGGTGCCCTCGGTCGTCGTGCTCGCGACGATGATGGGCTATCCGCTGGTGCGGATGGTCCTGCTGGCGTTCCAGAACATGAACAACTACCGCAAGTTCGTCAATCCCAGCCTGGTCAGCTACGTCGGCTTCCAGACCTTCAGCTCGATCCTGTCGGACCCGCTGTTCTGGCAGGTGATCCGCCGGACCCTGGTCTGGACGGCGCTGAACGTCGCCCTGAGCATGCTCATCGCGATGGCCATCGCCGCGCTGCTGGGCCGGATCTCGCCCTGGGCCCGGGTCACCCTGATCACGGTGCTGCTGTTCGTCTGGTCCATGCCGACGATCGTCACCGGCACCGTGTTCCGCTGGCTGTTCGACAACGCCTACGGCGTCATCGACTACATCCTCTACCTGGTCGGCTTCAAGGGGATGCTGCACCACGACTGGTTCGCCGACCCGAATCAGGGCCTGTACGTCGTGGTCACCTCGGTGGTGGTCTGGGGCGCGCTGCCGTTCCTGGTCCTGGCCCTGCACGCGGGTATGACGCAGGTGCCCACCGAGCTCAAGGAAGCGGCCCGGGTGGACGGCGCCTCGCCGTTGCAGGTCTACCGGAACGTGACGCTGCCGATCCTGCGGCCGCTGCTGATGATCACCACGGCGCTGTCCTTCATCTGGGACTTCCAGGTCTTCAACCAGATCTGGACCATGCGCAACGGCGCGCCCGAGCAGGGCTACTGGACCATCGGCGTCTACCTGTTCGAGCAGGCCTTCGACCGGAACCGGTACAGCGACGGCGCGGTCATCTCGGTCGCGATGATCGTCGTCATGATGCTGGTGCTCGTCTTCTACATCCGTCAGATGCTCAGGATCGGGGATCAGAAGTGAGCGCCTACCGCCGGGCCCCCCGCCGGGCCATGACCGCGTTCTGGAACACCGTGGCGATGCTGGTCGCCATCGTGCTGGGCTTCCCGATCTACTGGATGCTGCTGACCACGGTGAAGTCGAACAAGGACCTCATCGCGCAGCACCCGACATTCTGGCCCTCGCACTGGGACTTCTCGTCGTTCTCCTCGGCGATGGACGACAACTTCGGCGCGAACCTGTGGAACACCGTCGTGATCACCCTCGGCTCGGTGGCCATCAGCCTGGTCGTCGGCCTGCTGGCGGCGCTGGCCGTGGCCCGCTTCGACTTCCGCGGCCGCAAGCCGTTCATCGTGGCGATCCTGGTGGTCCAGACGGTGCCGTTGATCACCATCCTGGTCGGCCTGCTGCCGGTGCTGAACTCCGCGAACCTGATCGGCTCGCTGGTCGGGCTCATCCTGGCCTACCTGGTCTTCACGATCCCGTTCATCATCTGGACGCTGCGTACCTACATCGTCGGCATCCCGGTCGAGCTGGACGAGGCGGCCATGGTCGACGGCTGCACCAAGGCCCAGGCCTTCCGGCGGGTCGTGCTGCCGCTGCTGGCCCCCGGGCTGGTGTCCACCGGCGTGTTCGCCTGGATCCAGGCCTGGAACGAGTTCGTGATGGCGCGGCAGATCATGGGGCCGGCCCAGAACAAGACCGCGATGGTGTGGCTGACGTTCTTCAGCAGCACACCGTCGCACGGCTCGGACTACTCCGGGCAGATGGCCGGGGCGCTGATCATCGCCGCTCCCGTCATCATCTTGTTCACCATCTTCCAAAGCCGCCTTTCGACCGGTCTCACCGCCGGCGCGGTGAAGGGGTAAGGGGTCGGCGCGCGCATGGGAGAGCAACTGCTGCGCGACGCCGCCGCCGTCCTGCAGCCGGGGTTCGTCAATGACGACTCCGGCCGGGTTCCCGACTGGGTGCGTCGCGCCCTGACGGAGGACGGTCTAGGCGGAGTCGCCTATTACGGACGGAACATAGCCGCGACGCCGGAACGCACCGGCGAGCTGTCGGCGGCGCTGCGGGCCGAGAACCCGCACGTGCTGGTCGCGGTGGACGAGGAAGGGGGCGACGTCACCCGGCTCGACGTCGCCACCGGGTCGGCGTTCCCGGGCAACTACGCCCTGGGGTTCGTGGACGACCCGGAGCTGACCGAGACGGTGGCCCGGCAGATCGGGCGCTCGTTGCGGCGCGCCGGGATCAACCTGAACTACGCGCCGGACGCGGACCTGAACACCAATCCGGACAACCCGGTGATCGGGACCCGGTCCTTCGGGGCCGATCCGGGCGTGGCGGCGCGGCACTCCGCGGCGTATGTCAGGGGTCTACAGGCGGCCGGGGTGGCCGGGTGCGCCAAGCACTTCCCCGGGCACGGCGACACGGCCGTGGACTCGCACCACGGGCTGCCGCTGGTGCAGCACTCCGACGAGGAGTGGGCCAAGCACCTGGCGCCGTTCCGGGCCGCGATCCAGGCCGGGGTGAAGTCGGTGATGACCGCGCACATCCTGGCGCCCCGCTACGACCCGGAGTTCCCGTCGACCATGAGCCGCAAGGTCCTGGTGGACCTGCTGCGCGGTGAACTCGGCTTCACCGGGCTGGTGGTCACCGACGGCATCGAGATGGCCGCCATCGCCGACACGTTCGGGATCGCCGAGGGGACGGTCCTGGCGCTGGCCGCCGGAGTCGACGCGGTCTGCGTCGGCGGCGGCCTGCGGGACGAGTGCGACTACCTGATGCTGCGCGACGCGCTGGTCGAGGCGGTGCGGGACGGCCGGCTGCCCGCCGAGCGGCTGCACGACGCCGCCACCCGGGTGCGCGAGCTGGGGGCCTGGGCCGCCGAGCAGCGTGCGACCGTGGAGGGGACGCACGCTGCTGGCGGTGCGGTGGCCGGGAGTACGGGCTCTGAGCCGCCGGGCGACACCCCGGCGGCCTCGGATGCCTCGGACGCTCCGGACGCCGTCGGCCTGACCGCCGCCCTGCGCGCGGTCCGGGTCTGCGGTGCCCCGCTGGTCCCGCTGGCCGGTCCGGCCTCGATCCTGGAGTTCGTGCCGCTGGCCAACAACGCGGCGGGCACCGCGGTGCCCTGGGGCCTGAGCCCGGTGCTCAGCGAGCTGCCGGCCGGCAGCTCGGCGGTGCGGTTCGTCGAGCCCGGCGCGCCGACCGGCTTCGCCGGCGACGACGACACCGCCGCCGCGCTGGACGCGGTGCGGCCGCGGGCGGCCGCGATCGCGTACACCCCGGCCGCGGTCTCCGAGGCCGTGGCCGCCGCCGCGGGCCGGCCCCTGGTGCTGGTGGTGCGCGACGCGCACCGGCACGCCTGGATGGCCTCGGCGCTGGCCGCCGTGACCGCCGTCCGGCCGGACGCGATCGTGGTGGAGATGGGGATCGCGTACGGTCTGGGAGAGAAGTCCGCCGGGGCGACGCAGATCGCCACTCATGGTGCGGCGCTGGTGTCCGGGCTCGCGGTCGCGCGGCTCCTGACGGAAGGGACGGCGTAGGTGAGCGATGCCAAGCCCGAGGGGATCAAATCGGGGCAGGTTCTGAAATCAGGACAGATCATGGCCCGGGAGATCGCCGAACAGCCCGCGGTATTGGAGCGGATCCTCACCGAGGGGCTGCCGCGCATCCGCGAGGCGGCCGAGGCCGTGAAGGCGGCCCACCCGCGCTTCGCGCTGCTCACCGCCCGCGGGACCAGCGACAACGCGGCGTACTACGCCAAGTACCTGATGGAGATCGCGCTCGGTCTGCCGGTCGGGCTGACCTCGATGTCGACCACCACGGCCTACCGCGCCGAGCCGGATCTGCGGGACGTGCTGTGCGTGACGGTCTCGCAGTCCGGCGGGTCCCCGGACCTGGTGGCGTACACCGAGATGGCCAAGGCCAGCGGCGGTCTGACGCTGGCGGTGACCAACGTCGCCGGCTCCCCGGTGAACCAGGCCTCCGAGTTGTCCCTGGACGTCCTGGCCGGTCCGGAGCTGGCGCTGCCGGCGACCAAGACGTACACCGCCGAGCTGCTGACGCTGTGGCTGCTGGTGGACGCGCTGCGCGGCGGCGACGGCTCGGCGGCCAAGGCGCTGCCGGAGCTGGCCGCCGCCGTGCTGGCGCGTGAGTCCGAGGTGGCCGATCTGGCGCAGCGCTACCGCTTCGCCTCCCGGCTGGTCCTGACCGCGCGCGGCTACTCCTACCCGACGGTGCGCGAGGCGGCGCTGAAGATCATGGAGACCAGCTACCTGCCGGCCCACGCCTTCTCCGGCGCGGACCTGCTGCACGGGCCGCTGGCCATGGTCGACAACGTCAGCCCGGTGGTCGCGGTGGCGGCCGAGGGGGCCGGCGGGGCGGCGCTGGAACCGGTGCTGGAGCGGCTGCACGAGCGCGGTGCGGACCTGGTCGTGGTCGGTTCGGCCGAGCATGTGGCCGGGGCGACTGCCGGGTTCGTGCTGCCGTCCGGGATCCCGGAGGAGCTCTCGCCGATCCTGGAGATCCTGCCGCTCCAGCAGCTGGCGTATCACGTGACGATGAGCCGTGGCCTGAATCCGGACGCGCCGCGAGCCCTGGCGAAGGTGACACAGACGCACTGAGGTGACACAGACGCACTGAGCAGCGCATTCTGCTGTGGGCATGGAGCCCGCCGGTCCGCTTCGGGCCGGCGGGCTCCAGGTTTTTCCGGAGATTTCCTCGCCGCGAGGGAACCCGCGGCCGGGCCGGGGCGTGTCCGATCGGTGGCGCCGATCGCCACCCTCGGACGACAAGGGGCGGATCTGATGGGCACAGCGAGATCGGAGGCGGACTTCGAGGCGTTCTACGCCGCCTCGAACCGCCGACTGCTCGGCCACGTGTACGCGATGGTCGGTGATCTGGCCGAGGCCGAGGACGCGCTCCAGGAGGCCTACGCGCGGGCCTGGCAGCGCTGGGGCCGGGTGGCGGCCTACGAGGATCCCGAGGCGTGGGTCCGCACGGTCGCCTTCCGGATCGCGGTCAGCTCCTGGCGCCGGACGGCCAACCGGCTGCGCGCGCACCGGCGCGGTGCCCGGCCGGACGTGCAGCCGGGCACCTCGCCAGACCACCTGGCACTGGTCGCCGCGCTGCGCGCGATCCCGGCCGACCAGCGGCAGGCGATCGTGCTGCACCACCTGGTGGGCCGGACCGTGGACGAGATCGCCCTGGAGACCGGCGCCCCGACCGGCACGGTGAAGTCGCGTCTGGCGCGGGGGCGCCGGGCGCTGGCCGGCCATGTCTCCGAGTACGCGGATGAGAACGAGGAGGCGGAGAACTATGTCTGAGTTCGACGAGGCCCTGGCCCGAGCCGTGCAGGACGGCATCGCGCGGGGCGGACTGCCCGGCGCCGCGGACGCGGTCCGGCGGGGGCGGCGGCGCAGCCTGCG
>NZ_JAAFZA010000010.1 GCF_015356865.1 Catenulispora pinisilvae
AGCCGGTAGTACTCCGGGGTGGACGACGAACCGGGGCGTACCTCCGAACGGGCCCGTACTGGTGGCCGGGTCGTGGCGCCCGGGCGGACGCTGGCGCCATGGCAGCAGAGTCTGAAGTGTCCTCACGGTTCGCCGACATCGTGTTCACCGCCGGCGTGGTGCTGACGATGAATCCCGATCAGCCGCTGGCCGAGGCGGTCGCGGTGCGGGACGGCCGGATCGTGGCGGTCGGCAGCGGCGCCGAGATCGAATCGCTGACCGACCGCTCGACGCGGATCGTCGACCTGGGCGGCCGGTGCCTGATGCCCGGTTTCGTAGAGCCGCACGGCCATGTCACCGAGGAAGCCTTCGTGCTCGGACCGGCCGTCGACGACATTCGGCCCGCGACGATCCCCGCCGCCGACGACGTGGTGGCGGCCGTCAAGGCCGCGGTCGCCGCGCGCGGCGGAGGCGGAACTTGCTGTTACGGTTGGGACCCGCTGCTGCAGAAGGGACTCCCGACCCCGAATCTGGCCTGGCTGGACTCGGTGGCGCCCGACACCCCCCTGGTGATCATGCACAACTCCGGGCACCAGGCCTTCTTCAACAGCGCCGCGGCGACATGGCTCGGGCTGTCGAAGGACACGCCGGATCCCGTCGGCGCACGCTTCGGCCGCACCGCCGACGGCTCGCTGGACGGCACCGCGTACGAAGCCGCGGCCGTCGGGGCGTGCGTGCACCCGTTCTTGCCCAAGGGCGGCGACTGGCCGGCCCTGCTGAACGCCGAGTACGCGCGACTGAACCTGGCCGGGGTCACGATGTGCTCGGACATGGCCTTCGACGCCCGGCTGCGACCGGCGCTGGCCGCCAGCAGCCCGACCGTCAGGGTGCGGATGTACGAGATGTCCGGGCCGAAGATGGCATCGGACATCACCCCGGACAACGGCGACGACCTCGTCAGGCAGGTCGGCATCAAGACCTGGGCCGACGGGTCGCCCTGGATCGGGAACATCGCCACCTCCTTCCCGTACCTCACCAACGACACCACCCGGGCCCTGGGCCTGGAGCCGAACCACCGCGGCCGGGCCAACTACACCCCCGAGCAGCTGAAGGCGCTCAGCGAGGCGTACTTCCCGGCCGGTTGGCAGCTGGCCTGCCATGTCCATGGCGACGACACCGTGGACATGATCCTGGACGTCTGGCAGCAGCTGCTCGCCGCGCATCCCCGTGACGACCACCGGCTGCGCCTCGAACACGTCGGCACCATGCGCCCGGACCAGTTCCAGCGGGCCGCGGCGCTCGGCATCACCGCCACGATCTTCGTCGACCACCTGTACTACTGGGGCGACATCCTCGTCGACGACCTGTTCGGACCCGAGCACGGCGCGCACTACGCGAACGCCGGCTCGGCCCTCAAAGCGGGTCTGCGGATCTCCTTCCACAACGACGCCCCGGTCACGCCGGTCGAGCCGCTGCGGAACATCACCGAGGCGGTGACGCGGCTGTCGAAGTCGGGTCGGGTCCTGGCGCCCGAGGAACGGATCACTGTCGACCAGGCTCTGCGGGCGCAGACCATCGACGCCGCCTGGCACCTGTTCGCCGACGACATCACCGGCTCCATCGAGGTCGGGAAGTACGCCGACTTCGTCGTCCTGGAGGCGGACCCGCGCTCTGTCGATCCGGTGCGCATGGCCGACATCCCCATCGAGGCCACGTGGCTGGCCGGGCAGTGCGTCTACAGCCGACAGGCCCGGGACGAAACCGAATTCTGATGGCTTCGTCACCGAGACTGACCTGGCCTTCGACGCCGAAGCACGATGGACCTCGAAGTGAACCGTACTGGGTTGGTGCCGTGCGTTTCCGTCTGACAGCCCGGTCAGGCGAAATCCTGACCGCTGTAAAAGCTGTAGCCGTTGCGAGGACTCGGGGCGGTTCAGAATGCCGACCCCCCGAGGGTGTCAACCGGGGGAGGTCGGCATTGGCGTTCGTGCCGTGCCGTGCTCAGCGCCGCTTTTGCTCGGTCCTACTCGGTCCGCAGCGCGGTGGCGGTCCGCGACCGGGCCGCCCAGCCGGCCGGCAGCAGTGCCCCGAGCAGGGCGATCACGACCCCGGCGGCCAGCAGCGGTAGGAGCAGCCCGGCGGTGTAGGCGTGGGTCACGCTCGGCGGGAGGTGCCGGCCGATCGCGTGGCTCATCGGGCCCTGTGTCGCCTTCTCCACCGCGACCCCGATCGGGACGCCGATGAGTCCGGCGATCAGTCCGGTGAGCGTCACCGAGGTCAGAACCATCGCGATGGTCTGTTTCGGTGTCATCCCGAGGGCCTTGAAGATCCCCAGGTCGTGGACCCGCTCCCGGGTGTCCTGCACCACTGTGCTCAGCACCCCGAGCGCGGCGACGACGGTCAACATCAGCGTGAACATCGCCACCAGGGTGTCCATGATGATCACCACGAGATTCCTGCCCCCGTCCGAGTTCGGCTGGACCGAGGCGTTCAGCGGGGTCAGTGCGGCGGCGGCCGAGGTGGACCAGTCCGCTCCGTCGACGTTCGAGGCCAGCTCGACGTTGAACTGGTCGATGTGCGGGGTCAGTCCGGCGGCGGTGAAGGTGGCCGCATCCGTTATGGCCGTGTAGTCGGTGCTTCCATGGGTGTCGAAGTTGATGCCGACGACCTTCAGTGACAGTTGCTTGTTCTGCCGCACCACGGTGAGGTAGTCACCGACGTGGATCCCCACCGCCGAGGCCAGCTTGTCGCCGACCACGACCTCGCCGGGCGCCGAGTACCAGCGGCCGGACAGCAGCTCCATGTTCGTCCAGGAGAAGTCGCCGCTGACCGTGTACAGGACCGGCGGTTCGCCGCCGATCGGCGCGCCGACCATGGTCGCGCCGCTGTCGCCCCAGCCGAACGCGGCCTTCGTGCCCGGGACCTCGGCGAGCGCGGCGGCCACCTTCGCGGCATCCAGATAAGGGTGGCGCGGGTCGTTGGGGCCGTACTGACCCCAGGGCACGCCCACATCGGCTGTGGGTTCCACGATCTTCGACGCGACGTTGAAGCCCGAGCTCATAGTAGTGTCCTGGTACTTGCTGAACGCGGTCCCCAACCCCACCGCGAAGGTGACGCTGACCGTGCCGAGCAGCACCGCCGCGCCGACCAGTACGGTCCGGGCCGGCTTGGCGAAGGGCTGGGCCAGCCCCAGCGACACGGCCCGGGGCAGGGGCAGCCGCGATGCCAGACGCTGCGCCGCCTGACCGCGCCCGGCCTTGGGGGCGCGGCCGACCACCAAAGCCTGCACCGCCGACATCCGGCCGGCCCGCAACGCCGGGATCGAAGCCGTGATACCGACGATCAGCAGCGTGCCGATCGACACCATGGCGCTGACCCACAACGGAATCGTGGTATCGGCCGCGTCGAGCTGCTTGGAGGCCCCGTTCAGGACCGGCCCGGCCGCGAGATTGCCGATGACCGTGCCGAGGACCACGCCGAGTGTCGCCGGGATCATGGCCTGCGCGGTGTAGGCGCGAGTCACCTGCGAAGGTGTGAAGCCCAACGACTTCAGAATCCCGATGCGCCGGGTCCCCGAGGCCACCGCGCCGCTGACCACGATCGCGATGATCAGCACCGACAGGACCAGCCCGAGGATTCCGAAGGCGACCAGGAACGGCACGAAGGCCTTGGCGTTACCGGTCGCCTGCCATTGCGCGATCAGATACGACTGTCCGTCCTGGACCGCGCCGGCCGGCACGGCGGCGGCCACCGCCTGCTTGTCGGCGGCGATGTCGGCGTCGGTCCCGGCCTTGGCGAACCGGTAGAGCATCTGCGTGTCGGACTTGGCACCGGCGGCGGTGAGCCGCGCGAAACCGTCGGCGGTGGCGAAGCCGGTCGCGCTGTTGGTCACCGAGTCGGCGAAGCCGACAACCTTGAACGACGGCTTGCCCGGCAGGGAGGAGAACACCACCGAGGAGCCGAAGCAGGCGTCGGCATAGTCATTCGCCGGGAGGGCGATCTCGCCCGGGCTGGTCGGCCAGCGCCCCTGGGTCAGCACCAGCTGGTCCATCCCGGAGGTGCTCCCCAGGTCGGGCCGGGTGGTGACGGTGATCGGACCATTGTCGTGACCGGCCCAATCGGTCTTGGGGCAGTCCGTACCGACGGTCGTGTCCAGGGCGGCGGCGATCGGGTACGGCCCGGCTGCCTCGGTGACACCGGCGGCGTGCGCGGTGGCGGTGGTCTGTGTGGCCGTGACCTTCGAATCGTCGAACTGGACCGCCAGGTGCGCTCCGTTCCGGGTGTGGAAAGCGTGGTCGAACGGGGCCTGCACGGCGGTCAGCAGACCGAGGGAGAGTACTGATGACAGCACCGCGGTGAGCGTCGTCAGGGCCAGGACGAGGGTCTGGACCCGACGCCGGCCCATGCCGGACCGCACGACCTTGCCCAAGGCGCTCACCGGCTCACCGCCAGCAGCAGGCGGGCCATGGCCCGGAAACCGGCCTCGAACAGGCGCCGGGGCATCGGCGGCTTGCGCAGTGTCATCGGACCTCTCCCGACGGACGGGTCAGCGGCGTGCGGGCGGCCAGGCCGGCGCCGCTGCCGCTGCCGTTGCCGCTGTTGACGATGTCCCGCGCGACCGCGCCGTCCACCAACTCGATCGTGCGGCGCGCGGTGCTCGCGGCCAGCTGCACATCGTGGGTCACCAGCAGGATGGTCTGACCCTGGCCGTTCAGATCCAGCAGCAGCCGGCGCACGTCCTCCGCCGAGCTCGAGTCCAGCGCGCCGGTGGGCTCGTCGGCCAGCAGCAGCGCCGGCCGGTTCATCAGCGCCCGGGCCACCGCCACCCGCTGTCGCTGGCCGCCGGACAGCCGCTGCGGGTAGGCCTTGGCCTGCCGGTCGATGCCCAGCGAGCCGAGCAGCTCGGCGGCCCGGCGCTTCGCCTCGCCCTTGCCCATCCCGGCCAGCTGCGCCGGAACCATGACGTTGTCCAACACGGTCAGATCGTCCAGCAGGTTGAAGAACTGGAAGATCATGCCGATCGAGGCCCGGCGGTATTTCGCCGAACCGGCCTCACCGAGCTGGTCGACGCGGGTGCCGTTGACCGTCACGGTGCCACTGGAGGGCTTGTCCAGCCCGGCGATCAGGTTCAGCAGGGTGGACTTCCCGCTGCCGGAGTGGCCGAGGATCGCCACGCACTCACCGGCCGCCACGGACAAGGTCACCCCGGCCAGCGCGGGCGGGCCGTCATCATATTTCCTTGTCGTGTCTTGGAGCTCGATCATCGGTGCATTCGTCATGGCCATGAACCTAGGAACTGACCCTCATCCCTCGCGTCGGCCGGCGGATGTCACCTCTCCCGCAGGCCATCGGCTCGGGGGTGTACCCGGCGTACATCCCCGGGGCGACGCGCAGAGCCGACGCCACCGAATACGATCTCCCTATGGAAGAGCTTCTCCAGCGTCTCTCGACATCGAAGCGTGTGACCTGGCTGATGTCACAGGCCGTGGTGTTGGCCATCGCCTGCTTCTACGCGGGGATGCTCGTCTTGACGACGCCGAGCCCCAACGCCGGCCTGTTCCGGTTCCCCGTCCTCGGGCACTTCCAGACGATGGGTCTGTGCGTCGTGCTCGCCCTTCCGGTCCTGCTGGTGCGCCGTCTGCCGGTGGCCGTCTTCGCGTCGGTCCTGGGCGAATCAGTCCTCGGCGACATTTTCGGCGCGCGGCCCTTGATCGTGTTGATCCTGCTCGTCGCCTTGAGCGGGTACATCGCCGCCCGGCGGCCGAAGGCTGCCGCCGTCGGCGCCGTCGCGGGCGTCGCGGACGCGTTCGTCAACGACATCCACGTCTACGGGCAGTCCGTCGGCGGCGCGGCCCAGTGGGCCGGGTGGCTCGCGTTGTGGTTCGCGCTCGCGTGGGTCTTCGGCGGGGTGTACCGCAAACGCCGTGAGTACGTCGAAGCCCTGGAGGAGCAGACCGCGGCCCGCGTCGTCATGGCCGAGCGGCTGCGGATCGCCCGCGAGCTGCACGACAGCGTCGCGCACAGCATCGGGATCATCACGGTGCTGTCGGGAGCGGCCGCGCGGGTCGTGGAGACCAAGCCCGAGCAGACGCGGCAGGCGCTGGCCGGCATCGAGACCACCAGCCGGGAGACGCTGCTGGAGTTGCAGCGTATGCTCGGGGCGCTCCGCCGCGCCGAGCCGGACGACACCACGCCGCAGGCCGCTCCGCTGGCGCCGGCCAGCACCCTGGCCGACGTCCCGCAACTCGCCGAACGCACGGCCGGCGCCGGGGTGCGGGTCCAGGTGACCTGGCGGGGCGAGCGGCGTCCACTGCCGCCGGAGATCGAGCTGTCGGCGTTCCGGATCATCCAGGAGTCGGTGACGAACGTGGTGCGGCATTCCGGGGCGCGAACGTGCCGCGTCGCGGTCGGCTACGAGCCGGAAGGAGTGAGGATCGAGGTGGTGGATGACGGGGACAGCGGTCTGGCCGGGCCGGGCCGCCCGAGGTTCGCGGCGGGGGCCGGCGGGAGCGGCTTCGGCCTGCTCGGCATGCGCGAGCGGGTGACGTTGCTGTCCGGCCAGTTCAGCGCCGGCCGGCGCCCGGAGGGCGGATTCCGGGTGACGGCGAGTCTGCCGGCATGAGCGTACGGGTACTACTGGTCGACGACCAGCCGCTGATGCTGGTCGGACTGGCGATCCTGATCGGCGACACCGACGACCTGGAGGTGGCCGGCCAGGCCGGCGACGGCCACGAGGCAGTGCGCCTGGCACGGGAACTGCGGCCGGACGTCGTGGTGATGGACATCCGGATGCCGGGCATGGACGGGATCGAGGCCACCCGGCAGGCGACCGCCGAGCCGGACGCGCCCAAGGTGCTGGTGCTGACGACCTTCGACGACGACGAGTACGTCTACGGCGCACTGCGCGCCGGGGCCAGCGGATTCCTGCTCAAGAGCATGGCCCTGGACGCGATCCTGGACGCGATCCGCGTGGTGGCCGCCGGCGACGCGCTGATCGCGCCGAGCGTGACCCGACGGCTGATCGCGGACTTCGCCGGAACCTTCGCGGCCTCCGCGGCCCCCGCGGTCCCCGCGGTCCCCGAACCGGACGCCGAGCCCGACACGGACTCGGGTCTCCTCGCGGCGATCACCGACCGGGAGCGCGAGGTGCTGGCACTGGTCGGCGAGGGACTGTCGAACCCTGAGATCGCCGAGCGGTTGGTGATCAGCGCGGCGACGGCGAAGACGCACGTCGCGCGCCTGTTCGCCAAGCTCGAGGCTCGGGACCGCGTCCACCTGGCGATCATCGCCTTCGAGACCGGACTCGCGCCGCGTCGACGGTAGGGGTAGACGCTAGGGCAGCGCCGCATTGATCTTTCGGGGGCTGAGTGGGGGGCTTTGGTCACCGGCTTGAGGTGAGCCGGGTGTGAGGCCGGCGGTCGCGTGCGGGGCTTTGGTCACCGGCTTGAGGTGAGTCGGGTACGGAGGCCGGCGGTCGCGTGCGGGGCTTAAAAGCGTTGTGAAAAAACCGCCTGATTTCGTCCGCCGGCTTCCCGAGGCCCGCGGCGGTCGCCCGGCAGGGCGGACAAAATCAGGCCGTTTTGTCACAACATGTGTGGTCTGCTTCCGAGAACGGGCAGTCCGGGCGTCAAGCCGGCCACGTCGCCGGCTGCCGGTCGCCCCCAGGGCGAGGTTCACAACCCTACGGCGCAAGGCGGGGACCGGCAGAGGTGACGGCGTACCCGGCCGCGGGCTTCGTGCGGTGCGGGACCCTGACTAACGTAAGCACACATGTTGTTAAAAAACGGCCAGATTTTGGCCGCCGGACCTGCTCACCGCCGCCCGACAGCGCAAGTCAGCGGCCAAAATCTGGCGGTTTTTTCACAACGCCTTTAAGCCCCGCACGCGACCGCCGGCCTCCGTACCCGACTCATCTCAAGCCGGTGACCAAAACCCCCCACCCAACCCCCGAAAGATCGACGCGGCGCTGCACTAGGGCAGGCGGAGAAGAACGATCGCCGATGCTCGTAGCCCGGCCGGAGCGCGTCGGGGCCGGCATCCGAGAACCTGGCAGCTCACGGCACCCCAGCCGTTGACGGAAACTGGGTGTGGTGGCAGGCAGCTGCCGTCCACGAACCGCTACAGCCATACAAGCCGGCGCTTCAGCTTCGGTGCGGCCACCCAGACCATGGCTGAACGACCACAGTCGGCGCCCCGACGGTTCGGGGCCGTTCACTCCGCGACGGCGACGTAGCGGTCCTCATCCGCGATTCGCCAGGACAGGTCGATCTCGACGTCGGGCAGCGCCTGCCGCAGTCGATCGTCCATCTCCCGCGACAGAAAGTGGTGGTGCAGGTCGAGCTTGCGCAGGTGGGTGAGCGGTTGCCCGGCCAACAGGGCTGCCGCACCGTCGTCGCTCAACGTCCCGAGCGACAGGTCGAGCGTCTGCAACTGCCCGACGATCGGGGCGTGGGCCACGGCGGTGGCGATCTCATCCTGCGTGATCGCGTTCTTCAGCCCGAGGTAGCGCAGTTTCGGGAACCTCTCGCCGGCCAGCAGGCCGGTGACATCGTCGACCGAGCCAGTGCCGCCGTAGTCCTCGTCGCCGAAGTAGATTTCGAGCCGCTCCAGTTCCGGGAAGTCGCACGCCGCGATCGCGCGGATCGTCTCGGCCGGCAGACTGCCGGACTGGAGGACCAGCGTCCGCAGTGCGCCGTGTTTGACCCGGCCCACCATCGGGACGTCGCGATTCTCTTGTCCGCCGCGCACCCACAGTTCCTCCAGCCGCGGGAAGCTCTCCAGAAGCGGCGTGATCGGGAGGTTGGCGATCCACGAGACCTCGATGTCCTCGCTGCCGACGTCGGCGATGAACACCTTGCGCAGCCCGGGAAGCCGATCGGCAGCCGCCGAGAGCACCTCGACGGGGTGGCCGCCGGAGTCCATCTCGGTCGACCACACGCCGAACACGATCGCCTCGATGCGGGAGGGGTCCACGCGCCGCAGGAAGAGCTCGAACAGTTCCGGAAGCGTATAGCCGAACTGGGCACCCCACCGTACGTCGCAATCCAGACGCCAGGCGACCGGTTCGCCGGTCTCCGCCGCGGCCGGCAACGGCGCCTCGGGGTCCAGGGGGAAAGCGACGACGCGAAGTCCGGCGAACTCGGTGGTGTGGTCTCTGTTCACGGGCCTTGACTCTCTTTCATATCCGCGGCCCCTGGCAAGCCTGCCCCGAAGAGGTGGCAGAGTACGTTTCTCACAGAAGCGGAGTCGCGCATGAGGTTCCGATTCGGATCGTCAGTGCCCGGCGACCTCGACGCGCGTGGTCATCGCAAGGTCGGTGACGCTGTGTCCGACCTCGACGCGGTAGCCGCCCGGTATGGTCGCCCACGCGTTCGCGCCCTCGTCCCAGATCTGGAACGCCCGCTCCGCAATGGTGATCGAGGCCTCGACGGACGCGCCCGGACCGGCCGTCACCGTCGCGAAGCCGGCGAGCTGCCGCTCTGGGCGGTCGGGGGCGTCGGCAGAGCTGTCGGCCGGGGCGACATAGACCTGGACGACTTCCCGGCCGGAGCGGATCCCGGTGTTACGGATCCGGACGTGCACGGTGTCGCCGGCGACTTCGATGTCCTCGTACTCCCACGTGGTGTATCCCAGTCCGTACCCGAACGGGAAGGCCGGTTCGGTGCCGGCGCGCTGCCAGGCGCGGTAGCCGACGAAGGGTCCTTCGTCATAGGCCAGGACGCCGTCGGTCGGGGTGACCTCGGATACCGGGGCGTCCGCCAGGTGCTCGGGCCAGGTGGTGGGCAGCCGTCCGCCGGGCTCGGCAGCGCCGAGCAGGACGTCGGCCAGCGCGGCGCCGCCTTCCTGACCGGGGAACCACGTCAGCAGGACGGCCGCGACATCGGCGCGCCACGGCATCTCGACCGGTGCCCCGGCGTTCACCACCACCACGGTGCGCGGGTTGGCGGCGGCGACCGCGGCGACCAGGTCGTCCTGCCGGCCCGGCAGCCGGAGCGATGCGCGGTCGAAGCCCTCGCTCTCCACCCGCTCGGTGGTGGCGACCACGACGACCGCGGTGTCGGCGCCGGTCGCGGCGGCGACCGCCTCGGCTATCAGCGCGTCGTCGTCGCGGTCCGGGGCGCGGTGGCCCAGCGCGAAGGCGACGCCGCGGATCAGGCCGAAGTCGCCCTTGGGACGCAGGTTGGTCAGGCTGATCTCGACCGGTCTGCCCGCCTCCAATTCAGCGGCGCCGCCGGCGGTGTAGCGGTTGCCCAGCACGGCGTTCAGGACGTCGCCGCCGGGCTGCGGCTCGGTACCCGGCAGCAGCACCGCGCCGGCCACGACCAGCCGGAACGGCCCCGGTCCGCTGACCCCGAAATGGTGCGTCCCGCTTTCGTGGGGCGTGTACGTCCCCGTGATCTCGACGCTGTCCAGGGCATCGAAGTCCGCGCCGCCGGGCAGGTCGGTGGACATCCATCGGACCCGGCCGAACGGCAGCGGGGCGTCGGCGAGGATGTCGCCGTCGGCGTCGCGCAGCACGGTGCGCAGCGTGAAGCCGTCCCGTGGGACGTCCAGTTCGTTGTCGGGGTCGGCGCCCATCGCGTAGGTCAGCGCCACGCCGTCCGGCAGCGCGGCGCGCAGCCCGTCCAGCGGTGAGATCACGCGGGCCGGGTACACCGTCGCCGAACCGCCGCCGAGGATCCGGGCGTCGCGGGCCGCGCGGCCGATGAGGGCGACGCGGCTGAGCGCCGCCGGGTCCAGCGGCAGGATCTGGTCGGTATTGCGCACGAGCACCATGGAGCCGGTGGCGATCTCGCGGGCGATCGTCTCCGTGTCGAGCGGCGCGGGGAGCCGGGACGTCGGCACCGCGGGTTCGGCGCCTGCCAGCAGGCCCACGCGGGCGGCCAGCAGCAGCACGTGCCGTACCGCGTCGTCGACCACGGATTCGGCGACCCGGCCGTCGCGCACGGCGGCGGCCAGTCTCGGCCCGAATACCGTGGTCGGTCCGGGCATGGCCACGTCCAATCCGCCGGTGATCGCCCGGACGGTGTCGCGCGCGGCGAGCCAGTCGGACACCACGACGCCGTCGTAGCCCCACTCCTGGCGCAGCACGCCGATCTGCAAGTCCCGGTTCTCGGTCATGGTCGAGCCGTTGACGCTGTTGTACGCGGACATCAGCAGCCACGGCCGGGCGTCGGCGATGATCTGCTCGAACGGCGCCAGGTACAGCTCGCGCAGCGCCCGCGCACCGACCCGGTTGTCGACGGTGAAGCGGTCGGTCTCGGCGTCGTTGGCCACGAAGTGCTTGACCGTGGCGCCGACGCCGCCGTCCTGGACGCCGGCCACGTACGCCGCGCCGATCCGCGCGGTGAGCAGCGGGTCCTCGGAGTAGGACTCGAAGTGCCGGCCGCCGCGCGGCGACCGGTGCAGATTGATCGTGGGAGCGAGCAGCACGTGCACACCTTTGCGCCGCGCCTCCTGGGCCAGAACCTGTCCGGCCCGCCGCGCCAGGTCGGGGTCCCAGGTCGCGGCCAGCGCGGTGGGGCTCGGCAGCACCAGCGACGGGTCGCCGGGGTCCCAGGACGCGCCGCGCACGCCGACCGGCCCGTCGGACATCACCAGCGAGCCCAGGCCGATCTCCGGTAGTGCGGGCAGGGACCACAGGTCCTGTCCGGCCAGCAGGCGGGCCTTGGCATCCAGATCCAGCTTCGCCAGCGCGGTCTCGACGACGTCGGCGTACTCGGGGTGTTCCACTGTCTCAGCTTTCTTCACAGGTCGGCGCCGCTGCGGGCGGCGGTTCCGGGAGCAGGCGATTGCACGGTCGGTAGGCGGGGGTCGGTGTCGGCAGGGATGACGTCGGCGGTCTCTAGCAGCCAGCGGGTGATGGCGTCGTGCAGGCGGCGCTCGACGACGAAGTTCGGCTGTGTCACTGGATTGCCTCCGGGGCGTGCAGTGTTGCTTCGAGCGCGGCCGCGTCCTGGGCGTAGGGGCGGTAGAGCCCGAAGAACAGGGCTCCGTTGGCCAGCATGAGGATCACCGAGAACCACAGGAACGCGGTTTGCAGGCTGTAGGCGTCGCCGACGATTCCGGTCAGCAGGTTGGTCAGGGCCCAGCCGATCGCCTCGGCGGACAACAGCATGCCGAACGCGGTGCTGCGCATCTCGGGTGCGACGACCGACATGACGATCGGCCGGTTCACTCCCGGTACCACGCTCTGCGTCGCGGCCATCAGGGCGAACAAGAGCAGGTAGATGCCGAACTGCTTCCAGTGGATCTGGGTCAGGACGTAGGCGATCGGCGCGTAGACGAACATTGCTGTCTGTAGCACCATGATCCGGCCCGAGCGGGGTCGCCTGCGATGGGCCCGGTCGCCGAGCACACCGCCCAGGAAGGTACCGATCACGTAGGCGACTCCGACCGGCACGGTGATGAGCGAGGCCTTGGCGTTGCTGTAGCCGCGGTCGTCGACCATGAATGTCGTGCCGAAGGTCAGCAGGACGAACTGGCCGGTCACCAGGCGCTGGAAGCACATCAGCCGGAGTGTGCGGTTGCCGAGGAGCACCTTGACCCGCGCTCGTTCCCCCTGCCTCGCCGCGACCGTCGTCTCCCGGGCCGTTGCCGTGCCCTCCGCGGCACCGACGCCGGGATCGCGCAGGAACAGAAGGGTTGCCAGGCCGAAGGTGATCTGGATCAGACCACTGATGAAGAAGCCGTAGCGCCAGCCGTTGTGCGCGTGGGACAGCGCGCCGAAGACCGGGCCCGCGATGCCGACGCCGATGAAAGCTATGCCGTACAGCCCTCCGGCCGCGCGACCGCGGGTCCGGTCGTCGAAGAGGTCTGCTATCAGGCCGTTGGTGAGCGGTCCTCCGCCGGCCAGCCCGAAGCTGATGACGGCGACCAGCGCGATCAGCTGAATGTAGTTCTGGACGAGCCCGGCCGCGATGGTGAACACGCCCCACATGCCGCAGCACAGGACCAGCACCTGCTTGCGCGGCCGGCGCCGGGCGACGGAGACCCACATCGGGCCGGCGAAGGCCCCGACGAGCTTGGACACCGCGGTCAGCGCGCCGAGGCCGGCCAGCTTCACGTCCAGTGCCTTGCGGATCGCCGGGAACATCACCGGGATGACGCTCGCCTCGCTGTTGTCCACGCTGAGCAGGCCGCCGAGCAACGCCAGCTGGCGCCAGCGGCGCGGGTCGGCCTGTGAGCCGGCGTCGGCCGGCCGGGCGCTGGAGGATACTGCTGTTTCGTTTGACACAGCTCGCCTCCTACAGCTTGGTGACGGGTTCCTGGTCGCGGGTCTGGAGCAGGTGGACCCACCGTTGGAAGAGTTCGTAGGTGCGGGGCCGGTCAGGGGCGTGCCAGGACACTGGGATGTTCAGGGACGCCAGCCGACCTTCCAGATCCTCGGCCAAATGCGCGCGGCCGGTGTCGCGCAGGTGCTGGGCGTAGCGGACCGGGTCGTTGTAGTAGGTCGGTCCGGTCTGAAGTGTCGCCTGCATCGGGTCCGGCAGCGCGCCGGGCCGCCCGGCGTACTCGTTCCACCACTCGGCGAGATGCGAACGCATCGTGGCGGCGAGTCCGGGCTCTGATTCCCGCAGGTCCTGTGTGAGGTACGGGTCTTCGGTGACGTTGAACAGCTGCTCCCACTCCGCACGGAAACAGCCGGGATGGTAGGTCCGGATGTAGAGGTGGTCCCGGGTGCGTACGGCGCGCTGGTAGGTGTGCGCACCGTGTCCCAGTACCAGGTAGTCGCGGGAGTTGATCTCCTCGCCGTGGATCGCCGCGGCGAACGATGTGCCTTGCCATCCGGCCGGCGCGCTCATCCCGAGCATCTCGCACAGCGTCGGTGCGTAGTCGATGTTGTAGAGCAGGGCGTCGTTGCGGCGTGCCGTCTCCGGCAGATCATCGGTGACGCCCGGCCAGTAGACGATCAGGGGCACGCGATGCGTGGGTTCGTTGGCCAGACCGTGTTCGGCGTACAGGCCCTGCTCCCCGACGGACTCGCCGTGGTCGGCGGACACGATCACCGCGGTGTCGTCGGCGATGCCGAGCTCTTCCAGTGTCGTCATCAGCTGTCCGAAGTGGTGGTCCCAGTAGGCGATCGCGCCGTCGAAGCCGTTGATCAGATGCTCGAAGTCGGCGCGGGAGGTGATCGCGTCCGGCATGTTGTGCGGGACCGGCGACGTCCCCGAGCCGGTGATCGAGTGGTGCAGGTCCAAGGCGCTGCGCGGGCCGTAGATCTCGGCGTGCGCGGCGATGGTCTCCTCGTCGGGCCAGGCCTGCACAGGCCCCGCGGCGGCCATCTTCTCGGTCCACTCCGCCGGCTGCGTGTAGTTGGTGTGCGGCTCCCAGTACGTCAGGTGCAGGTACCAGTTGTCGTCGTCAGAGTGCCGGCGCAGCCAGTCGATCGCGGCCCGGTTGATGTCCGGGGCCTCCTCGTCGCCGAGCCGGTCCGTGGCGCGGATCGCTTCGCGGAAGTTGGCGTGGAAGAAGTAGGCGCGGTGGCGTTCGGCGAACACTGATATCGCGGCGGTGTAGTAGCCGCCGAAGCCGAGGCGTTGGCCGAGCAGGGGCCGGTCGGGTTCGGGGCCGTGGCCGGCGTCCAGCCGGAACTGTGCCGCCGGGCCGAAGTGGCCGATCACGCCGTTGCTGATGCCGAACTGGCCGGAGGTCAGCGCGGTGCGTGAGGGCAGGCAGGGGGAGTCCGAGCAGTAGTAGCGCTCGAAGGTGACGCCCTTGTCAGCCAGCTTCCGCAGGTGCGGTGTGGTCGGGCGGTGGTAGCCGTAGGGGGTGGTGTGGTCGGCGCGGAGAGTGTCCACGTCCACATAGATGACACGCAAGGGGTGCCTCCGGTGCGGGGGTCGAGCGGTGTGTCGGATGTCAGCGGCCGAGCTGCCGTTCGAGGCGGGCCTTGGTCAGCTGGAGCCAGGCGATGTAGGAGTGGGCGAACGCGTAGCCGTTCTCGTGGGCCATGGTGTGGACTTCTCGGGCCCAACCCGGGTTCACCTCCGGGATCTGCGCCTCGTAGACCTCGGCGATGGGGAAGTCGGCGGAGATCCCGTCGTGCTTGAGCCGGTAGGCCAGCTCGGTGTCCACGATCTCCAACGCGATCTCCGGGCCCAGCTGGCCGGCGAACAGGAACCGCAGCTTGAAGTCGGGGTCCATCGGCCGCGGCGACGGCTCGTACGGCGAGCGGGCCCACTCCAGCAACGCCGCGCGGCCGGCTTCGGTGAGGCTGTAGAGCTTGGCGTCGGGGCGGCCTTCGCGCGGGTCTATCTCGAAGGCGACCCAGCCGCGGTCCACCAGCGTGGTCAGCTTGCGGTAGATCTGCGGGGACTTGACGCCGTAGCCGATGTAGCGGCCCGGACCCTCCATCCACCGGCTGATGTCGTAGCCGGACAGGCGTCGTACGGCCAGCACCCCGAGGAGTACGTAGTCGAGAAGGATTTTGGGCCACCTATGTACGTAGGAACTAAGGTGGCCTCAGTCTCACCGGACGTTGAGGGGCTGTCAAGACCTCGTCACGCGGACGCCACACACCGGAAGCCCGCGTGTCCGCTGGAGCTGTCAGGGCTGTTGGCGCTGCGGGCGGCGACGCGGTACCGGTTGCAATAGGACACGTGGCACATGTGGGAACCGCCGCGGATCACCTTGTCGCGGCCGGTCGCGGGGCCGACCGGGGCAACCAGCGGACGCTCGGGGGCGTGGCCGGTGCTCCACCAGTCGGCGCACCACTCCCACACGTTGCCGGACATGTTGAACAGGCCGAATCCGTTGGGTTCGAAGGCGTCGACCGGGGCGGTGCCGCGATAGCCGTCAGCGGCGGTGTTCTTGGTCGGGAACGTGCCGCGCCAGATGTTGCAGCGGTACCGGCCGGCGGGGTCGAGCTCGTCACCCCACGGATAGCGCTGCTGCTCCAGGCCGCCACGCGCCGCGTACTCCCACTCGGCCTCGGTGGGAAGCCGCTTGCCGGACCAGGCCGCGTAGGCGGCGGCGTCGTTCCACGAGACGTGGACGACCGGGTGATCGCCGCGGCCGTCCAGCGTGCTGCCCGGCCCTTCCGGGCGGCTCCACATCGTGCCTTCGACGCCGCACCACCAAGGGGTGCGTTCCGGCCTGCGCGCGTTCCGGCGCAGATCGGCGGGCAGGAACCCCGCGAAGACGTACGACCAGCCGAACGTCTCGGCGTCGGTGCGATGCCCGGTCGCGGCCACGAACTCGGCGAAGGCGTCGTTGCTGACCGCGTGGACGTCGATGCGGAACGGAGCCAGGCGTACCGGTCGCACCGGCCCTTCGCCGTCATCGGGGAAGCCTTCGGAGTCTTCGGCGCCCATGAGGAACTCGCCGCCCGGCAGCAGCGCCATTCCGGAGATCGAGGCATCGGCCCGCGGCGTCGACGGAGTCCGCGACAGCGCGGGGAGCGTCGGCTCGTTCGAGGGCATGCAGCAGCGTTTCATATATACCAATGTACCTAAGTGCCGAACGCCGAACGAGAGTGATGCCTGCGTGCCGTCAGTCCAGGACGATCTCACCGGCCGGGCCGGCAAGGTGTGCGACGAGCGCCGGCCGGGCGCCTTGGCGGAAGGCCGCGTCGGCGCCCAAGGCGGTGAAGCATTCCCGGACCGCGTCCGGAGCCGGGTGGACGACCTCGAAGCCGACGAGCTGGACCACAGGCAGCCTCCTGGCCGGATGCGGCGTCGCGCCCCAGTCGATGAGGAACGGCACCACACCGGCGCGGGGCGGGGTCAGCCGCCATCGCAGCAGCTCGCCATCCGGTCGCAGGCGTGTCATGGCGCGCGGCGGGCCGGGGTCGTGGCCCGCCGCGCGAGAACGGGTGACGGCCGCGTCCAGGTCGGTGGTCGCGATCGCCCAGGCGACCAGTTTCGGCGCCGACAGGTCGTCGATGCCGAACGGTCTGGGTTCCGGTGGCGTGGGCTGCGCGGGATCCGGCCCGATGATCTCCAGGTAGCGGTCGCCGCCGAGCCCGAGGAGATAGTTGCGGGTGCCGAGGCCGGGGTGGGGGCCGCCGGCTGTGGGATGGACTCCCGTTCGGCGCGCGATGTCTTCCAACGCGGCCTGCAAGTCCGGGGCGGCGTAGACGAGGTGGTCGAAAGCGGTCATGGTTTCATGTTCCATGATCGAGTGTCAGTCTTCGTCCAGGTATGCCGTGCGCACCTGCTCGTCGTGCAGCAGATCGGATCCGGTGCCCGACAGTACGATCGTCCCGGTCTCCATCGGGGTTTTCCGCAACCACGTCGCCACCTGTAGGGATGTCGCATGAACCTGGACTCGATGATCCTCGGGCTGCTGGCGCTGACCCGCTTCTCCGGCTACGACCTGCGGCAGTGGATGGACGGCCGGCTGAAGTACATCGGCTACCAGGTGCAGCTGCCGCAGATCTACCGGCGCCTGGCCAAGTTGGTCGAGCGCGGCTGGGTCGAGTTCGAGGTCGATCCGCGCGACGGCCGGCCGGACGCCAAACTGTACTCGCTCACCGAGGCGGGACGGGAGGCGCTGTGGGAGTGGGCGCGCTCGCCCTACGAGCCCTCGGCCCGGCCCGCGGACCCCGACTTCCTGCTGCGCTACCTGTTCGGCGGCATGCTCGATCCCGAGATCGCCATCTCGGTCGTCCGTACCGAGTTGGAGTACCGCCAGAAGTACCGCAGTGAGACCGGCATCCTGGACGAACTGCCTGCCCTGATGAATCCGCAACTCCCCGAGATCGACCCCCGCTGGGTCGGCCAGCTGTTCCTGTCGGCCCACGAATACGGCTTCGCATCCAACGCCTCCTATATCGCCTGGCTCCAGCTCACGCTCGCACGGCTGGAAGGCAGCTCGGCTACTTGATCCTGCCGGTCGCCGCCAGCACGCCGATCCAGTGGCTCATGCCGAACGCACCGGCTCCGCGACAAGTCCCGGCCGGGGCCGCCACCCTGCCTCCAAGCGGCGGCCCCGGCCGGTCTCACCTCGTCGGCTGTTCCGCTACGGAGCCTCGACCGGCTCCTCGACCGGTTCCAGAGCCGCGAGCCCGTCAGCGATCTTCTGCAGGATCTCCCGCGTGAGCAGTCCGCCGGCCAGCGCTGCGAGTTGCAGCAGCGGAATGTCGCCGACCATCTTGAGGATTCCGCCGTCGAGCACCTGTCCGAGACCGGCGTCGCGCAGGACCCGTTCAGCGTCCGGATCGGCCGCGAGATCGCGGATCGGCGTGTGCACGCTGCGCGGTCCCGTGGGGAAGTCCTCGGGTTTCAGAGGCGGGGCGGCCGCCGCTGCTTCGGCCGCTTCGCGCTGGATCCGCACCAGCAGGTGGGCCGAGGTGACCGCACCGTCCTGCGGCAGGCCGAGCCTCAGGTACTGCGAGGCTGGCGCGTCGGCGGTCCGCATCGTCTCGACGAGCAGGCCGGCCATGCGCAGTTCGAGATCGTCGTCGACGACAGGGCTCTGCTGGTCGGGATCGGATTCGAGATCGAACAGGAGGCTGCCGAAACGGGCCGGGGATATCGCCCAGCCGGGCGCCTTCAGCACCGGCACCCCCTTCGTGAAGGCGAACGTCCCGCCCGGCACGAGCTCAGCCGATCGCAACTCCTCGGGCCGGAACCGGGCGGCCATGTGCGTCGGCATCAGCGTGTGCTCGAACAGCGGGGTGTTCGAGGCCTCGACGCAGGCGCGCATATAGACGTAGCGGCCGTCGGTGACGCTGACGTGGCCGCCGAACGCGCCGAAGATCCCCGCCGCACGAACCGGGGTGTCGTCGGCGACGGTCTCCCGCAGGGGCCGGCCGAGCATGTCCGGGGTGCGGTCGACGCCGAAGAACTCCAGCAGGGTCGGGCCGATGTCGATCGTCTGTACCAGCGACGCGCGGCGCTCGCCGGCGACCCGGCTGCGCGGATCCCAGATGAACAGCGGAGTGTGGATGGTCTCGTCGTACCAGGGCTGGACGTTCTTGCCCCACCACCCGTGCTCGCCGAGCAGGAACCCGTGGTCGGTGCAGACGATCAGAAGCGTGTCGTCCCAGAGCCGGTATTCGTCGAACGCGTCGAGGACCCGGCCTAGCGAGCGGTCGCACATCGACAGCAGCGCCGCGTACTCCAGGCGGACGTGCTCGACCTGCTCGGGCGTCTCCAGGACCATGCGGTAGTCGGGCCAGTCGTATTGCGGGCCGTCGTACTCGTGCGGGTAGAGGTCCTTGTATGGCTGGTGGCTGAAGAACGGCTCGTGCGGATCGAACGTCTCGATCTGGAGGAACCAGGTGTCCTGATCCTTGTTGGTGGAGATGAACTCCAGACCGGCGTCGAACGTGAGCGTCTGCGGCTGCTCGGTCTCGGTCGGCATGTGCGACCGGTTGACCCAGTCCTGGCGCCACTTCTCGCCCCGCATGCTCCTCAGGCTCTCGGGGATCTCCGGATCGGCGACGTGCCCCTTCCAGGCGTCGCCCTCCTGACCGCGGAAGAACTCGTAGGTGCGGTACCGGTTGTGGTAGGTAGCGCCGCCGTCCTCCCAGTAGTGCTGGTGGTCGGTCACCAGGTGGGTGTGCACGCCGGCCTGCTCGCGCAGCATCTCCGGGCACGAGTCGTCGAACGGCTCCAGCGGGCCCCAGCTGCGGTGCAGGAAGTTGTAACGGCCGGTGTGCAGCTCGCGGCGCGCCGGCATGCAGGGCATGCTCCCGGCGTAGCAGTTCTCGAACGTCGCGGTCCGTTCAGCCAGGCGCGTGAAGTTCGGGGCGTGGATCCAGTCGGCGGCCCCGTACGGCGGCAGGAACCGGCGGTTGAGGCTGTCGAACATCACCATGACGGCTTTCATACGTGGCGCTCCTTCAGGAAGTCGACGACGGTGGCGCGGAACCCGCGGGCGGGGAAGCAGCGCGGTGCCGGCCGCTCGGCGAACAGGTCCGACGGCAGCTCGGCCATGGCTGCGACGGCGGCTGGAGCCGGGGCAGCAGGGGCATCGGACCTCCTGGGGGTCGAGCGGGGTATATGTACCATAGAACATTGCTCGCAGCAGCGGAAGAAGCTATTGACGGTGCAAGTGATCCCGCCGATCATCTGTAACCTAGATGCATGGGTATTTAGCTCTCGCCCGCCCGCCCTTCCGAAGGGGGCCCTGGCCGTGACTTCGTCCCGCCGACTCGGCCGACGCCGTACCGCGTTCGGGGCGATGACCGGCGACGGCGAAGCCGAGGGGCCACGCCGGTCTGCCGTGACGGTCAGGCGGCTCCGACCGGTGGTGGCGTGCTGAGGGCGCGCCCGAAGTAGTCCGTCGGCCCGGTATTCGTCTGGAACAGCTTCGCCAGGTCGAGGCCCTTGCCCGCGAGGGCGGTGCAGCCGGGGAGGACCGCGTTTGCCTCGGCGGGGGACCCGATGTCGGGGAGTTGGCCCCCGCTGAAGCAGGGGTCGACGGTCAGCCCCGTGGGCTGGTCGGAGAGCTGTTCCTCGCCGGTCGCCGTGCGCCAGTCGGCCAGGGTGGTGTACGTCGTGCCGGACCAGATGACGAACCACTGTCCGGACGGGGCGTAGTAGTCGTTGCCTTGCAGGGTGACGTGCGAGGCGGTGAGTCCGAGGACGGTGGCCACCGGTGAGCCGTCGGTGGCCAGGATGTTGTTGCGGATGGTGATGCCGTTCTGGCTCCCGGTCACGAGCAGTGCCGGAGCCTGTCCTCCGGTGCCGGCCATGACCACGGTGTTCTGGTAGACCTGTAGACCACTGATATAGGTCCCGTAGACGGCCAGGCCGCCGTTGCGCGGCATCTTGCGGCCGTCGTTGTCGCTGATGTTGTAGCGGATCGTGTCGCCGGTGTAGATGCTGCTGGGCGTATCGGTGTAGGCGTACATGCCGGGTCCGTCGTTGTGGAAGGCCAGGTCGTACTGGATCGTCGAGGACGAGACGTTGTCGTCCAGGCCGAATCCGGCGCCGTCGGCGAGGGAGGCGGTGTGGTTGTCGTACGCGGTGTCGTGCTCGATGTCCACGCCGGTGGAGTCGTACGTCCAGATCCCCACGGGTCCGTCATGGGCGAGGAGCGCCGAATCGGAGCCGTTGTCGTAGGCGCTGGATCCGCTCACCTCGGCGTCGCGGACGCTGCCCAGGCTGATGCCGCTTCCGGTGCTGTGGGCGACTACCGAGGGGTCGCCGGGATTGTCGTACGCCTGCACCGCTTCGATCTCGATGTTCTCGTTCGCGTACGCGGGGTGGGCTGGGTCGAAGGCCGGGCCGTAAGTCTGGAGCCCGGCATCCTCGTTGCCGTGCAACCGCGCCTGGCGGATCGCCACGGCGGTGAAGCCCGTGTCGCCGGTGGCGCCGATCGCGATACCGGTCTGGAAGCTGGAGACGTCGACGCCGGAGATGGTGACGTGGTTGGGCTTCGTGCCGCCGTGAAGGTCGCTGTAGAGGTTGATGCCACTGCCGTGTGCGTAAGGAGCGCCGGTCCCGGTGATGGTGAGGTCGCGGATGTCCACGCCGCCGGTGTCGTGCACGTCGATGCCGTCGCCGGACGAGGCGAGGACTGCGTTTCCGTTGCCGTACGAGCCGATCACCACGGGTTGTCCGGTGCTGCCCGCATCGCCGGCGGCCACCGTGAGAGTGCCGGAGAATCGGGCTCCGCCCTGGAGCAGGATCTGGTCTCCGGTCCGGAGCCGCACCTTTTGGACGCGCGCCAGGGACTGCCATGCCGTGCCGGCCGAGGTACCGGAGGCGCCGTCGTGGCCGCTCGGGCTGATGTAGTACGTGTGCGCCGACGGCGCGTAGTGGGGCAGAGCGGCGCAACTGCTCGCGGCGACGGCCAGGCCCACTGTGGCGATGGCCCACGGCACGACGCGGGTGAACCCCGTGGCGGCCGTCGGCCGGGGCATGGCGATCAGCCTTCCAGGAGTGCGGCGCGGACCCGATGCGGGGCCCGGTTCGGCTGCCGGGGCTGGTCGGCGAACCACGCGACGGTGCGCTCCAAGCCCTCCTCGATGGAGACCACCGGGGACCAGCCGAGTTGTTCGCGGGCTCGGGTTATCACGGGCTGTCGGTGGGTCGGGTCGTCGGTGGGCAGCCGGCGGTACTCGATCCGCGAGCGCGAGCCGACCGCTCGCAGGACGAGATCTGCCAGTTCGCGGACGGTGTGCTCACGGGGGTTGCCGAGGTTGATCGGGCCGTCGCGACCGCTGTCGGCCATCGCCGTGATGCCTCGGATGAGATCGTCGACGTAGCAGAAGCTGCGCGTCTGGCTGCCGTCGCCGTAGATCGTCAGGGGGCTGCCTTCCAGTGCCTGCCGGATGAAGGTGGACACCACGCGTCCGTCGTACGGCCGCATCCGCGGGCCGTAGGTGTTGAAGATCCGGACTATGCCGACGTTCACGGCGCGGCTGCGCCGGTAGGCCGACGCCAGCGCCTCCGCATAGCGCTTGGCCTCGTCGTAGACGCTGCGCGGGCCGATCGGGTTGACGTTGCCCCAGTATTCCTCGGGCTGGGGGTGGGTCGCGGGGTCTCCGTAGACCTCGCTGGTGGAGGCGAGCAGGAAGCGCGCGCCGTGGCGCAGCGCCAAGCGGAGGGCGTTCTCAGTACCCTGACTGCCGACGGCCAGCGTCTCCAGCGGCAGCCGGTCGTAGTCCGGCGGTGAGGCGGGGCTGGCGAGATGGGCCACGACGTCCACTGGTGCCGGAACGTCGAAGGGTGCTGTCACGTCGGCGCGAACGGGTCGGAAACGGGGATGGCCGCGCAGGTGGGCGGTGTTTCCCGGGCTGCTGGTGGAGAAGTTGTCCAGACACCAGACCGTGTCGCCTCTGCGCAGCAGGGCTTCGCAGAGATGGACGCCCAGGAATCCGCCTCCTCCGGTCACGACGACATACATGGTTCTCCTCCTCGACCGGGTGACGCCGGCTTGGACGGCGGCGCCGACGGGGACAGCAACGGCCGGCCGGGCACCCGCACGGTCCAGCCGGCCGACCACCAGGGCTGCGGGTCCAGGCTGTTGCGGGCGTCCAGGAGCACCGGCTCGCGCACCACCTCGGCGAGCGCCGCGGGATCGAGCTCGCGGTACTCCTGCCAGGGAGTCAGGTGCAGCACCAGGTCAGCGTCCTCGCATACCTTGGGGATGTCCGAGGCGTAGGTGAGTTCGGGGAAGACGGCGCGCGCGTTGTCCAGGGCCTGCGGGTCGTGTACCAGGACTTCTGCCCCCTGCCGGTGGACGGCGATGGCGACGGCGAGGGCGGGGGAGTCACGCACGTCGTCGCTGTCCGGCTTGAACGCGGCACCGAGGACTGCGACGCGGCGGCCGGCGAATCTCCCGCCGAGAAGCTCCCGTGCGCGGTCGACGGTGCGTTGCCGCTGCCTGAGGTTGATCCGGTCGACCTCGTGGAGGATCTCCACCGACTCGGCGGCTCCGATCTCCGCGGCGCGGGCCGCGAAAGCCCGGATGTCCTTCGGGAAGCAGCTGCCGCCGAACCCCAGTCCGCTGTTCAGGAAGCGGGGGCCGATCCTCGGATCCGCGCCGAGCGCCGCTGCCAGGACCGTCACGTCCGCCCCGGCCGCGTCGCAAACCTCTGCCATGGCGTTGATGAAGGAGATCTTGGTCGCGAGAAAGGCGTTCGCCGCCACCTTCACCAGCTCCGCGGTGGCCGGGTCGGTGCTGAAGAACGGGACCCTCGCCCGCAGCATGGGCTCGTAGACGGTCCGCAGGACCTCCTCGGCACGCGCGGAGACCACTCCCACGACGAGTCTCGCCGGCCGCAGGGTGTCCTCGACCGCTGATCCCTCGCGCAGGAACTCGGGGTTCCAGGCGACCTCGGTGCCGGGGGAGGTCACGGCGAGCCGCGTGGCCAGCCGGGCCGCGGTGCCGACCGGCACTGTGGACTTGCCCACCACCAGGCTGCCGGGACGCAGGTGCGGTGCCAGACCGTCCACGACGGCCTCGACGTAACGCAGGTCGGCGGCCTTGCCGTCCGGGCGTTGCGGGGTGCCGACGCAGATGAAGTGCGTGCTCGCGGCCGCGGCGGCCTCGGCGAGCGAGGTCGACAGCCGCAACCTGCCGGATGCCAGAGCCCGGCCGAGGATCTCGTTGAGGCCCGGTTCGTGAACCGGCGCTCGGCCCGAGGCGAGGGCGGCGATTCGTTCGGCATCGACGTCGACGCCGAGAACATCGTGCCCGATGTCGGCCATGCACGCGGCGTGTACGGCGCCGACGTATCCGGTGCCGATGACTGTGATCCTCATATTGCTGCTCCGATCTGCCTGTTCCTTGCACGGGTCATGAGAATCACCCATGCAGAACGGCGATTGCGTACGCCGGATAGAGGGAGATCGCCGCGGCCAGGGGCAAGAGCGGCAGCGCGGATACCATCAGGGGGGTGCGGGCGGTGGCGAAAGCACTGCGCAGCCGGGTGCCGGCCGCTTTGGCGGCTTCGCTGACGTGCAACGTGGCGACCAGGATGCTGACCACCGTGTACGCGAATGAACCGAGGATGCACAGGAAGACGTATCCCACGGCGGGTCCGGTCTGCTCGCCGACCATCGCCGATGCCGAAAGGCCGATCGCGATGGCGACGTACGGGAGGACGAGGCCTTTGCGCAGCGTCTCTTGTCCCGTGCGGTCCTTGGGGGTGACCTTGAAATGGACGGGCCGGCGCAGCATCTGCTGCACGATCGCCCCGAGCACACCCCAGGCGACGTATGGCCAGCGCGCGAACGTGAACAGCCACAGCTCCCAGCTCAGGACCGGCGCGGTACGCGGCCGTAGCAGCCCTCTGTGGCGCAGCAGAAGCACCAGCGCGAGCAGCCAGATCGTCATCGCGCACATATGCCCCAGAAACGCGGCGTAGTTGACGCTCACCCAGACCCGGCCGGTCACCGCGGCGATGGCGGGCAGGGCGATGCCGGCGATGGCCGCGAGCGCCATCAGCGGGTAGTAGGTCAGGGAGATCGCGAACCGCACCCGCATCCGCGGCGGCAGCCGGTGCAGATGGCGCGGGACCAGCCCGAACATGATCGCCACCAGGCTGCACGACCACTGGTATTCCTGGGTGACCATGTCCGAGAAGGTCATGGGGCCCAGTCCGTGCGCCTCGGCATCGATCGCGAAGGCGCCCTGCCAGCCGGCCGAGTTGAGCAGGAACGTGGTGGTGAAGTCCTCGGCCAGATCGGGCCCGAGGCCGCCGATCTCGCGCAGGGCCCGGGTTCGGACCCCGTAGTGGGAGCCGATGCACACCGGGGCGAGGCGGTCGACGTGCCCCAGCTGGAACGGCCCGTGGAACGGGGCCTCCCGGTACAGTCGGCCCCGAGCCGCCCAGGAGTCCGCGGCGTTGGCGTCGCAGATGCTGGGCGCGGCGACGTAGCCGACGGCCGCGTCGGCGAAGGGCCGGACGACCTCGGCCAGATAGGTGGGGCGCGGCTCGTGGTCGCAGTCGAGCTGGACGACGACGTCGTAGTCCCGGTACCCGCACCGGTCGTAGAAATAGGCGAGATTGCCTTCCTTGCACTTGGTGCGCCGGGGCCAGGTGGCGCGGTTGTACGCCTCGACCCCGCGCCGCGTGGACACGTGGATGCGGCGCGAGCGGCACCACCGGTCGATCTCGGCGGTCGGGTCCTCGTCGCAGAGCCAGACGTCGTAGCCGTAGGGGAAGTCCTGGGCCAGCATGGCCTCCAGCGTGTGGCGCGCCATCGACCACGGTTCCGAGGGAGCCCGGGTCACGGCGATGGCGAGCCGCAGGCGCGGGATCCCGGTCGCCGGGTCGACTTTGGGCAGCCGCGAGACCGCGAGCAGGAAGTAGCTGGCCTGACAGGTGAGGTAGAGCAACAGCAGGCTGGTCAGTACCAGTCCGGCCCAGGTCACCCGGTGCCCCGGCGCCAGCCACCACTGCCAGAACGCCGCGAAGCAGACCAGCCAGCCGGCGGCCAGCACCGCGATGGTGACCCGGTCGCGGGCGGCGAGCGTGGGAACCAGCGTCGATCGGGCGATTCTGGACCTGTGCGGCGGCCGCGCGAAGAACGGACCGTGCGGTGTGATCCGGGCGACGCGGCCACCGGAGAGCTCCACGATCTGCGCTTCCAGCGACGCGAAGGCAGCGGAGTCGGGCTTGCGGCGGGCCGAGGCCCGAAGCTTCCGCTTCGCGGCGGCCACGCTGGGCTTCATGGCGCGCGCTCCACGGAGCGGAGGGCGGGAAGGCCAGCGCCTGCGCCAGACCTCGGCCGTTCCGGAGCCGAGGCCGGGGTCGCGACGTGTTCGGCGGACATCATGCTTTCACCTGATTCTCGCCAGTGCGGCTGCGCTGGCCTTGAGACCAAGGCTCGGCTGGGAATATCCAGCGCGATTTAAGGCATTGTCAATTTCTCATCAAGATGTTGCTTATCTGGCGGTTCCGGTCTGCCGAGGAGGAACCACCTGGTCTGACAGGGTGCGCGAGCCGGTAGGCACCGGCTGTGGCCCGGCCGCCGTGCGACTGCTCGCCCGGGCGCCTACGCGGTGGCGCGCCGGCAGTAGAGGAACTGCTGGATCTCCGGCAGCGCCTGCGCACTGCTCGGCGCGTATTTCCGGCTGTGCTCTTCCAGGACCTCGAAACCGGCCTCGATCGCCAGCTGGCGCAGCTGCTCCGGGAAGAACCCGGAGACGTGCACAGACACACCGAGGAACGGGATCGGCACGTCGTCCATGTCGGCTTCCACCATGGCCAGCGCGAGGTAGCCGCCTGGGCGCAAGACCCGGTGCAACCGGCCCAGCGCACCGGGGATCTGCACGCGCGGCAGCATCAGTAGCGAGAAGAACGCCACGGCACCATCGAAATCGCCGATCTCTGAGCCGATCTCTGAGCCGATCCCCGAGTCGATCTCTGAGCCGATCCCCGAGTCGATTTCCGTAACGTCCAACAACCGGAAATCGGCCTGCGGAACATTCGCCCGGGCCAGCTCCAGCATCACCGGAGAGATGTCGATTCCGGTGACCCGCGCGCCGGCCTCCGCCAGTTGGCGGGCTGTGGGCACCCCGGTGCCGCAGCCCACGTCGAGTACCCGTGCCCCTGGCTCCAGCCGCCCGATCAACCACTGACCGGCGGCGACCTGCCCCTCCTTGTGCGGGAAGGCCTCGTCGTATCGCTCGCCGATGAAGTCGAACGCGGCCGCCTGGGTCTCGCGATGGTAGGCGCGCATCGCGCCCTCGAACTCGCCTGCCATCGGCGCACCCTTCCCTGAGCAACTCTGGTTCCCCAATAGAGGGCTACGCCCGCGCGCCGCTCGCGGCAACCGCTGTCGGCCGCGTATACGCTGCCCAGGTCAGCACGGTCGCCACGGCAACCGCCCGGCCGCGCGAGGCTACCGAACGGTCGGGCGCGCAGACCCACTGAACAGACCTACCGCACAGACCCACCGCACAGACCCACCGAACAAGTCGACAGGACAGATCGACAGAACAGATCGATTCACCAGGGAGCCACCTCACATGATCCGCGGCGCCGTTCGACGCGGCGCGGCCCGGCCCGAACACCGGCGGGCCGCGTCCGCCGCACCGATCCGCCCCGTCGGGAACGCGCTGATCACCCAGCCCGACCCCGCATCCGGCATCGGCTTGACCACGGTCGCACTGGGCATCGTCACGATCGCCGTGGCGGGCGTCGCCTTCGTCACAGCCGGCTACGACATCGCCGCGGCCATCTGCCTGGTGCTCCTCGCCGTCTGCTCACTCATCGTGCTCCGCTTCGCAGGGTCCTGGCGCGAGATCTGCCGCCGGTCCGCCGCCGATGTCGCAGACCTGCTCGACATCGTCGACGAGATCGGCGCGGTGGTCTGCGTACGCGACGCCGAGAGCCGCTACCTCCTGGTCAACAGGCAGTTCGAGCAGCTGTACGGAGTCAGCCGCGAAGACGTCCTCGGACGCCGCCACCGCGACCTCTTCCCGGGGCCCGACATCGTCGGCGCCAACGACCGCAAGGTCCTGTGGTACGGCACGCCGGTGCAGACGCAGGAGACCGTCGACCAGATCGACGGCCCCCACACCTACTACAGCGTTCGCCACCCGGTCACCGACACCGACGGCCGCGTCTACGCCGTGTGCGGCATCGCCACCGACATCACCGACCTGACGCGCGCCGAGGGCGAGGTCCGGCAGCTGGTCACCGACCTTGAGCAGCGCGTCCAGGACCGCACCGCCGACCTGCGAGCCGCGACCCGCGAGATCGACGCGTTCGCCTACTCCGTCTCCCACGACCTGCGCGCCCCCCTGAGCGCCATCACCGGGTTCTCCGAGATTCTGCTGGAGGACCACGCCGGGCAGCTCGACCAGGTCGGCCGCAACTATCTTCGCCTGGTACACGCCGCGACCGAGCGCATGGCCCGCACGATCGACGCCCTGCTCGACTTGTCCTACGCCGTGCGCGGCGAGCTGCGGCTCAGCCGGTTCGACCTCGGCGACCTGGCCCGCACCATCGTGGCCGACCTGCGCGCGGCCGAACCGCACCGCCAGGTCCAGACCGTCATCGAGCCGATGCCGGTGTCCGGCGATCCCGCCCTGCTCAGCCTGGTCATGCAGAACCTGCTGTCCAACGCGTGGAAGTTCACCTCGCAGCGTCCCGACGCGCGCGTCGGCATCGGGACGCGCGAGTACCACGGCGTCCCGGCCTTCTACGTCGAGGACAACGGCGCGGGATTCGACATGCACGACTCCGACAAGCTCTTCGCCCCCTTCCAGCGCCTGCACAGCAGAGCCCAGTTCCCCGGCACCGGCATCGGGCTGGCCATCGTCGACCGGGTCGTCAGCCGCCACGGCGGCCGCGTCTGGGCGGAGAGCACAGCCGGGAGCGGCGCGACCTTCTACTTCACTCTCGCCCCCGACAGTGACGCGACTTCTTGAGCAGATTTTGAGCGGGACCAGAGGTGACCTTGGGGCAGTACTTGGAAGCTGGGTCAAGGAGACGGAGAGGACGGTGTACGCGATGGCCCGAGAGGAACCATCGGAGATCGGCGACGAGCCGGTGAGCCGCGCACACCTTTCCCGGATGCGCGCCGAGGTGGGTGACGCGACGCTGCACCGCTACGCCCAGGCCTACCTCGACCTGCTCCCCGAGCGGCTCGACCGGATCGGCCGGGCGATCAGCGCCGCCGACGCCGCCGAGGCCGAGCGCGTCATCGTCGACCTCCAGGTCAGCAGCAGGATGCTCGGCACCCGGCGGTTGGCCGCGGCACTCACCGAGCTTGAGTCCTCGGTGCACGCGGGTCTTCTACCGAGCACCGTGCAGTTCGCCCGCGTCCGCACCGAGGCGCGACTGGTGGCCGAGGTGGTCCGCGAAGCGATGGACGACGGTCCGCGAAGCCATGGACCTGGACCTTGACCTTCACAGCCTCGGACGCCCCGAATCACGTCCCGCCGCGTCCCGCCGCGGTCAGCCGTGATTCGGATCGACGGGCGCCGAGCCGCCGAAGCGGTAGCCCACACCGCGCACGGTGTGCACCCAGCGGCCCCGCTGGCCGGTGTCGCCCAACTTGTGCCGCAGGTTCGCGATGTGAACGTCGATCACGTGGTCGTCGCCGGGCCAGTCGGTGTGCTGCACCTGGCAGGCCAGGGTGTCGCGCTCCCACACCCGGTGCGGGCGGCTCATCAAGGCGGCCAGCAGGTCGAACTCGGTGCGGGTCAGCGCCACCGGAGCCCCGTCCAGGGTGACCTCGCGGCTCTCACGGTCCACCTCCAGCCCGCCGAAGCGCAGCACCGGGGCGCCCAGGCTCCCGGCCCCCGGATCGGCCAGCCGGGGCCGCCGGAACATCGCGCCCACCCGGGCGCGCAGCTCCCGCGGCGAGAACGGCTTGACCATGTAGTCGTCCGCGCCGACCTCCAGCCCCACCAACCGGTCGGCCTCCCCGTGCCGCGCGGTCAGCACGATCACGTACGCGTTCGTGATCGCGCGCAGCTGTCGGCACACCTCGATCCCGTCGATGTCCGGGAGCGTCAGGTCCAGCGTCACCAGGTCCGGAGACAACTCCCGCGCCAACTCCAGTCCGCGGGCACCGGTGGCCGCGCCGGTCGCGTCGAACCCGGCCCGGCGCAGCGTGTCGCACAGCAGCAGGCAGATGTCCGCGGCGTCCTCGATCACCAGTGCGCAGCGCCTGCCGTCCGAATCCGGATCCGTCAACGCGCTCGCCCTGCCTTCGAGTCGGCAGGCAACCGAGGCAGCCTCAACACGGCCCGCGGCAAATCGCCCACCCACTCAGCCTAATTCCAGCTCGGCCAACCAGCCACCGGGCACACGCTCGACCGCCGCCGCGGTTCACGCTCCCCCCGAGACTCCCGAGACCGCCGACGCGATGCGGGTCCGAGCGGAGGCGAGCCAGGCTTCGTACGAGGCCGGGTCGTCGTGGGCGCCGTCCAGGACGTACAGCGCGCGGGTCGGCAGCAGCGCCCCGAGCTCGGCGAGCACCGGCTTGAGGAATACCTCGGGCGCGAGTTGGTGGCCGGGGCCGGCGCCGAGCATCAGCGGCACGGCGACCACGCTGTCCAGGCCGTTGGACGGGAAGCGATCGAGGAAGACCTTGAGTAGTCCGGTGTACGAGGCCTTATAGGTCGGGCTGGCGACAACCACCAGGTCGAGGCCGCGCACGGCTTCGACGGCGGCTGCGACCGCGGGATCGGACCAGTCGAGAAGGCCGGAGGCGAAGGCGGCGAGGTCGATCGCCAGTTCGGGTGCGGCGCCGGTCAACTGCTCGACGACGTGCACCGCGGCTTGGAAGGTGCGGGAGGCGGGCTTGGGGTTGCCGACGACGACGCCGGTACGGGGTATTGGAGAGTTCTGATTCACGGGGGGTTCGGTCATGGGTTCTCCTGTCACCGCGGGCCGGCCGCGGCTTCGGTGCCGCCGGCTTCCCGGCTCCGGTCGGCGATGAGGGCCGCCAGTTCATCGGGCGATGCGGCGCGGAAGATGTCGAGCAGGGTGATCTTCATGCCCGTGCGCTCTTCCAGCCGCGCCAACAGGTCCAGTGCGAGGAGTGAGTTCCCGCCGATATCGAAGAAGTCGTCGTCGGGGGCCACGTCGCTGACCTCCAGTATTTCGCTTATCAGCTCTGATATCTCCGGTCCGGTCACCTGGTGCCTCCTCCTTCGGGTCAGGCCTCACGGGCCGGCTTTCTGGCGTGCTCAAGGTCCAGCACCGCGATCGGCTACTCAGCGGATCGCGGCGGCCTCCTGAGTCGATAGCTCCGCGGCCAGCCGGGTGAGGTTGCCCGACAGCGCCTGCGAGAGCTGCTCGATGGTGGCCTCCTCGTAGATTTCGGTGCTGAATGCGAGCGCGAACGCCAGGCGCCCGTCGCGGATCTCAGCCGCTATCTTGATTTGATAGGGCTGCTCGCCGACCTGCGGCACCGGTTTTCCCGCGGGCAGTACGGCCGGATGGAACGGGGCCTGCATGATGTCGCCGCTGATGTCCCGGCCTTGGTAGTTCAGGTAGAGCTCCCGGCGCGGCCAGGCGGAGAGCCTCTTGCGCAGTTCGGGGTCGCGCGACAGGTACCTGAGTTCCGACCAGCCCGTCTCGTATTGGCGGAACGCGCGGACCTGGCTGACGACGGAGCGCAGCATCGGCAGTCCGTCGGCGATGCCGTCCGAGGAGATGATGTGCGGATCCGCGGTGTTCAGCCAGCCGACCAAGCGTGAGGTGTCCCGGCCTGAGGGCATCGGGTCACGGCCGTGGCGGCATATGTCGATGGCGAACGTGGTCGCCCAACCTGTCTGGCGCAGCGATTGGGCGAGCGAGGCGAGCAGCATGTCCTCGACCGAGCAGTCGAAGCGGGCGGCCGACGTCGTCAGAACCCGGGTTCTCGCCTGATCGAGGGAGGCCTTGATCTGCTTGATGTAGCGCAACTGGCGCGAGTCGCCCGGCTTGTCCTTGGGCAGCGGGGCGATGGAGTTCCAGGGCTGCGCGGCCCAGAACCGGCTGATCGCGTCGGCGTCGGGGCTGTTCACCTGGCGGTGCAGTTCCTGTAGGTGGCCGAGGTACGAGCACGGCTCGGGGAGGCTGGCTGACGGCCGGCCGGCCAGACGCGCCAGGTACTCGTCCTGGATCTCCTCCAGCAGGACCTCGATGGAGATCCCGTCGCAGACGAGGTGGTGCACGTCCATCACGAGCCAGCCGGGCTCCGTTTCGCCCCGGTTCAAGAACAGGAAGCGGATGAGGGGACCGGTGGTCAGGTCGAATCGGTGGTGGAAGCTGTCGACCTGGAGGTCCATTTCCTGGAGCCACCCGGGCGAGCGCGTGTCGACGGCGACTTCCTCGTACCAGGCTTCGGCGGAGTCGGCGGGCTGCTGCCGCCAGCCGTCCCCCGACTGCGCGAACCGCATTCGCAGGGCCTCATGCCGGCTCAGCACGCGCTCGGCGCTGTCGCGGAGCGTCTCGAACGAGAAGCCCGGATCGACCTCGATTGGGACCGTGAGGTTGAAATGCGCCGGGTCGAAGTACGTCGGATCGTCGAAGTGCGAGTCGAAGAAGCGCGCCTGGAGCGGCATGAGCGGGTAGGTGCTCTCCGTGTGCACCTCGCTCTCCGTGTGTACCTCGCTCGCCGGGGCTGTCGCGGCGCCGGCCGGGCTCAGCTCGGCCAGGGCGTCGATGGTCTGACAGACCATCAGATCCTTGACGGTGAAGTCGAGGCCCGCCCGCCGGGCCCGCGCCACGAGGTGGACGGCCGACCGGCTGTCGCCGCCCAGGTCGTAGAAGCTGTCGTCGAGGCCCACTTCGGGCAGCCCGAAGATCTCCATCCAGATGTGCGCCAGGGTTTCCCGCGCCCGCTTTGCCGACTGAGTCACTTCCCTTAGCCTTTCAGTCCTTGCGCGCCTGTGAGGAGCCGGCCGAGGGCAGAAGCTCCGGCAGGGCCCGGCGCACCGCCGACCCCTGCTCGTAGAGGTAGAAATGCCCTCCCGGGAACGTCCGCACGTCGAAGCGGCCGCTCGTCGCGCGTTGCCACTCCGCCAGCCGGCCAGGAGCGATCGCGTCGTCCCCGTCGCTCCCGACAGCGGTGATCGGGAACCTCTGCCGCGGCCGCCCGGACGGGAACACATAGCTCCCCGCCGCCTGGAAGTCTGCCCGCATACTGGATACCACCAGCTCTGCGATGCTTTCATCGCCGAGATACGATTCGCTCATCCCGTCCATGCCCGACAGTTCCTTCTTGAACTGCGGCAGCGGAAGACCGGCAAATTCCAGGGCGTCCGAATCCGCCGTCACGGGGAAGTGCTGCGAGCTCACGACGAGGCCCAGGTTGTGTTCGGCGTCGTAGGCCTCCGCCAGCCTGCACGTGAGCTCGTACGCGACCAGGGCACCGCTGCAATGGCCGACAACGAGGATGCTCTCCGCCCGCAGGGCACAGACCGGGTCGTAAAGGGAGTCCGCCATCGCCTCGATGGTCGTCAGCGGCTCCTCGGTTATCCTGCTCTCCCGACCGGGCAGCCGGGCAGCCCATATCGACGCTCCCGCGACCGGCTGGCTGCGCCAACTGTTGAACGCGGACGCACCCGCGCCCGCATGGGCGATGCATATGACCGCGATCGAATCGTCCGACTGGCGATCCAGCCTGACAAGACTTTTTTCCTTACGCACCATGACCCTTTTCCACAGTGAACTGATCTTGACGGCCGATCGCGTGCGGACCAGCCGAACCGGCCGTGGCGCTCGCTAGTCTCCGTTTCCGGCTGGAACCGCGACCGCGGGCCGGTCGAGCCCGTAATGCTCGCGCAGAGTCCTGCCGGTGTACTCCGAGCGGAACAGCCCTCTCTTCCGCAGTAGCGGCACCACCTCGGAGCAGAACACGGACAGTCCCGAGGGCAGCACCGCCGGCATGATGTTGAATCCGTCCGCCGCGCCGCCGGAGTACCACGCCTGCATTTCGTCCGCGACCTGCTCCGGCGTACCGGTGATCGTCAGGTGCCCGCGGCCGCCGCCGAGGCGGCCGATGAGCTGGCGCACGGTCAGGTTCTCCCGCCGGGCCAGGTCGACCACGAGCGAGAAGCGGCTCCTGGCCCCCTCGACCGATTCCTCGGGCGGCAGGTCGGCGAACGGCAGCGGGCTGTCCAGCGGCAGTGCCGACACCGGCACTTGGAGCAGGGACGCCAGTTGCCCTTGCGCGTACTCCTGGCTGATCAGGTCGCTCAGCGAGGCCTCCAGCGCCCGGGCTTCGGCCGTGGTGGACCCGATGATCGGCACCAACCCCGGCAGGATCTTCACCTTCGACGGATCCCGCCTGAACGCGGCCGCGCGCGCCTTCAGATCCTCGGCGAACGCCCGCGCCCCGGGCAGCGTCTGCTGGGCGGTGAACACCGCTTCGGCGTACCGCCCGGCGAACCGCCTGCCCTCCTCCGACGATCCCGCCTGCACGAGCAGCGGGTGCCCCTGCGGCGGGCGCGGGACGTTGAGCGGTCCGGCGACCGAGAAGTACTCGCCCACGTGGTCGATGGGGCAGACCTTCGACTCGTCGGCCCATATCGCCGCGGCCTTGTCGCCCACGATGGCGTCGTCGGCCCAGGAGTCCCAGAGCTTGAACGCCACCTCGATGAACTCGGCCGCGCGGGCGTACCGCGACGCGTGCGACGGCAGGTCCGACAACCCGAAGTTCCGCGCCGCGGGCAGGTCGGGCGAGGTGACGACGTTCCACCCGAAGCGCCCGCCCGACAAATGGTCGAGCGAGGCCAGTGTCCTGGCCACGTTGTACGGCTCGTTGTAGGAGGTGGACACCGTCGCGATCAGCCCGATCCGCTCGGTGGCGGCAGCCAGCGCGGTCGCCAGCGTCAGGGGTTCGAGCATCCCCCACGGGCGCCGCCGCACCGGCCCCGGCAGATGGGGGGAGTCGGCAAGGAACAGGGAATCGAACGCCGCGTCCTCGGCGATGCGGGCCAAATTCGTGTAGTGCGCGAGGTCGATGCTGGCGTACGGGTCGCTCTCCGGCAGTCGCCAGGACGCCTCGTGGTGCCCGGTGGTCATCACGAATAAGTTCAGGTGCATTATGGGCTGGTCCTTCCCTGGAGTGACGTGGCTTCGGACTCTCGGTTGTCTACCCCGCTATGGCGCGACCTTGATGCTGTCGAAGAACCAGGTGTTCAATTCGGCGAGGCGGCGCGCGGTCTCGGCGGCGTCGGCGCCCGAGACGACCGCCTGGCCGGCCCGCATGTTGCTGGCCGTACTGAAAACCGGGGTGGTGTCGCCGATCGCGACCGTGAGTTCGGCCTGGACCACACCGGGTCGGGCCAGCACCTCGTCCAGTGATGGGACGTGCTCCAGCCTCCCCTGAGGGCTGCGCAGGTTGAGGCCGCCGTAGCACTGCTTCGACCGCGTCTCGTTGCCAGTGACCTTCGAGGACAGGCCCAGCGCGGCCAGCGCCCACTCGTCGTGCAGGTCGACGCCGAAGGTGAGCTCGACCAGCTTGTCGGCGCGCCCGCCGCCCACGCGAGCCCCGCATTCGCCGAACCACACTTCGGTGCCGTCCCAGAAGACCTCCAGATGGAAGACCCCGTCTTCATAGCCCAGCGCCGAGAATGCGGACTCGGCCAGTGCCAGGGTCTTCGCGGAGAGGTCCGGAACCTCGTTCTCGGGCAGGGTGTGGTAGGCGGTGAGGCCTCCGTCGTGGCACTCGATCAGATTTTGGAAGTACTGGGAGAGCGAGAAGAGCGTGATCTGCCCATCGCGGACCACACCGTCGATGAAGTACTCCTTGCCGGGGACGAATTCCTCCAGAAGCCAGGGCCCGTCGTCGGCTGTAGCAGTGCTTGCGATGAACTCCCGGAGTTCCTCGTGGCCGCGGAGGACGAACGTGTCCTTGGCGCCTGCTCCGTCCAGGGGCTTCAGCACTCGGGGACCGGGAAACTCGGCGAGGTCCAACTGGTGGAGGTTCTCCACCAGGGTGCAGGCCGCCGTGCGTACACCGGCTCGATGCAGCAACTCCTTTTGAACGAACTTGTCGCGCATGGCGAGTGTGCGGCCCAGGCCGGCCCCCCGCGCCCCGCCGAGTTCGGCAATGGCTGCGGCCTGGACGAGGTAGAACTCGATACTGCTGCACACGGCGGCGAAGTCGGCAGGCCCGAGCGAGTCGCGGGAAAGCCCGGCGAGGATGTCCGCGACGCTGCCCGGATCGGGGACGACGATGGGGGAGGCCCCCGCCGCACGAACGCTCGGGGCTTCTCTCGCTGTCGCCACGCAGGCGACCTCGGCGCCGGTCCGCTGCAAGGCGGCGATCGGCTTGTCGAACCAACCAATGTGCAGGACGGAGTTGGGGTTTCGCATATCAGGACCTCACGGAGATGAAGCGACCGGGGACTGCCGAGCGTGATCGACGGTGCGTTGTCGGTGCGCCGTGCTCGGCTCAGGAAGGGACGGATACAGAGGTCTGAGTAGCTTCGGTGACGGAGGCCCCGCCGAAGCGGGCTGCTCGCCGTGAGGCGAGCAGGCGACCGGCGGCTGCGGCGGCGAGCAATGCCGCGCCGTAGCAGAGCCAGCCGGCGGGGCCGGCAGACACGACGACCGTCATCAAGGCCGACCCGAAGATGCCGACGAGGGCCCAGCACAGGTCGAAGGCTGCCAGGTACTCGTTTCTCCGGTTCGCCGGTGCCAGGAGCATGGACAGCGTCCACCAAGACGGTGATTCGAGCAGTTCCCCCATCGTGAGGGTGAGCGCTGCGATGCCGATCAGGGCGACGGCCAGAAGAGCCGGGGCGTGTGCGGTCAGTGCCAGCAGTCCTGCCATCGCCGCGAACGCCAGAGCGCTGCGCCAGATCGCGCGCACCGCGCGATCGACCGTGTCGAGTCGACGAGAGAAGCGCACCTGGAACACCACCACGAGTGCGGTGTTGACCAGCACCACACAACCGGTTGTCCAGCTCGGGATCTGTGGATACCTCATTACCCACAGAGGCAGGCCCACAGTGAGGACCACCAGACTGCTTCCGAAAACGGCGGCGCACGCTATCAGGCCCAGATACTCGACGTCGCGCAGGACGGACCAGTCGGTCCGCTCGGGCAGGACCCCGGCGCGGAGCAGTCTGAGCCGACCGATCCACAGGGCACCTAGTAGGAAGCTGGCCGCATTGACGAGCAGGGCGAGCCGTAGGGGAGTGCTCCCGCCGATCGCGAGCAGGCAGCTGCCGAGTCCGGCGGACAGCAGGTAGCCGATGTTACGCAGGGCCCGGACACAGCCGAGTATCGTGGCCCGCTCCTGCTCCCCGAGGACCGCCACCGCCAGGGACTGTCCGAGTCCGCCGCTGCCGGCTCGCGAAGCTCCCGCCAACGCGGCGAGCACCAGCATCGGGACGACCCCCGTCGCGAAAGCCAGACCCGCGAAGGCGCAGGCCTGGAGCACTTTGGTGGCCACGATGAATCGGCGCACGCCGAACCTGCTGGCCGCCGCACCGTTGGGCACCGCGGCGATCAGCTCACACAGCCCTCCCGCCGACAGGACGATGCCGAGCTCCGACGCGGACAGATGCGCCACTCGGATGGCATAGAACGGCAGACAGACCAGGGCCAGTCCGGTGCCCGCCGCGTCGACGAGGGAGTTGAAGGCCAGCAGCCGGGAGGGGCCGCGGGAAAACAGGACCTCCCACCACCCCAACGTGTCCAGCGCTCGATGAAGACCGAACCGCTTCACGGATTCACCGTCACCCTCTCCCCTGACCCGACGAACTCGAAGGCCGGCGCTCGGAGCCGGGTCTCGTTCCCCGCGACAGCCGGGCCAGATCCATCGTCAGCGGGGCGCCGCCCACCGCGAAGGGACCGTCGGAGTACGACGCCGTCTCGCCCACCGCGGTGAGCGCGGCGAGGAAATCGGCCGCCTCGCCCTCGATGACGACCGGCGCATAGGCCCCTGCCGGGCGGCCGTCCACAACCCGGACCGCGAGGAGTCGGAAGGCCAACTGTCCGCCGGCTCGAAGCTCCGCCACGCCGAGGTTACGGACGTCGACCACGAGACACGATTCCCCGTTCCGGAAGTCCGGGGCCATCCCGCCCGGGATCAGGCGCACGTTGCTGGCACCGGGCTGGGGCTGAAATCTGTGCGCCTCCCACACCGCGTGTCCAGTGGGAGCGCGGGGGGCTCGGCGGGCTGTGCCCTCAACGGTGCCCACTCGGGTCGCGACGGCCTGCTGTTCGCCGTGCCGAGTCACGAGGTCCATCGCCGAGGTGGGGGTCCCCTCGCAGTCGAAGGCCCGGGCGAAACAGCCGTCCACCGCCCGTCCGTCGTCGACCACCGCTGTGATCAGCGGTTCTGGGGTGCTGATCGGGTGCGAGAGGATCGTCGTGGTGAGCGCGCGCAGCAACTGTGCCGCCGCTGACGGCAGGAAGCCGATCGAATGCCCGGTGAACGTTCCAGTCGCCGGACCGAACGCGGCAGCGGTCAAGGCGAGCTCGTGGCCGAGCGCGACCGCGTCGATGCGGTCCAGGTCGGCCGCGTAACGGTCGAGGCAGGCGGCCTCACCGTTCTCGTCGGCCGACACGACGGCCGCCACCGAGACCCCCCGGCAAAGGCTGTGTCCTCGCGGGCCCGTCCCGTCTGCGCAGACCTGCTCGCGCAGCACCTCCGAGACGGTGAGCGACCGGACGGTGAAATCCGGCCCGGCCCCCTCGGCGAGCGCGGCCATCAGGGGTGTCGGATCGGAGGCGACCTTCTCCAACTCGACCTGCCCATCGCGATTGCGCCAGCTGCCCTCGTAAAGGGCCTGGTCCGTCGTCGAAGAGCGAGGGCTTCCGAAGGACACCACGGCCCGGCCGGCCTCGATCAGCCGGTCGGCTCCGTCGGCCGAGAGCGCACGGGCGTTGAGATACAGCTCGCGACCGCTCCGGTCGAACCGCACGTATCCGCCAAATTCGCCCCGCTGTACAGCCAGCTGCTTGCCGCCGGCCGAGTCGATCCTCAGTCGGCGCCGCGAGGTGCGGGCGAAGTGGGCGAACACCCGCTCGTCCGACCGGAGACAGCCTTCCAACGCGTCCACTATCGCGAAGGCCTCTTCGCAGCGGCTCTCCAACTGCCTCACGCGGCGCTCCAATCGAGTGCGGCATAGCGGATCGAGGGAGAGTAGAGCCCGATGCCGATCAGCTGCCCTTGTTTGCCGCACGTGACGTTGTCCCCGCCGAAGTCCGATCCGATGCCCTCCAGGCGGGTCAGGGCTTCGAGGGCGTTGCCCACCAGGCTCACGTCCCGGGCGGGGATCCGATGGCCGTCCGGTGTCACGTAGTGGCAGTCGAGGGCTGCGAACGAGAACTCGCCGGTGCCGAGGTAGATCATTCCGGCGCCCAGGCAGCCCACGTGGAGCACCCCGCTGTCCTGATCCTCAAGCAGCAGCTTCGGGTCCTCGGTTCCGGGCAGCACCACAGTGTTGCTGGCCCGGGGAATGGCCGGGCTGCGGAAGTCCGTACGACGGGCATTGGCCGTGCGCCGGTGGCCGCCGCGCTGCGCCGTCCGCATCGACGTGAGAGGCGAACCGATCTCCCCGTCGGCCATCAGGGTGGCAGCCGCGGCGGCGTGCCCCTCGTCGTCGGCCGGGTAGCTGCCGTAGCCGTTCTCCACGGCCGGGTCGTCGCGGATGACCAGGGCGGTCGGCAGCGCTCGCGATTGCCGCAGGGCCCTGATGTAGGGGCTGTCGAGCTGGAAGTTGTCCGCCTCCAGCGCGTGCCCGAGGAGTTCGTGCAGGAAGCCGGCCGCGGCTGAGGGCCCGAAGACCACCGGTGTCCGATGCTTTCCATGGACTGCGGCCGCGCAGGAGTCCAAGGCGTGGCGCAGCGCTGTCTGCACCAGCTCCTGGGCCGACCACTGGGCACCGGTCGCGGTCGGCCCTTGGCGTAGCCAACGGCTTCTACCGGAGTACCGACGACCGGACACCTCCACGTCGGCCTCGACGCAGCGTCGTAAGGTCTGCGTCGCACCCGCGTACGCGTTGCCGTCGGTGTCCGCGACGGCGTAGCGGCGGTGTGTGAAGATCTCTAGAGCACGGATGGGGTCGGACCCGTTCTCCTCCGCCTGCCAAGTGGCCGGGTCCGACGGCTTGAAGGCGGCTGTGTCAGGGCACGATGACCAGGTCGGGCCGATGTTCGTCGGCCGGGTCCCGGCCCAGTCGGCGAGCCGGTCGGCTTGCCCCGGAGGCACCGCCAGATAGCGCCAGCGGCCGTCCCTCAATGCCAGACAGCCCAGGCCTTCACGCAGGTCGGCGAAGGTCGCGGTGGCCGCGCCGGCCATGGACTCGACGCTGACCGCGAGCGTGGACTCGGCGAAGATCTGGAGATAGTCCGCCGCTCCCGACATCTCGCGGACCACCCAGGCGGCGACCTCCCCCAGCTGAGCGACATCCGGCGTCGCTATCGTCGCGGTGCTCATGATCAGACCGTGCTCAAGAGTGAGAACGGTTCGGTCCCCACAAGGCCCTTGGTCTGCAACGCGGTCAGGATGGACTCGATGCGAACCCGGGACAGGCCCTTGAGCGCGGGAACGCTGTCGCTGAGTTGTCGCACGGCCTCGACGATCCCGTCGACTGATCGGCCGTCGCACAAGGCCCAGACGAATGCCGGGGCCTCTTTGAGCAGGAGCTGCCGGCCGAGCTCCCAGTGGAGCAGGATGCCGTCACCGGTGCGCAGTACGCAGAAGCCGGTGCTGCGCCACCTGCCCTCCTCGGCCGGCCCCGGTCGCCAGCCGGGCCAGGCCGCGAGCGGTGCGTCCGCATTACAGAGCAGTTGCGCGACCGCCGTGCAGGTCTGGACGAAAAGCGCCAGCCCTTCCGCCGCCGTCGTCCCGTCCGCAGTCCATGCGCCTCGCTGGTAATAGGTGAACAGGTCGACAGGAAACCCCTCGATCGGGGTCCGGGCCAGTTGCTTGTAGATCCATTTGTTGCTGAAGTACAGATCGCCGGCGGCGGCCGCGACCGCCTTGCCCGCGTAGGCGACAAGGCTCTGGCCGGTGAACGCGGCCGTGTCCAGATCGCCTTCCGCCGCGGCGCCGAGGAAGTCCTCAAGGTAGCCGTTGATGGAGATGGCCGCGTGGTTCACCGCGGTGCGCCGGATGGCCGGAAGGGATTCGGTTACGCGCTCGCGCAGAGCGGTGAGACGCTCAGAGCCGACCAGAGTCTCGGCTGAGACGAGCCGCAGGACGAGATCCAGTGTGTCCGGAAGCTTGTGCAGCGTCGGCAGGTTGTCCCGGCGCAGTTCGAACTCGGCGAGCTCCGCGACCAGCGCCTCGATCTCGGTGAGCGGGTACCGTTCCACATCGACCCGATGGCCGTCGACGCTGTACTGGGTCGTCTGCTCGCCTATGGCGCTCCCGGGTGCGACGAGCACGAAGACGTCGGCGTCGCTGGTGGCGTTGCCCAGGCCGGCCGTCAGGCTGCCGCCGGTGTAGACGGAGTCGATGCCCGAGTCGGCATCGGCTGCCAGGGCGTGGCCAAGCTTGCGCGCCGCGGCGAGTTTCTCCGCGACTACAAGGCTTCCCATCTACCGTCGTTCCCTTCTGCTGGAGGTTCTTCCCGGATCGGATGGGGCGGCGGGAGCCGAGGTGGCTCCCGCCGCAGTCGGCATCAGACGTTGGCGACGTTCGCTACGTTGGCCACGTTCGCTACGTTGGCGACGTTCGCCACGTTCGCGACATTGGCTACGTTCGCTACGTTAGCGACGTTGGCGTCGTCCGCCTCGACGTCGAATTCGACGATGTCCTCGTCGATCTCGACGACGTCCAGGTTGTCCGTGTTCTCCATTGCACACCTCGCAAAAAAGTGTTCGGGAACGGTCAATCAGCAGTGCAGCACGGCAGGAGGAGAGGTGCTAAGGATTCGGCTTTGACCGAATGTCCGCTTTGGCCGAATGTCCATGCCGACCGGTGGCGGGGCGCTCGCGGGCCAGCGCGATGCCGATGTCCACGCGCTCATCGCGCGGAAGACCGGTCACCTTGTCCAGGCCCACCCACTCGGCGCGATCTGAGGACCCTCCGATCTCATCGCGCAGTTCGCCGCCGACGATGTGGGCCGCGTAGAAGATCCGCAGGCTGTGGAACTCAACCTGTTCTCGGGCAGAGGGCGGGGCCGGGGTGACTCTGGTGTGCATGCCGAGCAGTTCGTCGATGGCGACCTCGTACCCGGTCTCCTCCCGTACTTCGCGCACCGCCGCGTCATACGGGTCTTCGCCGTGGTCGATACCGCCACCGGGAATCGACCAGAGTTTCCGTGCGGGATCATCCGGATCAACCCAGCGGGAGAGCAGGATCTGCCCGTCCCGCAGGCACACGGCACAGGAACTGACGCGCAGGGAGTACATGGTCTGGGCCCCTGACTGATCTGCGGGCGGTGCCCGGGTCGGCGGGTAGTGGCGACGGCTGCGCGGACTCAGTCGCCGAGCTCACCGAGCAGGACGACGCCGAAGTCCTCCAACTCGTAGAGCACCCGGGCCCCCACGCGGTGGCGCCGGACGAGGCCGGCCGAGGTGAGGCCGGCCAGGTGCTGAGAGACGGTGCTCGGCGCCAAGCCGAGGGAGTTCGCCACTCCTGTCGTGGTGGTGGGTGACAGCAGTGCGCGCAGGACCGAGGTCCGGCCAGGCCCGAGCAGAGCGGTCAGTTTGTCCCTCGGTCGCACCTGGTCGTGCTGTTCACTCTCGTCCCGGGGCGGGCCGCCTAGCACCGCGGCACCCTGTGCCTGGTAGGAGAACGCCGCCGTGTCGTGAACGGCGGAGAAGATCCGCGTATTGCCGCGTGCGAACAAGACCGGGACGATGATCAGGCAGCTGTCGGTCAACGGCCAGTCCATGTCGGTCTGGTGCGGAACGTTCAAATCGGGGCGCTCCCAGCGGATGCGGCCTCCCAGGTTCTGCAACAACATGTCAGCGCCCCCTGTCACCAGCGCACGGCCGCGCACCAGGATCTCTTCCTCCAGGACGTTGCGCATGTCCGGCCAGTAAGGCGCGATCGCCGCACTCCAGTAGTCGCTCATCAGGTGGGCGAATCTGTCGTGGCCGGTGTTCCGCAGTGCCGTCAGTTCGTCCTCGATGCCGGGGGAGGGACATGCCGGGATGGGGGTGAGGGGCGACGGTACAGACTTCGTCCATTGCGTTCGTATCGCGCCCGTGAGCTCTCTGTGCAGACCGGGCGGAACCCGTGGCAGTGCCGTCGCGGCCCATTTCGTGTAGGGGTACGGTATTTCGCTCCGGTAACGCAGGGTCAAGGTCAGACTGGAAAACGCCTCCCACAGCGGGCTGATCGCTATGCGTACCCGTCCAAGAGTCAGTTCATCGAGCTGTATTCGGATCATCAGGTCCCCGTACTAGCGTCGTGCGCAGCCGGATCATCCAGTTCCGGGCACCGGGGCGGCGCCTCGGAGCGACGTCGGTCAGACCTCCACCTTCAGCGCCAGATCCTGGCACAGCGTGAGGATGTTGTTGATCCACTTCTTGGGGTCGTCGCGATCGAAGTCCCGCATCGTCTCGACGTCCCAGTACTCGTCGAAGGTCAGTGCCGCGGGGTTGGCCGCCTGGAACCTGCGTGGCCGCCACTTGTAGGCGTAACTGTCGTACTCTCCCCGTTCTTCGAGCAGCGCGTCGACGGTGTGGCCGAAGGCCAGCCGCGCCGAGATCATGGAACTGTGCAGGTCTCCGTCCTCCAGTTGGCCCAGACCGTCCTCGATGGCCCGGCCCGCCGCACCGAGCGAGCGGGCGACGAGGACGGACCGGAAGGCCGAACCGTCGATCTCGGCTCGGCGACGGGCGACCCAGTCCTCGCCGAGCAGCGGTACGCACGTCGCGATACGTCCGAGGAACGCCTCTTCCCGCGGTAGCAGGACGTCGTTGCTGTCCGCCCGCACCCGGTCGTACTCGGCCCAGGAGACCTTCGCGACCATCTGGTCGACCTGGGTGTCCAACCAATAGGCCAGATCCCAGTCGCAGCCGTCGGCGTGGAACGTGTGCTGCCGGACCACGTCGGGGTCCAGCGACACTCGAACTTCGACAGTGTCCGGACCGGCCCACGGTTCGGCGCTGACCAGGTAGATGTCGAGATCGCTCCGGCGATTGCTCCACCCACGGGCGGCGGATCCGACCAGGAGAGCGGCCCGGCACTGGTCCGGCAGCACGTTTCGGTCGCGCAAGGTCTTCACCGCCTTGCGTGCGTCCAAACGCATGAGCCGATCTCCGATGCATAGAGCTGACTTTCTGGGAAGGGTAGCGACGCCGAGTGCGGAACGCACGCGATTCGGCCGGTGCCGAATCTCCTGCCTGGGTCCGGAATTCACCGGATCCCGGTCCGGGGGCTGACGGGCCGGCGGCCGGGGTGCTCGGCGGGCGTGGCGAGACGAGGGGTGCTTGTCACGAATGCATCTCCTGTGGTGGGATCTGCGCTATCCGACAGCAGGTGATGATCTGCGCCCGAACAATAAATGAAGGCCGGATCACGGAATCACAGTGAGGAATCCTTTTCATTATCATGACCGATGCAGATGCAGCTGGGACGCGCCGAGGCGTGTACGTCGCGCTCCTGGGCCTAGACGGATCCGGTAAGACCACTGTCGCTCACGGGCTGACAGAACGGCTGGCCGCGCAAGGGCATAAGCCCGAGTTCATGAGATGGCAGGGAGTTCTCGACCAGGGCGATCGATTAGACTTTCCGTACATCTCGGTGCGCCAGCTCCTGGTGGAGATCTGGCGGACGCGCTACGGCGGCGCCACGGATGCGCAATCGGTTCGGGTGCAGCATGGGCCGACTTCATACGCGGACTTCAAGCGCGCCCAACTCGACCCCGGCCCGGTCTATCCGGCCGACGCCCGCCGCTCCGGCATGGTGGCCTCCGCGATGCTCGAATTCACCACCGAGATGTTGATTCACACGGAGATCGTGAATGAGCACCTGTCCAACGGCAGGACCGTCGTCAGGGACGGATTCCCCTACCGGAACGCGATGAAGGTGCTCCGGGTCGCCAACGAGATTCACAGCGGCGACGTCCCCGATGATTTCATCGCCAAGGCGATCGACTTCATCGTCGAGGCCTGCTCCGGCCAGTTCCTGCAGCCCGATATCGGGGTATTCATGAAAGTCGCGGCAGAGGAGTGCTACCGGCGGATCGTGGCGCGCACCGGTGTCGGGCCGTTCGAAGACATGGGCTTCACCGGCCGAACGGGCCGGTCGTCGTTCATCGAGCTCCAAGGCGCGATGCTGGAGGATTATGAGCGGATGGCCACCAGCTGGGGCTGGCACATCCTCGACATCAGCGAGGCCTCTCCTGCCGAAGCCCTTGATGCCGTCACCGATATCGTCCTTCCCGGCGTCGCTGAATTGCAGTGTGCGACGGATCGGTGAGCCGGCGGTCCGGCGGGGCGTGACAAAGCTCGACTACGCCACGACGGCCGAATCCTCCTCGGGGTCGAGCTCGACGGCCGGGGCGCGGGCGAGGTTCCGGGTGTCGCGCACGGCCAGCGTCGCCGCGGTCGCCAGGAAGAACACGGCGGCGACGGCCAGCAGCGACGTCGCCGAACCGATCCGCAGGAGCACGGCTGCCAGCGCGTAGCCCAGTGGGCGGCCGGCGGTCGAGCCGAGCATGTCGAACGACGACACGCGGGACAGCGCCGGCCCGGGCACCTCCTGCTGGAGCGCGGTGTACCACAGCGCGTCGGGGAACGAGATGACCAGTCCCATCAGGAAAGCGGCGCCGGTGAGCACCGGCGAGGGCGCGTTCAGGGCCAGCGCCACGATCAGCGGTATCGCCGCGAACTGCATGGCGCGCGGCCACCGCAGCAAGTAGCGGGTGGTGAGCCGGAGCGCGAGAGCGTTGCCGCACAGCGAGCCGATGCTCATGGCGGCCACCACGACGCCCCATTGCAGGGCACTGCCATGCTTGCTGTGCAGCTGCGCCGGGCCGAGGACGACGAAGATGGCGTACACCAGGTTGAACAGCGAGAAGTAGGCGACACTCGTCCACAGCCAGGTGCGCTTGCGCACCTCTTGCCAGCCTTCGCGGACGTCTTCGCCGAACCGGCCCCGGGTGCGCTGGGAACTCGGCAGGCGCAGGCTCGACAGCAGCAGGGAGCTGCCCAGGTACGTCCCACCGTCGATCACCAGGGCCCAGCCGGGGCCGATCGACACCGCCAGCACGCCGGCGATGAGGGGGCCGATGCTGGTGGTGACGTCGTTCGTCACCGCGAGCAGCGCGCTGGCCTGCTGGAACATCCCCGGCGGCGCCGTCGCCTTCGTCAGGCCCAGCCGCGCCGGGGCGTTGAACGCGCTGGCCACCCCGTTGAGGACCTGCAAGGCCATCAGGGCCAGGATCGGGGCGTGGCCGGTCAGCAGGCAGATGCCGAAGGTGGTCTGGGCCAGGAACCGCGCCGCGTCGGTCGTCATCATGACCCGGTGCCGCGGCAGCCGGTCGGCCCACACCCCGCCCACCACCATCAGCGCGAGCTGGGGCAGGGAATACGAGGCGAGCACCAGGCTCAGCGCCGCCGCCGATCCGGTGACGTTCAGCACGCCGAAGGTCATCGCCACCGGGGCCAGCGCCGTGCCGGTCATCGACACCGCCTGGGCCGTGAACTGGCGCCGGAACGTCTTGTGGGCCAACGGGCGGAGCGCGGTGGCGAAACGCATCGGAAAAACGTATCAAACTTCTGATTCGATAGACACCGGTCGGATCCGGGCCCGGTCCACGTCCGCCTCCGCCTGCGCGCCGGGCCACGCCCCGGGTGAATGCATACCCTGCGATACATGCCTTGACGACCGCTGTGGCCTCTGCGAAGATCAGTGTTCGAATACTGTTTGGGTGCCGTTGGGGCGAGTGAGCGGTTTGTGCGCAGCTCGTCGCGCGGTTCACGCACCGGCACCCGGGGCGAACCTTCGACTCGATGTACAGCAGAGTTCTGATGCGGGCAGGCCGGTACTGCTCGCCTCTGAGCGCTGTTGCCGCTGGGGGAGGCAGGATTGTCGATCACATCACCGCATCCGATCCTTGATTCCAGATACGACGTGCTCGACCGTGCGCGGTTCGAACCCGCCGGATTCCAAGCGCTGGACCGGTCGGCCGGCGCCGCCGCCGGCCTGAGCCGGCTGCGCCAGGTCGAGCTGGACCGCCGGTGGCGTGCGCGGTATGTGCGGGGAGTGCGCGGGTCCGAGTTGGTAGCCGCGGTACCCGTATACACAACCGTCGGCTCCTCCTGGCCGGACGCCGCCTACGACCCGCGGAACTGGGGTCTGGACCCGGGCCTGACCGAAGCGCTGCCCGCGGACCGCTGCCTGGTCGTCGGGGGTGTCTACGACCAGCGGTCGGGCTTCCCGGTCCGGCTGGACGCCGCCGGCGAGAACGCCCGCGAGGTGCTCGTGGCCATCGCCAGGGCCGCCGCCGCCGAGGAACGCGCGCTGGTCTTCCCTTACGCCTACAACCGCGCCCGGCGCGCGCTCGACGCGGTCACCGACGGCTTCCACTGGACCGGCCTGGCCCGCGAGTCGCACTTCCGGGACGTCGACGACCCCGACCGGCCGATGAGCTCACGGGTGCGCGGCGTACTGCGGCGCGATCGGCGGCTGATCGAGGCGGCGGGGCTGGACACCTCGGTCACGGACTGGGCAACGGCCGAGGCGGTCGCCGCACCGCTGATCGCCGAGCACAACACCCGCAAGGACGTGCCGGATCACGCGGAGTTCGTCCGGATGCGCTACCGGCAGTGGACCGAGTGCCCGGACGTCGAACTCGTCGTCTTCTCCGCCGCCACGGCGTCGGTGGCCGGCGTGTTGACCGCGATCGTCTGGCAGGACCAGCTGGAGCTGTACGAGATCGGGTTGCCGCAGAGCCAGGACAGCGAACGGATCGCCGTGTATCTGGACTTGATGTTCCATCAGCCGCTGGCTTACGCGCGCCGGCGCGGGCTCAGGCATATCCGCGCCGGTACGGCCGCCGAGACGCCGAAGAGCTCCCGCGGCGCGGTGTTCGAGGAGTTGTCCGGCGGCCTGCTGACGGCCGAGGCGACACGGGAGCTCGCCGATGCCGGCTAGCCGACCCCGCCTGGCGGTGCTGACCGGCGTCGGTGGTTCGCTGTCCACGCTGGACAGCGCCGCGGCCGCGGCCGATCTGGCCGATCTGGTGTTCCTGGTGGACGCCCGGGAGGCTGCCCGATATCCCGATCTCCAAGCCGTCGCCACGGCATTGGGCCCGACCGCCGTGGTCGACTTCGGCGATGTCGACGGTTGTCTGTCGGCGGCCAAGTCCGCGGGCGCCGACCGGGCGATCTCCTTCGTGGACCGGCTGTGCGCACTGGCCGCGGCCGTCAACCGGGGTCTGGGGATCGCCGCCGGCCGGACGCCGACGTGGGGGAAGAAGGACGTCCAGCGTGCCCTGCTGCGCGAGAGCGGGGTGTCGCAGGTCCCGGCGGCCCGGGTCGCCGGCGCCGCCGATCTGACGCGCTTCCTGGACGCCCACGGCATGCCGGCGATCCTCAAACCGGTCGGCGGGGTCAGCAGCCGGGACATCTGGCTGCTGCGCGACCCGGCCGAGGCGGCGGCCGCCGTGGCCGCGCTGTGGCCGGACGGAACACCGGGCCCTGCGATGCTCGTCGAACGGTTCCTCGTCGGGGACACCCGGGCGCAGCCGCACCTGGCCGACTACGTGTCGGCCGAAGTCTTCCGGTGCGGCGGGCAGGTCGCGGCGGCCTTCGTCACCGACCGCCTCCGGCCGATGGACCCGTGCCGCGAGACCGGCCTGGTGCTGCCGAGCCTGCTCGCCCCGGACGCGGCCGCGGAAGTGATCCGCACCGCATCGGCGGCGCTGGACGCCGTCGGCGCCGCCGACGGCGCGTTCCACGTCGAGCTGAAACCGCGAGCGGCCGGCTCGGAGATCGTCGAGCTGAACGGCCGGCTCGGGGGGTTCATCGCCAAGCTCGCCGCCTACGGGGCCGGCGCCGATCTGGGCGCGGCGGCCATCGCCGCGGCGATCGGGCGGCCGCCGGAGCTGGACCTGGCCTGGCGCCGCTGTGTCCTGGTGCTGCTGTTCCAGCCGCCGGCATCGGCGCGGCGGATATCAGCGGTGCCCGAGCGCTCGGCCGTCGCCAAGCTGCCCGGGGTGATCGCCGTGGAGGCCCTGGCAACCGCCGGGACCACGGTCGACTGGCGCGACGGGAGCGACGGCGCCGTCGCCCATGTGTGGATCGGCGCGGACTCGGCCGACGCGCTGCACACCCGGCTGCTCCAGGTGGCCGAGTACCTCACCGAGACCTTCGTGTTCGTCGGGCGGGACGGCGCGCGGACACTGGACCGGGCATGGCTTGACCAGATCGCCGGAAAGGAAAGCGAGCAGGTATGACCCCCAGTGAGATCGCAGAACTGATGCAGGAGATCGTCGACCTCGACGAGGTCGGCGTCGACGCCGGCTTCTTCGAGGTCGGTGGGAACTCTTTCCTCGCCCTCACCCTGCTGGCCCGCATCCATGAGCGGACCGGGATCATGCTGAGCCTGCTCGACGTGGTCCGCGCACCGACCGCGGTGGAAGTGAGCGGGTTGCTGGCCCGGCAGGCCGCCGAGGTGGGGGCCGCTGGTGGTGAGTGAAACGGGCACCGTCTGGGACCTGGTCGCGGCGCGCCTCGCCGAAGACCCCGACGCCGTCGCGGTCGGAGGTACCGCCGACCTGACCTATGCGCGGCTCGGCGCCACCGTCGCCGATCTCGCCGACCGCGTCGCGGCCGCCGCCTCGCCCGGCAGCCTGGTCGCGCTCGAGGCCGACGCACCGTTGGCCGGCGTGGTGGCGATGATGGCGGCGGCGCGCGCCGGCTGCGCGCTGATGCCGGTGATCGCCGACAGCCCGCCCCACCATCGCGACATGGTGGCCGCGGACGCGCGGCCGACGGCCGTTATCCGCGAGGCCGCGGACGGCGGGTTCGCCGTGGAGCCGCTCGGCCCGGGCCGGACGGATCTGACCGGCATCGCCTACGTCCTGTACACGTCGGGCTCGACGGGGCGCCCGAAAGGCGTCCTGGTGTCGCAGGAAGCCCTCGTCGCCCGGCTGGCCGGACTGGCCAGGACACCCGGTCTGAGCGCCGGCGAGTCCATGCTCGCCATGACGGCGCTGTCCTTCGACATCTCGATGGCCGAGATCCTGCTTCCCCTGACCGTCGGCGCGACGGTCGTCGCCGCGCCGTTCGGAGCCCGGTTGGATCCGACGGTCTTCGCCGCGGCCGTGAGCACGTATAAGCCGTCTGTCATTCAGGCCACGCCGAGTTTCCTGCGGCTCGCCCTGGCCGCCGGCTGGGAGGGCGCGCCCGGCAGCCGGATCTGGTGCGGCGGCGAAGCCCTCACCCCGGTGTTGGCGCGGGCCTTGGTGCCCCGCTGCGCCCAACTGTGGAACGTGTACGGCCCGACCGAGGCGACCATCTGGGCTTCGGCCGCGCTGGTCCGGGACGGCGACGCCATCTCGCTGGGCGAGGCTCTGCCGGGGACCGGCCTGTGCCTGGCCGACCCCGACGGCCGATCCGCGCCGTCCTCGGCCGAGCCGGGCGGCGAGGGCGAGATCCTGATATACGGCGCGGGTCTGGCCGACGGCTACCTGGAACGCCCTGAGCTGACCGCGCAGCGGTTCCGGACCGGGATGACACCGGACGGCTCAGTGCTCTGCTACCACACCGGCGACCGCGGGCGGTACCGGCCGGACGGCACGCTGGAGTTTCTGGGGCGCACCGATGCCCAGGTGAAGCTGCGGGGGCACCGCATCGAGCCGGGTGAGATCGAGGCGGTCGTCCAGGAGTGCCCCGGCGTGTCCGAGGCGACCGTGCTCGTCCGGTCCGCGGACCAGCCGGACCGCGCTCACCTCGTCGCCTTCGTGGTGGCCGCGGCGCCGACGACCGAGCGGGTGATCCGTCGCTGGGTCGCCGAACGGCTGCCGAGCGCTATGCGGCCGGCGCGGATCGTCCTGATGGATTCGCTGCCGCGGACTACGGCGGGGAAGGTCGATCGGGTGCTGTTGACAGCTTCGTGACGGCTTCTCATCTATAGGCTGATCAGCTCCCGCCAACTGTCCGTGGCGGGAGCCGATCAGCGTCGATTAGCCCCGATCGGCCCCGATCAGCCCCGATCCGGCACCGGCCGGGAACCGGCGGCGGCGACGGCGTCGGCCAGGCGCCGACCCGAGAAGATCTCCTCCGCCGACTCGCCGAACACCTCGTGACGCGCTGTGCAGTCCGGCTCGCACCGGTGGTCCGCCGACACCAGGTGGTGTTCGTCGGCGATGGCGATGGCGGTGCTGGTGGCGCCGTCGGTCGGCCCGCCGGCTCCGGCGGCCAGGTGATGGATCCAGGCGATCTGCATCGTGGCGAGTTGCAGCGCGATCGGTCGCAGGTGTGGTTGTGGGCCGCCGAACTGGTCCTCCAGCCGGGCGAGATGCTGGTCCCCGAGTATCTGCTGGAGGCGGTCGGGGTCGGCGCCGTCGGCCAGCCAGGCCGCGGCCGCCCGCCGGTCCTCGGACTCGGTCGGCCGGGCGTCTCCGGCGAGGAAGGACGCCAGCTCCCGTATGACCCGGTCGGCGCCGGGGACTTCCGGATTGACCAGTACCAGCCGTGGCGTCATCGCGAACCGGCGAGCCACCTCGCGGGCGATCGGCGCCGCCGCGCAGTAGGCCACGACCACGTCCGGCCGCTCACCGATGTTGTCTCCGACAGCGGCCGCGTATTCGGGCAGGCTCGTCGTGTTCGGCAGGTGCAGCTCCAGAGGATACGTACAGCTGAAGCGGTCGTCGCCGAGGAGGACGGACTTGGTCCGGGCGGGCATGGAAGGCCCGGGATAGTCCAGGACCGCGACCGTCGCCGTTCGCGCTGACTCAGGCATCGGACGACCCCGGCTCTCCGTTCGACGCGGACAGCCGCCGTGTGTCAGACATCTGCGATCACCGTCGACCTGGTCCGTTTCGCGGCTGTGGCGGTACCGGCCAGGACGTCCTGTGTACGCACCAGGCGCGGGTTGTTCACCGCTCTGTTGCCGGACAGGTCGTCCTGCCAGTCACGGCGTGGAACGTGGAAGTCACCTAGGCCGTGCAGGTCGAGCAGGCGGTCGATCAGCGTCTCGAGCTGCGCGCCGGTGCTGTCCAGACAGATCTGCTGTAGGTCGCCGATGATGGTCCGCAACGCCTCGGGACCGTCAGGGTGGCGGACGTCCGCGTCGGTCGCCGCCGCGTTGTGCCCGATCAGCCATCGCAGGTGCAGGCCCACGGCCGCGCCGTGGGCGATGCCGTACCGCGCGGTCAGCGCGTAGGACAGCGCGTGCGCGGCGGTGGTGCGGGAGGTGTTGATCGCGGCGCCGGCCAGTGCGGCACCGCGGGCCAGTTCGGTGCGCAGGTGCGGATCGGCGAAGTCCCCGCGACTTGTCGCGGCGTCGAGGACCGGGGTGAGCGTCCGCAGCGCGCGGACGGCCGTGTCCCGGGATTCCGGGGTGGCGCGGACCGCCCACGCCGACTCGACCGCTTGCGCGAGGGCGTCCAGGGCGCTCGCGGCGGCGGTCCGGGTCGGCACCGTGGCGGCCAGGTCCGGATCGATGAGGACGTGGTCCGCCTGGGCGCTCGGGTGGTCGAGCGACAGCTTGCGGTGGCCGCTGTAGACCGTCGCGAAGCAGGTGAGTTCGCTGCCGGAGCCGGATATGGTCGGGACCTGTACCAGCATGACGGACCTGTTGTCCGGTATCGGGCGGGGGCCGAGCAGATACGCTGCCGGGTCCTCGGTGCCCGCGGCCAGTACCGCGACGCATTTGGCGACGTCCATCGCGCTGCCGCCGCCGATGCCGAGCACGGCGTCGGGGGAGTACTCCCGGGCCAGCGCTATCGCGTCGCAGACCTGGGCCACGGCCGGATTCGGGCGCACGCCGGCGAAGCAGCGGACCTCGGCGTCGATGCGGTCGACCACCGCCGCGGCGGCGCCGGCCCGGAAGGATCTGCGGCCGTGGACGACGAGCACCCGGCGGGCGGTGCCGAGTACGTCGGGCAGTTGGTCCAGCACGCCAGGGCCGATGCGTACGTGCGGGTTCATGACGCCCTCTCGTCGCCGGCCTCGGCGACAGGCGCTGTCGCAAGGCTCTTCCTGAAGCGGTCGCTCAGCTCCTGGACGCTCACCGAGTTCGACGCCCGTTCGCCGGTGGGCGCGCCGGACGCGCAGCGCACCACGATGGCGCACGGTCCGTCCTTCGCCAGGGCCGTACGCAGGGCCGAGCGCAGCCCGTCCGTGGAATCGACGCGCCACGCCTGGCGATAGCCGCACGCCAGCGCCATCCCGGCGAAGTCGGTCTGCTGCCCGCCGGTCCGCTGCCCGCCGGTCGAGTCGTAGACGCCGTTGTCGAAGACGACGTGCGTCAGATTGACCGGGGCCAGATCGCCGATCGTCGCCAGGGAGCCCGCGTGCATCAGCACGGCGCCGTCGCCGTCCAGGACGACGAACCGCCGCTGCGGGTTCGCCAGCGCGGCTCCCAGCGCCACGCTCGCGACGTGGCCCATCGAGCCCTGCATATAGAAGTTCCGGTCGCTGTCGCCCAGGTTGAACAGGCTGCGCGACAGGTAGCCGGTCGTGCTCAGCAGGTGCGCGTCGCCCGCCTCCTGGAGGACCGCCGACACCAGTTCGTCCCGGGTCGGCAGTCCGGCTGGGGGCGCCGCCGACTTCCCGGCTGGCCCGGCGTCCGCGATGGCGCCCTTCGCGACCAGGACGAACGCCGGCCGCCCGGCGTCCAGGACAGTCTGCGCCCGCCGTAGTAGCTCCTCCAGCGGCGGCCCGTCCGCAGTGAGCATCCAGTGCGCGATGCCCATCGAGTCCAGCCAGCCCGGCACCACCTGACCCATCCAGTGGTGCTGAGGCTCGCCCGCGCTCGCGGCCGGCCAGCCGCGCATGCTGACCATCACGGTCATCGGAATGCCGTACGGCAGGACCAGCGAAGTGAGCGGGTTGATCATGTTGCCGAAGCCGGAGTTCTGCGCCAGCACCACCGGCCGGTGTCCGCCCAACTGCGCGCCGGCGGCGATCGCGATGGCGCCTCCCTCGTTCGCCGCGGCGACGTACGGCGGCCCGGCCCCCTGGTCCAGCAGCCGTAGCGGTCCGGCGAAGTACGAGCAAGGCACGCCGGTGGCCAGCTGATAGCCGTGGGCTGTCAGCGTTTCCACCATGCCTTGTGCGCTGATCGTCACACTAGGGTCCTTCCAGCCGTTGTCGGCGTGTGGTGTGGAGGTGGGGTTCTGCTGCGCGCACAGGTTTAGCCCACCACCGGCGGAACATCGCCGAGGACGTTGATGCGGATATCACGGTTCCGGGCGTCCGGCTCGGGTCGCCGATCCCGGCGGATCGGCTATGAGAACGTGCGGCACAGCACGGAATCGAGCCGTTCCGAGGTGAATTGAAGACCTGCGCGAAAGAGCAGTCTTTAGAAAGCCAGTCTCGGCGTTTGCTGGAAGGCGCCGTCGGCATCAACAAACGAGTCGTTCTGACTTTTCCCCATCCCGGCACCATAAGCGACAGTTCACTGATACGCTACCCCCGAGTCATGTGGCATCTCATGATACGAGACTGATCGGGCTGGACCTGCGGTGACGCACCGTGATCCGACGCCGCACCTTCGAGCCCTGACAGTGAAGCAGTGTCCATGCCTGTCTATCAGGGCTCTACGACACAGCGCTTGCCGACCATGGCCCGCCGTGGCACAGTGATACGAACGCGATGCGTCTGATCATCACGGGGGAGGTAATCGCCGATAGGCGAGACGTACCTGTGAATCACTGCTCAAGGGAGTATCCAGCATGGCTTTCATGCGCCGGATTGTCCGCGTCTTCAGCCGCAAGAAGCGCGCCAAACGAAAGAATGACGCCTCGATCTATCCGATGTTCTGACCCGGTAGGCCGACTTCGCCCACCGAAGGCGGGCTGACGTCGTGCTCACCGTCTACACGACCGCTCCGTCCTCCGACGGGGTATCCGGGAGCGAGTTCCGTCGACTGGCCCTGGACGCGGCCCGGTGGACCGAGGCGGCCGGCTACCGCGGGCTGCTCGTCTACACGGACAACACGCTCGTCGATCCGTGGCAGGTCGCGCAGCTCATGATCGAGCACACCGAGTCGATCGTGCCGCTGGTCGCGGTGCAGCCGCTGTTCCGCCATCCGTTCGACGTGGCGCGGGCGGTCAGCTCGCTCGGCTTCCAGTACGGCCGGCAAGTCGACCTCAACCTGGTCACCGGTGGTTTCGCCCGTCATATGCACGAGTTGGGCGACACGCTCGGCCACGACGAGCGCTACCTGCGGCTCGTCGAGTACAGCCGGATCGTCGGGCGGCTGCTGGCCGGCGGCCCCGCGCTCACTCAGCGGGGCGAATTCTACGATCTGTCGACCGCGCGGCTGACGATTCCACTGCCCGGCGATCTGACCCCGCGTACCTACCTGTCGGGCTCGTCAGAAGCCTGCATCGAGGCGGCGCGGGTGTTGGACGCGGTCCGCCTGTTCTACCCGCAGTTCATCGGCGACTATGCCCAGGCGCCCGACGTCCTGCGCGGCAACGGCATCAGGCTCGGCATCATCGCCCGCGAGAGCACCGAGCAGGCCTGGCAGGTCGCCCGCGGCCGCTTTCCCGACGACCAGCTGGGCGAACAACTGCACGACCTGGCCGCAGGCGCGGTGGAGTCGCGCTGGCACCGCAAGCTCTCCGCCGAGGCCCTCCGCTCCTCCGAGCCGCGTGAGGGCTACTGGCTCTACCCGTTCCGCGCGTACAAGACCTTCTGCCCCTACCTGGTCGGCAGTTACCAGGAGGTGGCGCAGATGTTCGGCCGCTACTTGCAGCTCGGAATCAGCGCTCTGATTCTCGATGTGCCGCACGACGAGGACGACCTGCACCACGCCGGGCTCGCGCTCCGTCTTGCCGAGCGCGCACCGCTGGTGTCCTGACCTGAAGCCGCGCCGGCGCCGGCGTTGTCCCACCGGCGCCGCGTCGGGCGGACGTCCTCACTCGCCCTTCGATGCCCTGATCCAGCAGCGGAGCATCAACCGGCCGCCTTGCTCGTCCTGCTCGTCGGGGAACTCATGCCGCCCGTGGACGAACCGGTGGTTGTCGTTGATCGCGATCTGCCCCGGCGCCAGCCTGCCCTCGATGTGCAGCGCCTCGTCGGCGAGCACTTCATCGAGGACGTCCATGGCCTCGATCTCGTCCGCGGCCAGCGGGCGGACCCCGGCGATCCGGTGGCCGGACTCCACGTAGTCCCGCAAGTAGACGAGCCGGTCTTCGCCCTCGTGCCGCTCGACGATCCGGCGGACCGCCGTCGCCGTGGGGTCGTCCTCGCGCCGCTGGTCGAAGTGGAAGTCGCGGCTGAGGGCGGCGGGCAGCCCGGGCATCCGGTGCGTGGCGGCCTCCAGCGCGGAGGTCGAGTCCACGAAGACCAGCTCGCCGCCGCGCGGCGCTGGCCGCACGCACAGCAGCGCCAATACATCGGGGAGCGGACCGGGGACGGGAACGCCGTCGCTGTGGTAGCTGCCGCCCGAGCGGCTGTCGGAGTACCGGACGGTCCTCTCCTGGAGGCTGCCACGGCGGTAGCGGACCTCCCTGACGACCTGTCCGCTGTCCTTCGCTCCCTGCGGCTGGAGCTTGCCCAGGGCGCCGCAGATCGCGACGAAGACCCATGACCAGTCCGGCGAAGGCAGCGCGTCCAGCCCGGAGAGCACCACCAGACCGTCAGTGCGCAGTCGCTCGGCCACCTGGGCGTCGGCAAGCATCCGCTGTACCTGGTCCCCGCACGTCTCGGCGGTCAACGCGGCGACGCCGCGCAGAGCGTCGGCGTCAAGAATCGTCTCGAATTTGGCGAAGTCCGTCGCCGAACCGTGGCTCATGCTTTCCCCTTTTGCCGGTCGATCGAGGTTCCCTGGAAATGTGGAGGAATCTCAGTGCCGCCCCCATGGCAACCCTGGCTTGTTCGGCTTTCTCAATCAGAATCTCTCCGTACCGCCACAACGGCGACGGTGGTGTACGGCATGCTGAAACTGCCTCCCATCCCGTCGATGACGGTGCCCACCGCGTCCAAGGCCTTCGCCAGTTTGTCGGGCGGAAGCTTCGCGACGGCACCGAAGGTGGGCAGCAGATCCAGCCACTCCTCGCGCGAGTACCGCTGCTCCCACTCGAAGCGCCACTGGTCGGGTTCGTCGAACCCGCCCGCCCGGCGGATCCCGTCGGCGATGCCGTCGAACAGCGGCTGGTACAGCTCCGTGGACGGCTTTCGCCGGCCGTCGCCGTCGAGCGTGGAGTGCGGCGCCACCTGTCGGTAGGCTGCCGCCGAACGCGTTGTCCAGGCCGGAAGGCCCTCCCCGATGGCGTCGGCCAACTCCGGCGGTGTGTGCATCGCGTGGTGGAACGGTGCGAGCAGACCCCCCGGTCTGAGCGCCTGAGCGGCTTTCGCCACACCGGCGACCGGGTCTATCCAGTGCCAGGCCGTCCCGGCGACGACCGCGTCGAACGCCCGGTCCGCGGGCTCCCACGCCTCGAAGGCCGAGACTTCGACGGGCACACCGGTGCCGCGGGCGAACCGCGCCAATCCCGCGTCGGGGTCCACGCCCAGGACGGCACATCCGTGGGCCTGGAACTGGCGGGCTTCGATGCCGGTGCCGCACCCGACATTCAAGACTTCGCGGCCCCGCATCGCGGTGACGATGCGCGTGATCAGAGCGTCGGGGTATACGGGTTTGGAAGAGTCATAAAGGGCCGCGTCGCCTTCGAAGTGTTTGAAGTCCGGACGCAGACTCTGCGCCCCTGGCGGAGATGGTGTCTCACCCGTGGCCATGGTCGAATGATTATCGCGCATAGCGTCCTTGTCAACGTAAGCCGCGTCAAAGTCTTTGCATAGTTCCGCATATTCCGTTCGGGGCTCCGGGTTTCAGCCGGTCATGGCCTGGGCAAGTCAGGGTTCGTCTACACCGCGGCTGTCGTCGAGCCGTTCGGCGCGCGCCGGCCGCGGCGGTGGTGGCGCACCGACAGGCCCAGGACCCTGGGCGTTGGCGAACCTGGGTGAACAGCCAGCGTATATCAGGGGTCTGGAAGTGGTCTTGACGATGTCCTGCGGTGCTGAGAGTATCTGTGTCCGTACACGTTTGCGGAATTCGTCCGTACGTATAGCCCTCGCCGGCGGGGGCCGACCCGAGCAGGAGTCGGCCGGCTCACCCTCCTGTTCGCAGGGCACGATGACCGGCGCGATGTCATCCGAGCCGACTACGGGGAGAGCACAAGACCGTGGGCAACACACTTCGTCACATGCTGAGCGGACCGGGCCACCTCCGGATCATGGGAGCGCACGACGGGCTGACCGCGAAGCTCGCCGAGAACGCCGGATTCGAGGCCATATGGGCCGGCGGCCTCGGGATCTCCTCTTCCTACCTGGTCCCCGATGCCGGCCTGTTGACGATGACCGAGTTCGTCAACGCCGCCGCGCAGATGCGCGCCGCGTGCACGCTGCCGATCATCGCCGACGTGGACGCCGGATTCGGCGACGTCAACGTCGTACGCCGGATGGTGCGGCTCTACGAGGCGGCGGGGATCGACGCGATCTGCATCGAGGACAAGCAGTATCCCAAGCGCAACAGCTTCCGCGGCGGCCAGCACTTGGAGGAGCCGCGGGCGTTCGCCCAGAAGATCGCGACCGCGAAGGCGGCCCAGCTCGACACCGATTTCGTCGTCGTCGCGCGGCTGGAGTCACTCATCGCCGGGGCCGGTATGGACGACGCGCTCTCGCGGGCCGAGCTCTACCATGACGCCGGCGCGGACGCGGTGCTCATCCACAGCCGGCTCTCCGACGCCGGCGAGATCCGGGAGTTCTGCCGGCGCTGGCAGGCCACGGGCCGGAATGTGCCCGTACTGTGCGTACCCACCACCTACGCGGGCACCACCGCGACGGAGCTGGGCGACATGGGGATCCGCGGCATCATCTACGCGAACCACGCGATCCGGGTCTCCGTCAAGGCGGTCACCGAGGTGCTGGCGTCCATCGCCAAGCACGACTCGACGGCCCCGATCGAGTACTCGCTGGCCTCCTTGAGCGAGCTGTTCGGCCTGATCGGCATGAACGACGTGCTGAATGACGTGCCCTGGGAAGGGGCGTCCGACTCGGTCGAAGCGCGCTGAGTCCTCGCCGAGGTCCTCATCTTCATGAGGATTTCGGCGCCCTCGCCATGCCCCGCGCTTCCGTCCCCACGATTCGAACAGCCGGCGAAACGGGAATCCGTGAAACTCAAGCGATACGAGCTGACCCCGCAGATGCGGGACTACGACGACATGAAGGACCCTGGCCAGCGTCATTACCTGCCCTATCTCATGTTCTTCCACCGCACCGACTTCGCGACCCAGGCGGTCAACACCGACCGGTCCGGCTTCCGGATCAGCACCGGACCCGGCGGGGCCAAGGCCTCGGCCGCCGGTCCGCTCCCGCCGGGGCCGGTCCGCATCCTCGCGGGCGGCTCCACCGCCCTCGGTGTGGGCGCTAGCAGCGACTCGCACACGCTGTCCTCATTGTTGTGGAGCAAGTACGCGCCCTCGCGGCCGTGGCTGAATTTCGGCAGCTACTGCTTCACCCCGACGCAAGAGGTGCTGCTGCTCACGCTGTACCGCCACCTGCTCGGCGACATCGACGAGATCGTCATCTTCTCCGGGATCAACGCCGTGGTGGTGGCCAGGCTGCCCGAGTGGCAGCAGGGCGACCACGGTGCGTTCTTCTTCTGCGGCGACTACTTCACCAAGATGGAGGAGCTGCGGGAACAGAGCCGCGGAGGGTCCAGGCTCTTCGGCCGCCGATCGGGGTCGGACGGCGGCAGACCCACCGTCTCCACACTCGACGATGTGCGCCGCGACATGCCCACGGTGATCGACAGCGCTGCTGAGATGACGATCCGCCAGCTCGACCTTTGGCGCCGCATGGCCGGGCCGAATACGCGGATCTCCTATGTCCTGCAGCCGATGTCGCGATGGATGGGTAAGCGTCCCGCGCCGCAGGAGAAGACGCTGTTCGAGGAGAACGACCGGATGGCCGAGTTGGGCCCCTGGGACGACGTCTACGGGGACATCGCCACGCAGGAGTTCGCGGAGGCGTACGCCAAGGCGCTCCGCGTCGGCTGCGAGCAGCAGGGTGTGCGCTTCTTCGACCTGAACCCGGTCGTGGCCGCGGCGATCACCGATCAGGATTGGCTGTTCGTCGACCGCGTCCATTACAACGATGCCGGTCACGACCTCGTCGCCAGGATCACGGCGGAGGCGCTCGATCTCGCCTAGTGACCCGGTTCGGAGATTCGTCGCCACAGCCAAACCGCCGGTCGAGAAGCAGAGGTGATGCGAATCGGTTCCAGCGCCGCGCTGGGCTGGCCGCCGGATCCTGGTTGGCTCCAAGGCCTGACCGGTGCGTCCAGCGTGGATGATGGGGCCACTGGGTTCTATTAAGTTCAGCGCGCGGCGAATCTCCGGACCGGGTCACTAGACCTTCATCCCGAATGAACGCACATTCTTAAGCTCCGCGAAGTGCGTGTGCTTGGTCCAAGACGGGGAGTTGCGATGCCCACGAATGCGATGTCTGCCGGCGCGCGAGCGTCCGCCGCGCCCACGCCGGGCGGTGGTGGCGGTTCCGCTTTCCGGAGGATTTACGCCCGCGTGGCCGACCCGGAGGCCTCCGTTCCCGCCGGCGAGTTGGTCGACGTGGTCCGTGCTGAGGTGTCGCGGTCGGCGGTCGGTGGTGAACAGCAGCTGGATACGTTGGTCCGTCAGGCCGCGCACTGGTCCACTACTTCGGCGGAGCACTTTGCGGCCTTGGGGAAGGACGCCGACGGCGAGGGCCGCCGGCTCCTGGCCCGGAGGGCAGCCCTGGGGTGGGCTCCGCTCGGACTCGCATCCGGGGCCTGGCTGCAATGGCTGACCAGCCCGGGATCCGGGGACGATCCGCTGTTCCTGCGGATCCTCGCGCTCTACGCGTCCGACATCGGCGTCGGCCACCCGGGTGCCGCCAGGGGGAGCGCCTACCTCGGCTTGCTGCGGCAGCTGCGGCTTTCGGAGAACGCCGTCCCCCTGGCTCGCCTGAACACCGATCCGCGCGTCAGTGACGAGGCGTTCCGTCTTCCGGCCTTGCTCTTGTTGATGAGCCGGCGCCCCGGCGATTTCTGCGCCGAACTCATCGGTGCGGACCTCTGCCTGCGTGCGGTGGCGTTTCCGCCGCCGCTCGTCCTTGTCAGACCTGAGGCACAGGCCGACTGGGAGGCGATCGACTACTCGGGGACCCGAGGCGACGGCCTTTCGCCGACCGCGCAGTGTGCTGACATCGCCGAGGCTCTCATCCAGGCCGGACCGGCGTCGCAGGAACGGGTGTACGCGGGCTTCGCCTGGGCGCTGAGCGCTCTGCGCGGCCAGGTCGAGGCGTTGCACGACGAGCTGTCTGTCTCGCTCGACCCGACCTACGACATGGCGCAGCTGATGATGCTCCGTGCCAGGGAGGGCTCTGTGTATCACGGACAGGTGATGCTCGAAGAGCGGCCGGTGGCGGCGTGGCTGAAGGACTGCCTGCGTGATCCGTACCCCTTCCTCGAAGTCCTGGCACGCAGCAGGCTGATAAAGCCGGGACGATCGGGCATCAGTCCTCTGATCAATGGTCTGGTCAGCGAACGCGGCCCGATGTTCAGGGTCTTCTCTCCGGACGACCTCGGCGTCATCAGCCGGTGGGTCGACTCTCTTCCGGCCGGAACCGGCCCGGGACGGGCCGCTCGCGACGAGGAGTCGACCGGTCCACGGCCCGTCCCGGGCCGGGAGGCCGAACCGGACCGGCTGGCACGGCTTCCGTTCCTGCTGACTTCCGCGCCGGTGGCCGGAACCGGTCCGAGGGACCTGCGTGAGGCCTATCACGTGCTGATGGTGCGTACCGCCGGCGCAGACCTGCGCGATTGGAGCCTGCGTTATGTCACGGGATGGCTGGGCCGGACGCGGCATCGTATGGGCCCTGAGTCCGTGTCGCTGCCGCAGCGGTGGAAACCCGAGGGCTTGCGTCCCTGGCTCCAGGCGCAGCACGACGGACACGCCGAGCAGTTCGTTTTAAGTGCGGAAACCGAGCTGCCGTCGCGGGAGGCCGTGGTGGACGACGCCGTGCAGACGGCTCCGCTCACGTTGATCGACGGAAGCTGGCTTCAGGGCTTCACCGACTACGAGCTCGCGTCTTCGGGCATCGGCCACTCGCTGTTCGAGACCTACTGGGACGAGCTCGGCAACGGGGAGCCCAAGCTCAACCATCCCCTGATCTACCGTGAGGTCCTGAAGGGGATGGACGTCGACCTTCCGCCCACGGCGTCGCGGGAGTTCGCCAGGTGGCCCGGTTTCCGCGACACGTCCTTCGAGCTGCCCGTCTATTGGCTGTGCATCGGGCGGTTTCCGCGGACGTTCCTGCCCGAGGTGCTCGGCCTCAATCTGGCCATGGAACTGTCCGGCGTGGGCGGAACCTACCGCAGGGCGGCGATGGCGCTGCGCACGTACGGCTTCAACACCCGCTTCGTGGACATCCACAACACCATCGACAACGTTGCCACCGGGCATTCGGCGTGGGCGACCGACGCCGTCGACACGCTGATGTCGAGCCTGCCGGATTCCTCCGGGCCGGACGGGCGCTCCGAGGTCTGGGACCGGGTGCGCTCCGGGTACCGGTCGCTCAATCCGCCCCGTGGATTCCTGGCCCGCGGGGCCGGCCACCGGGCGGAGCGCCGGTGGCGGCATACGAAGGCGGTCACATCGGCAGGGGAGGAGTGCTTCGGTGTCTGAGCTGGTTCTCGGGATCTCGGCCTACTACCACGACAGTGCGGCGGCGATCGTGCGCGACGGAGTACCGGTCGCGGCGGCGCAGGAGGAGCGTTTCAGCAGGAAGCGGCACGACTCGTCGTTCCCCGCGCAGGCTGTCGGCTACTGCCTCGACGAACTGGGCGCTTCGCTCCAAGACGTCTCCGCGGTCGCCTACTACGAGGACCCCCGACTGAAGTTCCGCAGAGTGCTCGCCACGCTGGTGGGCGCCGCACCCACCAGCGTCACCTCCTTCCGCGATACGGTGCCTCGCTGGCTGGGCAAGGGCGGCAAGCTCCGTACGCTCGAGGTCGTCCGGGGGGAACTGGAGTCCCTGGACCGGGGAGCGGTGCCGGGCATCGTGGCCCGGCGGCATCACGAGTCCCACGCGGCCTCGGCCTTCTTCCCCAGCCCTTATCAATCCGCCGCCGTGCTGTGTGTGGACGGCGTGGGAGAGTGGGCCACGACGACCTTGTGGCACGGCCGGGGCACCGAGCTCACGGCGCTGGGCGAGATCCGCTTCCCGCACTCGCTCGGTCTGCTGTACTCCGCCTTCACCTATTTCTGTGGCTTCAAGGTCGACTCCGGTGAATACAAGCTCATGGGTCTGGCCCCATACGGCGTGCCCCGGTATGCGGACCTCATCAGGGAACGGCTGATCGACATCAAGCCGGACGGTTCGTTCCACCTGGACATGCGCTACTTCGAATACCTGCGCGGGCACGTGATGACCGGTCGGGCGTTCGAGAAGCTCTTCGACGGACCGCGTCGCGAGGCGGAGGGACCGCTGACCCAGCGCGAATTCGACCTGGCGGCGTCCGTTCAGCAGGTCACCGAAGAGGTCATGCTGCGCCTTGCCCGCACCGCGCGGGAGCGCACCGGGGAATCCACGCTCTGCCTGGCTGGAGGCGTGGCGCTGAACTGTGTCGCCAACGGGAAGATCGTCGAGGGCGGGATCTTCGACGAACTGTGGATCCAGCCCGCCGCCGGCGATGCCGGGGGCGCGTTGGGGGCCGCTCTGGCCGTGGCGATGGAGCACGGAGCCGGACGCGACCACGTCGGCACCGGGCAGGACGCCATGTCCGGCGCGCTGCTCGGTCCCGCCTTCAGCGACGCCCAGATCGCCGAGTACCTGCGAGGCCGCGGGATCGCGCACCACCGCCTCGATCCGGCAGACCTGGTCGGCGACGTCGCGGCCGCACTGGCCGACGGGAAGATCGTCGGCTGGTTCCAGAACCGCATGGAGTTCGGCCCGCGCGCCCTCGGCGCCCGTTCCATCCTGGGCGATCCGCGCGATCCCGCGATGCAGTCGGCGATCAATCTCAAGACCAAGTTCCGTGAATCGTTCCGCCCGTTCGCGCCGGCGGTGCTGGCCGAGGACGCCAAGGACTACTTCGACCTCTCCCAGGAGAGTCCGTACATGCTCCTGGTGGCGCAGGTGGCCGCGGCCCGGCAACTGCCGGTGACCGACAGCGGTGCCACCGGCATCGACCTGCTCCACGTGCAGCGCTCCACCATTCCCGCCGTGACGCACGTCGACTGTTCGGCGCGGGTGCAGACGGTGTCCGCGGTCGGCAATCCCGGGTACCACGAACTGCTGTCCGCCTTCAAAGCCCGTACCGGCTGCCCGGTACTGGTCAACACGTCGTTCAACGTCCGCGGCGAGCCGATCGTGAACTCGCCGCACGACGCCTACACCTGCTTCATGCGGACCAACATCGACATGCTCGCCATGGGGAACTTCCTCCTGCACAAGAGCGAGCAGCCCGCGTGGAGCGAGGAGGGTGACTGGCGTACGGAGATCCCCCTGGACTGAGTGTCCTGCCGGCTCACGAACCGCGAGGCTGTGAAAACGATGGGCAAAATCCTGCTTTCCGTCGGCTACTTCCTGGTCGCCACCCCTGTCGGCTGGGCGAGCCGGCTCATCCACGACCCGCTGTCGCGGCGGCGCGACCGGCGAGCGCAGACCTACTGGTCCGCGTGAGCGTCTGTCCGACCGACTGAGAAGAACGAGGTGCGAGAACGTTGACCAGGCTCGATTCCGAACCTGACGAGTACCGCGAGATCCGCGAGATCCGCGGGATCACCGGGGACTCAGGGCCCGACGACGTCCGGGTCGTCCTGTCCGAGGCCTGGCACGAGCTACTGGACATCGACGGCGTGAGTCCGGACAGCAACTTCTACTCCGAAGGCGGCACATCGGTGACCTCGATGCTGCTGCTGGCCAAGATGCTCGACAAGGGCTTCCAGGCGCGCTTGTCCGAGCTGATCGCCTGTAGGACGTTCGGAGAGCAACTCGCACTGTTCACATCGGCCCGTGCCGAGCAAGGCGAGGCGACTCAGGACAGTGTCCTGACTGCCAAGCAGGAACTACAGCTGGCGCGGATCAAGAAGCAGATCAAGGCGCGGGGCAGCGCCGACGCCAAGCCGGTCCCGCTCGTCCTGGAGATCAGCGGCGACGTCGACCACGACCTGCTCAGCCAGTCCCTGGTCGATCTGGTGCGTCGGCACGACGTGCTGACCACCGGCTTCATCGACAGCCACGGAGAGATCGCCCCGACCCGGACTGACTTCGCGGACACCTGGAAGCCGGAACGAATGGACCTCACCGCGTTCTCGCGCCAGGAGGCCTTGGCGCGGATCTGGGCTCACATCGGCGAGGTCGCGCAGGCGGGGCTGGCCTACGACACCACGCCGGTCATCCTGGGTGCCGTGGCGGCCGTCCGGTCGGACCTCACCTTCGCGGTCCTCGTGATCGACCACCTGGTGAGCGATGCGGAGTCCCTCGGAGTGCTGTACGAGGATCTGACTCAGATCTACTCCGCGAAGGTCGAGGGACGTCCGTCCGACCTCGCCGAGCAGCTGACGTCGGTGCACGCCGCCCCGGTCGAGAAGGAACGGTACGGTGCCGCCGGCTGGCCGACCCTGGCTGCGAAGTGGCGGGAGTACTTCGCGCAGTACCCCGAGCCGCCGGCGTTCGACCTGCTCGGGCCGGTGGGCTGCCGCGACTACGGGCAGAGCGTCCCGAGCGCCACCACCCTGACGAACTTCGTCGTTCCGGCTCAGACTGTGGCGAAACTCAAGGCGACCTACCGCCGGCTCGGGTTGTCGCCGTTGTCCGTCATGCTCGGCGCCATGTACCTCGCCGCTCACATCGTGAGCGGCATGCGGGACATCTGCATCATCAATCCGCGCTCCCGGCGCAACGGTGCCGGCGAGATGCGCGTCGTCAACGACTTCGCCGAGCCGACCGTCATCAGGGTGCGACCGTCGGGGGCGTCATGCCCGTGCCACCTGACCCTGGCCGAGGTCGCCGCCCTGGCGGCGGACAGCCAGGCGAGGGCGAGCGAATTGGAGATGCCCCGCAAGGCGGTCATGGCGTTCTCCCAGGGCGGCGGCGCCCCGTCCAGCCCGTCCAGGGTGATGATCGGCTCCACCCTGCGCGCGGCCCGGGAAGACCAGAGCGGATCGATGGACGTCGCCGAGGCAAGAACCGACGTGAACGCCGTGCCGTGGTTGTGGTGCAACTACACGAAAACGGGTGTGTCCTCGCGGCCCATGGGCGAGGCGACGGCGACCTTCGTCGAGCAGGAGCTGGGCGGCGATCCCAACGTGTCCAACCTCATGGTCTTCATCGCTGACGACGACAACGAGCTCGTCGTGAACATGGTCGTGCCGCACAAGCTGTATCCGCGAAGCGTTGTCTCCGAATTCGGGGAGACGCTGATGCTCGCCCTGGGCAGGTTCGCCGAGGATCCCGACCGTCCCATGGCGGCATCCGGCCCGGCACCGTGTACGGCGCGGGCCGAGCACAGACAGCTCCCTGACATGGTGGGCGCGCCCGCTATGACATCCCGCTCGTGAGCGGCAGCAACTCCGCGAGGAGTTCCAGGTGATCGACGTCGCTCAGGTCGAGCACTTGCAGATAGATCGTGTCGGCACCGATCCCGGCGAACTCGGCGATCCGCTCGGCGATCTCGGCGGGCGTTCCGGCCAGTCCCCGGCGGCGCAGGTCCTCCGGCCGGTGTCCGATCGCCGCTGCCCGCCTGGCCAGTTCGGCGTCGTCCCGCCCGCAGCACACGATCTGCGCCGCCGAGTACACCATCGAGGCCGGCTCGCGACCGGCGGCGGCGCAGGCCTTCTGGACCCGGCCGAACGCCGCCGCCGTCTCCTGGACGTCGCAGAACGGCACGTTGAACTCGTCGGCGAAACGAGCCGCCAGCCGTGGCGTGCGCTTGGTGCCGAAGCCGCCGACCAGCAGCGGCGGCCGGGGCCGCTGCGCCGGCTTGGGCAGCGCGGGCGAGTCGGTCACGGTGTAGTGCTTGCCGGCGAAGGAATACCGCTCGCCTTCGGGCGTCTCCCACAGACCGGTGATGACCTCCAGCTGCTCCTCATAGCGCTCGAACCGTTCGCGCAGCTCGGGAAACGGGATGCCGTAGGCGGCGTGCTCCCCGTCGAACCATCCGGCGCCGAAGCCGAATTCGATGCGGCCGCCGCTCATCTGGTCGACCTGGGCCACGCTGACCGCCAGCGGGCCCGGGAAGCGGAACGTGGCGGGGCTCACCAGGGTCCCGAGCCGGATGCGCTCGGTCTCGCGGGCCAGGCCGGCCAGCGTGATCCAGGCGTCGGTCGGGCCGGGCAGCTCTCTGACCGGTCCGCTGCTCAGGTAGTGGTCCGACCGGAAGAACCCGTCGAAGCCCAGGGCTTCGGTCGCCCTGGCGAGGGTCAGCAAAGTCGAGTAGTCCGCACCCCGATGCGGTTCAGTGAAGATTCGAAGTCGCATACCCGCTCCCTTGTGCTTGGTGGTGACGTTCTGTCTCGGCGCTGTTCCATGGCGAACACGGCCGTTCCATCCCTGACGTTCCCCGGCGTGCCTCGGTCTAAAGCAGAATGCTTCAATCCCTTGTGCCATGCCGAACTTCGTGGTTTGATACAGATTATCGCTTATGATCTAGAAGGCCTGAGAGGTCAGGGCGATGAACTTACATTTCATGTATCGGGGGGTTCGCATATGTCGAAGTCTTCAGCGACTCAACTTCCGCACTTCATCGGTGATATTCCGGACGTCGGCCTGGAGGATCGGATCAATGATTCCGCCGGTCTGCTGACCTTCGCCTGTCCCGACGAGGAAGCCCTCCTGCGGGCCGCGCGCGGTGTCGGCGAGGTGATGATCCACCCGCACGGCGACGCCCGGGGCGTCACGCCGATCCGGCTGACCGAGGGCCGGGTGGACGTCGGGCTCACCACCGGGGATCTGCTGGCCCACACGGACCGTCCGGCGACGAAGGTACCGCCCCGCTATCTGCTGCTGTGGTGCAAGCAGGCCTCCGACCAGGGCGGCGAGACGGTTCTCTACCGCGGTCGCGACGTCGTGCGGTACCTGGCCGAACACGACCCGGCCGCCCTGGCGGCGGTGACCTCCTCGCAGGCGGCGATCTTCCGGACCGGGACCGACGAGTACGTCGGCCCGATCATCCACCTTGAAGACGGCGAGGTCGTGGGCCTGCGGCTGCGGTTCGACCATCTCGTCCACTTCTCCTGGGACGTCACCCGCACCATGCCCGCGTTCCAGGCCGCCCTGAAATCCGTCGAGCGGCGGTTCGCGCTCCAGGCCGGACAGGGCTACCTGCTCGACAACCGGATCTGGTTCCACAGCCGGACCGCGTACACCGGCGACCGGGAGATGTCCCGAGTCATGGTCGCCTGATCGACCCCCATCCGGCCGGCCGCGATTGAAGAGGACCCATGCGCATCCTTTTTGCCACCCACACTCCGCTCGACGCATCAGGAAGCGGTATCTATCTCCGAAAGGTCGCCGAACATCTGCTGTCGGAAGGACATGAGGCACTGGTCTTGTGTCTTGCCGGAAGCGCCGTCGACACGTTTGCGTTCCGTCAGGAGACGATCGGAACCCCGGGGCGGCCCTCGCGGTGGAATCTCCCCTTCGATTTCCCCAATTTCAGCGGCCACCGTGACAGCCATCTCCTTTACGACGACGTCGACGAAGCCGGTATAGCGACATACCTCGACGTGTGGACCTCCGCGCTGACGGACCTCGCGCAGGAGTTCAAACCGGATGTGTTGGTCGTGAACCACGCGTTCCTCATCGCCTGTGCCGCGGCGAGCATCCCGACGCTTCCCTACGTCGTGGTCTCACACGGCAGCGAGTTCCTCCGGCCGCGCAAGAACGCCGCGTTCGACACGTATCGGCGCCACGGCATGCAGGCGGCGCGCGAAGTGGTGGCCGTCGCGCCGGCCATCGCGGCGCTGATGGCCGAAGCGGGCGACATCGATCTGGAACGGATCCACATCGTCTCCCCCGGCTACGACCCGGACGTGTTCCAGCCCGCCCCGGTCGATCGGGCGGCGGTTCTGGAACCGTTCGGCCTGTCGGCGGCCAGGCCGTGCGTCGCTTACGTCGGACGGATCGTCGCGTACAAGCGCGTGCCGGACATGTTGGCCGGGCTGGCCGCGATTCCCGCCGAGCGGCGCCCGCAAGCGCTGGTGATCGGGGACGGCCCGGCCCTGTCGGACGCGATGGACGCGGCGAAGCGTCTCGGTATGCAGGAGGCGGTTTTCGGGGGGCACATCGCCGACCGGCACCGGCTGGCGGAGGTCTTCAACGCCATCGACCTGCTGGTGCTGCCCAGCGAGTTCGATCCCTATCCCATGACCGCGATCGAGGCCCTGGCCTGCGGCACGCCGGTGCTGACCAGCGATCAGTGCGGGGTCACGGACATCGTCGCCGACGTGGCGGGCGCCGTGTACCCCGGCGGCGACACGCAGGCCATCGGCGAGCGGGTCCAGGAGGCGTTGCGGGACGACTGGAAGGCCTCCCGCGGACCGGAGGGGCCGGCCCGCGTCGCGGCCAAGGCCTGGCCGGCCATCGCCGACCAGTTGCTGGACATCCTCAAGCAGGCTGCCTAGGACTATGCAGGACGTCGCTGTCCGCATCGCGGAGCCCGCACACCTTGATGCCGTACTCGAATTGTGGGAGGCAGCCGGTCATAGCAAGAGCGTGACCGACAACGTCGAGAGCCTGGCCGGCGTACTCGCCCACCCCTACGCGACCGTGCTCGTCGCCCTCGACGCCGGCCTGGTGGTGGGGTCCGCGCTTCCTGCCTGGGACGGGTGGCGCGGCACCGTGCACCGCGTGGTGCTGCACCCTCAGTGGCAAGAGCAGGAAGACATCGGGTTGACGCTGATCGCGGCCGCCGTGGACTGGCTGAGCCGATTCGGCACGGTGCGGGTCGGCGCCCCGGTCGCCGACACCGCCGAGGCGCGACGGATCTGGGATCGAGCGGGCTTCCGGCACGATCCGCAGACCTGTCGGTTCACGCACGACATCGGCTCGTAGGGCAGGGGAGAACATGATCGGTCAGTCCGAGACCAACGAGAAGGCGCCCGGCGAAGCGCACATGGCGGACCCGCTGGCCCGCCCCGCGGTCGAGCGTGCGGACGCCCGGCTCATGATCAACGATGTCGTCGCGCAACCGAGGCACATCCGTGAAGCTCTGACACTCCTGAACGGCGTGGACCTTCCGCGCGGCGACTTCCCGGGCGGGCTGGTGATCTGCGGTGTCGGCGGCTCCGGGGTCGCCGGGGACATCACCGCCGCCATCGTGGGGCCCCGGGCGCGCCGGCCGATTCAGACCGTGCGCGGCTATCTTCCGGATCCCTGGGTGGGCCCGGGGACGTTCGTCTTCTGCCCGAGCTACTCCGGGAACACGGATATCACGCTGGAATACTTCGCGGCCGCTCACGCGGCCGGGGCCACCGTGGTTCCGCTGACCAGCGGCGGCCGTCTGGTCGAGATGGCCGCTCAGCGGGGCCTGCCGCTGGTGCGGGTCCCGGCCGGCTTTCAGCCGCGAGCGCTGACGTCGTACGCGATCGTCACAGCGCTCTGTTGCGCCGCCGCCGCCGACGTGGGGCCGGACCTGCGAGCGGAAGTCGCCGAAGCCGCGGACTTCCTCGACGGCCTGGTACAGGCCTGGGGTCCGGAGTCCCCCGCGGACTCGTTGGCCAAGTCACTCGCGCACGCCTTCCACGACAAAGGCGTGATGATCTACGGAAGCGGACCCACGACGGCGGCCGCACACCGGTGGAAGACCCAGCTCAACGAGACCGGCAAGCGACTGGCCTTCGCCTCCGAACTGCTGGAGGCCGACCACCACGAACTGTGCGTGTGGGGACACCTAGACGAACCGGGGTCATGGTCGGCGTTGTTCTTGGAGGACCGAGCGGACCAGCACCCCGCGGCCGTGCGCCGCATGGAGCTCACCGCTGAACTGATCGCCGGCGCCGGAGGCTCGACGCACTGGGTCTCCGCCCAGGGCGAAACGCGGACCCAGAGAATGCTCTCCCTAGTGTTGCTGGCCGATTTCGTCAGCGTTTACACCGCTGCCCTGTCCGGGGTCGACCCGTCGGAGATCGAGCTGATCGCCGAGCTGAACAGGCTGGTCGGCTGAACCGTTCCGGCTATGCGGGGGCGGCGAGTTCTCGGCCGGCGCCCGGTTGCGCCGGCGCAGAGCGTTAAGAGTGTGCATTCGCGGAACGTGAATTTTCCTAAGGAACCTTTCACGGCGGCTTAAAGGCCGAGATCCACGATGCACGGGATGCGAGTGCATGAAAACGGTCTTCCGGTCGGCGGCGGTCTCGGCCCGCGGCGGCTCGATGCCACAGTTTCCCCGGTGGTCGCCGGGGTGGTGCCGCGACGGCGGACGTTCACCCGTTCGTTCGCCGGGCGGATCAGCGGTCGGTTCGCCGTGCTCGGCGTGCCGTTGCGGGGGGTGCTGCCGGTTGTGCTCGGGCTGCTGGCGCTCGCCTGTTCGCTGGTGGTGCTGGTGGTCGTCCGGGCACCGCAGCTCTCGATCGTCGACGAGCCCGCGCACGCCGACTACGCGTACCAGGTCTCGCACGGGCGGCTTCCGGCCAAGGGCGCGGTCGTCGACGCCGAGATCCGCTACGAGTGGTACTGCCACGATCTTGGTGCCGCGGTGGCGTCGGCGGACTGCGCCGCGGGGTTCACCGACGGCTTCCAGGCGGACGCGCAGGACTATACGTTCGGCGATCCGCCGCTCTATTACTTGGTCACCGGCTATCTGGGCCGGGCGCTGGGTCCCCTCGTGCCGGGTGGGCACGACTTCATCACCGCGGGCCGGGTCGTTGGCGCGCTGTGGTTGTTCGCCGGGATGCTCATGCTGTACGGGGCGCTGCGTGCGTTCCGCTTGGAGCGGCGCTATGCCTGCCTGGGCGCGGTGTTGCTGCCGTTGTGCCCGGGGGTGCTGGCCGCCGCGAGCTCGCTCAGCAGTGACGCGCCGTGCGCGTTGTGCGGGGCGGCGGCGCTGTACGTACTGGCGCGGGTGGTGGTGGAACGTCGGACCGGCTGGGTGTTGCCGTTCGTCGTCACAGCGCTGGCCACTGGAACGAAGATCCTGAACGGCGTGCCGATGCTGGTGGTCGGCGCGGTCGTCCTGGTGCTCGCGGTGGCGGCCTGGCGGCGCGGCGACCGGGGCGCCGCGGTGCGGACCGGTCGGATCGCGCTCGCGGTCGGCGTCGCGTTCTGCGGTGTCTACGGCGGCTGGACCTTGTTCCAGAGCGGACGCGGCCAGGCGGGCTGGGTGAACCCGAACCTGGCCGACGGTCAGCCGCTCACCGGATCCGTGGCCGGCGACCTGCTCAGCAACCTGTTCGGCACGTTCCAGCATCTGACGACGAACTACTGGCTCGCCGATCCGGTCAACGGCGAGACGGTGGTGATCTGGGCGACCCTGCTGTGCGTCGTGCTCGGTGCCGCGCCGTTCGTGTTGATGGCCACCAGCCGTACCCGGTCCTGGAGCTGGCAATTGGCGGTCGGCACCGCGGCCGGTATCTCGGTGATCGCGCTCGTCGTCCAGACTCAGGTGTTCGCGACCAGCGGGCGGTACTTCGCGGTTGTCGCCGGGCGGTATGCGCTGAGCTTCCTGCCGTGGGCGATCGCCTGCCTGGCGGTTGTGGCCAGTCGCAAAGGATTGTCACGCAGCGGGGTGGCGTTCACCGGGTTGGGTCTGACGGTGATGCTGCTCGCGACGACCGGGTGGTTCGCGCTCGGGCCCGCGCTGAGCAGCCGGACGGCGTTCTTGATCGGGTGAGCCGCTGGACCGGCTCCACGACCCCTGCTGGGTGACCGAGTTGCTGACTGAGGCCCGGGCGGCGGCGTGGAGTCCGGGCCGCCGCCCGGGCCGGGCCGGGTCGGCTATCGGCTCAGCGCTCGATCGTGAGCTTGTCGACCTCGGCGCCGTACTCGTTCACCGCGCGCAGCACCAGCTGCGCGGGACGGCCGTACCGGCCGGGCTTGACGTCCACGGCCAGCAGCGCGTAGCCCGTGTAACGCACCCGCGACCAGTCGACCGTCTCCGGGGTCTGACCGCCGGCGGAGTCGCGCACCCAGGACGCGAACGGCGCGACGTTGTCGACGTCGTTCTCGTAGCTGTCGGCGACCGGGAACTGGTAGAGGCTGTTGCCGGAGCTGCCGGCCACCACGTAGGTGGTGCCGTAGGCCTTGGACCGGACTGTCGAGCCGGTCGGGGCGGCCGTGGTCACCGCGCCGCCGCGCAGCGGGTCGGTCCGCTCGTAGACGTGGTTGTGGCCGTTGATGACCAGGTCGACGTCGAACTGGTCGAACAGCGGGGTCCACGCGGCGCGCACCCCGCCGTCGGAGGCGTGGGCGTCGGCGGTGCAGTACGCGCACTCGTGGAAGTACACGACGATGAAGTCGATGGCGCGGTTCGCGCGGTGGGCGGCGAGCTGCTTGTTCAGCCAGGCGGTCTGCTTGCCCTGGCTGTAGCCGAAGTTGGCCTTGTACTCGAAGGTCACGTCGTTGGCGTCCAGCGCGATGAACGCGACGTTGCCGTAGGTGAAGGAGTAGTAGGCCTGGCCCTCGGTCGGCTGGGCGAAGCGGTCGAAGATACCGCCGTAGCCGTCGGGGGAGTACCAGGGCTCCATCTCGTGGTTGCCGACCACCGGCTGCCACGGGATCGAGGCGGCGAACAGCTCGTTCTGGACCAGGAAGGAGTCCCAGACCCGCGGGTCGTAGCTGTTGGTGATCTGGCCGCTGCCGCCGTCGTTGGCGTAGGACAGGTCGCCGGCGTGCAGGTGGAACGCCGGGTTCTGGGACCGGACCGTGGTGGCCAGGGCGACCGCGTCGTAGGACACGCCCTGGTCGCCGAACGCGGTGAAGGTGTAGTCCGGCTGTCCGCAGGGCGCGGTGGTGAAGGGGCGGGCCGGCTCGATGTGGGGGCCCGCGGCCGGGTCGTACCCGTCGTGCCCGACGGCGTAGTAGTAGGTCTGGCCGGGCAGCAGATGGCTGATGCGGGCCTGTATGTAGTACTGCTCGACGGCGGCCGGGTGGACCAGCGGCACCGAGTCCACCGCGCTGATGTCGGTGAACGGGGTGCTGAGCACCGAGAGGTGGGCCTTGATCTTCTCGCCGAAGTCCAGCGGCGAGTGGCCGATCCGGACGTACGGGTTGGTGACCGCGGCGGGGACCTGCCAGACCACCGAGATCTGGGTGGTCGGGTCGGCGCCGTAGGAGATGTGGCGGCCGAACGGGACGACCGAGCGGCCCGCCGGGCGGGCGGCCGCGGCGAGCAGGGGCGCGGCGGTCGGTCGGGTCGGCACGGTCGGGGTGCTCGCCGCGCGCGCGTTGTTCGCGACTGCGGCGTCGGCCCGGCCGGAGAGCACGCCGGAGCCGGCGGCCAGCACACCGGCGCCGACCAGCCCGCCGCGCAGCAGCGAACGGCGGCCGGCGGTGAGCTGCTGGAACCATTCGTGTTGTTCGGCCATCGACAGGTTCGCGGCCTGCTCAGGCGTCATCTTGGGGGTCATGGCTGGATGGTAGTCACGGGGCGTAGTCGGGAAATGTTCGCCGGATGAACGCTGGGCGGCCAACCCGGTCACCGGTTCTCGAGGGGCTATCGAGTTGTATCTAGATGGATCTAGATATATCTTTAACGCATCCAGAGAGTGAGCGAGAGGAACCCGATCATGTATGGCGATGAGTACCGCAGGGGCGGCGGACACGGCGGCCGGGGCCGCGGCGAGGGCCGCGAGCGTTTCGAGCGTTCGGACCGTGGGTTCGGGGGACCGGACGGCGGATGGGGACGCCGAGGGGAGTCGCGCGGCCGCTGGGACGACGCCGGCGAGCTTCGCGGGGGGCGGGGCGGACGGGCCCGGCGCGGCGATGTGCGCGCGGCGGTCCTGGCCCTGCTGACCGAGCGCCCCATGCACGGCTACGAGATGATCCAGGAACTGGAGACCCGCACCGGCGGGTTGTGGCGTCCGAGCCCGGGTGCCCTCTATCCCGCCTTGCAGTTGTTGGAGGACGAGGGGAAGGTCACCGCGGACGCGTCCAGCGGCAAGCGGCTGCTGGAGCTGACCGAGGCCGGACGGGCCGCCGTGGCCGAGGCGCCGGACAACCGGCCGTGGGAGAACTTCGGCACCGGCGTGCCGGAGGCCCACCTGGCGCTGCGGGACGGTGTCCACCAGATCGGCACCGCGGCCCGCCAGGTCGCGCAGGTCGGCACCGAGGAGCAGAAGGCCAAGGCCACCACGATCCTCGTCGAGGCTCGCAAGGCCCTGTACAAGCTGCTCGCCGAGGATGCGTGAGCGCGCTGGACCGATGAATGCCGGATTCCGCAGCTCACAGACCAAGCGGAGATCGGAGCGGCAGCTGACTCCTTGCGGAGGCTGTCAGGTGCCTGCTTCGATTTTCCGCTCGTGGCCGCCGTAAATCAGTAGGCTCATGCGGCGGCACGGCAAATGAACCCGGATGCCTACAGAGGTTGATGGGGCATCATTTGTACACGTGAGGACTCGCGGATGGAACTGAAGACTCTTCGCTCCTTCATCGTGCTCGCGGAGGAGCTGCACTTCAGACGGGCCGCCGAGCGGCTGCATATCGCGCAGCCGGCGCTGAGTCAGCAGATCAAGCAACTCGAGCGGCAGCTCGGCATCGAGTTGTTCAGCCGCAGCAGCCGGTCGGTGGCGCTGACTCCGGCCGGTGCGGCTTTCCTGACAGAGGCGCTGCGGACGGTGGCCGCGGCGGACCGCGCTGTCGAGACGGCTCAATCGATAGCCCTCGGCGACGGTCCGCGGCTGGCCGTCGGCTTCCTGGCTCAGGCGGCCGCGGAGCACACGTCGACGATCCTCGCGGACTTCAAGCTGCGGCGTCCGGAGGCCGTCGTGCAGCTGCGGGCGCTGACCTTCGTGGACCACGTCTCGCAGGTGCGCACCGGTGGTGTGGACGTCGCCTTCATCCGGCCGCCCTACGCGCCTGAGGAATTGGCCGGCCTGACGACTGTTCCCCTCGGCACCGAGCCCCGGGTCGCCATTCTGCCGGCGGGACACGCGCTGGCCGGGCGTCGGTCGATCGCCTTCGCCGAGATCGCCGACGAGAAGTTCGTCCGGGCGCCCGACGAGGTCTCGCCGGTGTGGCGCGCGTACTGGCGGGGCGACGATCGGCGCGGCGGCCGACCGGCCGTCCTGAGCGATGAGACAGCCGCCTCGGTCGAGGAGATGCTGACCGTCGTCGCCGCCGAGCTGGCGATTTCCATCACCCATGCATCCGTCGGGCGCTTCTACGCGCGGCCGAACGTTCGCTTCGTCCCGATCACGGACCTCTCGTTCTCCACACTGGCTTTGGCCTGGCGTGCCGATGACCCCTCAGCTCTGGTCCAGGACTTCATCGAAGCGGCCCGGAAGGTGATGTCCGCATAGCCCACCGCGGATAGCTCACGGCTATGGGGACGGATATTGGCCTGGATCGACGGCGGAGCTCAGACTCCTTATAGGAGCCGTCAGTCGATCCGCGGGGGCATGAATGAGGCTGTCAACCACCGACTCGGCAGGATTGCCGACTGCGGACTGGGTCGACGAATTCCTGCTGAAAGGCCCCGCGCAGCAGATCTGCCTGCGACTGTCCGAACCCATCGACCGGGCGACACTGCGGCGGCTGGTGATCGAGCGGCAGTCCCGGCTTGTCGACGCCGGCCTGCGTGCCGGTGGCGCCGCGGCGCTGCGGCTCCCGCCGTCGGTTGGCTATCTGGTCGATCTGCTCGCCGTGTGGCGAACCGGTGCCCAGGCCGTGCTCCTCGATCACCGCCTGACCGACTACGAAGTCGATCAGGCATTGCGACGCCTGGTTCCGCAGGTGCTGGTACGCGCGCGGCGTACCGGCGGCGCGGCGTTGCAGGTCTTCTTCGATGTCGAGGAGGAGATCGTCCGGCTCGGCGCCGATCCGGCCGGCTCACAGCACGCTGTGATCCAGCTCAGCTCGGGTTCGACCGGCCCGGCGAAAGTGATCGGTCGCGGCGCTGCCGACCTGGTGGCCGAAGTGCGGCGCTATACCGGTATCGACGGGGTTCCGGTGCCCGGCGAGCGAGTCATCCTGCTGCCCTCGGTGGTCCACGTCCTGGGCCTGGTCGGCGGTCTGCTGTTCGGGTTGCACACCGGGGTGGAGTTGCAGCCGCCGAGCCGGCTCAGCGGTGAGGCCATCCTCCATGCTGTGTCGGCGCACGATACGCCGGCGACAGTGCTGGGAGTGCCCTTCCACGTCGGGTTGCTGACCTCGACTGACCAGACACGGCGGCTCGGGCAGCTCCGGCGGATGACGATCGGCGGCGAACCTGTTCCCGCGGTGACCGCCGGCGCCTTCGAGGACCGGTTCGGCGTCCCGCTGGGCAACATGTACGGCATGACCGAGACCGGTGTCATCGCCACCGATCTGCACGGCCGGCACCGGCCGGGCGTCATGCCCGCTCCCGGCATGCAGATTCGCGAAGTCGCGGGCGAGCTGTGGGTGAGTCGCCCCTCGTCTCCTTACGTCGGCGATTCGGAGAATCCCCGGTGGTCCGCCGGCTGGCTGCGGACCCGGGATGCCGGGCTCGTCGACCCGGACTCGGGGCTGGTGACGGTCCGCGGCCGGCTGGACTCGCAGGTTTCGGTCGGGGGCCTGAAGATCGACCTGACCGAGGTCGAGTGGGCGATCACGGCTCTGCCCGGGGTGGCGGCGGTGGTGGTGGTCCACGACGGGGAGATCACTGCGTATGTTCAGCCGGTCGGCGACATGACGGTCGATGCTTTCAACCAGGCGCTGGGGGAGCGGCTGGCCCGTTACAAGATGCCGCGAAAAGTGCGCATCCTCGACCAGCTGCCGCGGACGACCACGGGCAAGGTGGTGCGCGACCCGTCGGTGCTGCGCCAGGCGGCCGGTGCCGCGTTGCCCGGTCGATCACCGAGACGTTGAAGAACATTGACCCGGAGAAGAAGCCCGATCTCACCTTGGAGTAGCAATGAGCGAGGATATACGCACTGAGAAGCCGGTTCTGGCCCGAGCGGAAGTGATCGATATGCTCGCCGGCCTGACCGGGGGGCGGGATGACGAGGAGCGCTCCGAGCTCGTCGACTCCATGGAGATCGCCTGGCTGGCGCACAGTGTCGAGCAACGCTACGGACTGCCCGTCGATCTGACCGTCGAGCAACTCGCCGGTATCCGTACTGTGGCCGATGCCGCGGACGTTCTCGGCAAGGCCTTGGCCGCTGCCAGGCCGGCTGACGAAGGCGAAGGCCGTTAGAACACCGAATAACACCGAACGACGCCGAATGACGAAGGTGCCCCGGTCCCGCAGGACCGGGGCACCTTCGTCATTTCGTCATTTCGCAGCGTCGGCCATACGTTCGTCGATCAGGACCTCCGGCATGGCGGCCTCGCTCTCCATCCTCGCCACGGCGGATTTCAGCAAGGGCGGGGTCATCACGGAGGTGGAAATGGCGACCAACACGATGATGGTGTACGTGCTGACCGTCAGAATATGCTGCTGAAGCCCGACAGATGCGATGACCACCTCTACGACGCCTCGCGAGTTGAGACCGGTCCCCAGGGCCACGCCCTCCCAGTGACTCAGACGACTGAGCCGCGCACCGATGTAGGCCCCGCTGAACTTGCCGACGATCGCGACGGCCAGCACAGCGAGGGCGAAGAGCAGGACCGCCGGATCCTTCAGGGCGCTGAGTTGAACGCGCAGGCCGGCGTCGGCCAGGAACACCGGCGCCAGCACCGACATCGCCATCTCGCTCAGCGGTTCCAGCCGGGCTGACGCCGACCGGCCGGAAGACCCCACCAGGACGCCGACTGCGAAAGCGCCGAAAACTCCTTCCATGTTGGGAGACCGCGTCGAGGAGCTGGGTCTGCTGCGGCACCTGCGGGAAGACCCGCACGCTCACCCACGGTGCGAGGTTGCCGAGCACCGACGGTCCAAGCAGCACGCCGGCGAGTAGTTCACCGACGATCGGCGGCAGCCCCAGCCGGACTGCGAGCCGTCCCAGCAGAACCGCGGCCACGAGCAGCGTGGCGAGCGCGAACAGGAAGATCTGCATGCTCTCCCCGCCAAGTGGGGGTGGCAGACCGGCTCCCGCCGAAAGAGTGTCAGGGTGCGAAAGAGCGTCAGGGCGCGACGGAACCATGGCCCGCCTCGGAGCCCCCGCCGGCGGCCACCGTTTCCGGAACGAAGCCCGACGCCTCTTCCGGGCTGAATCGTTCGAGGCGCTTGCCGAACGCGACCTCCCACGGCAGCTGACAGGACGGACCCTGGAATTCCGGCCGCTCGACGACGTGCTCGCGGAATCTTTCGAACCCTCTGCGGTCCTCAAGCAGGGCGAAGAACCTGTTGTACTTGTCCTGGTTCTCGAAGAAGTCCCCGGCAAGCATGTAGTGGCCGACCGCCATAGCGCTCTCGTGCGCCTTGTGCACCTGCTTCTCCGCGCCGATGGCGGCCCAGGTCACCGCATGCGGATCGTAGAACAGCCGGATCATTCGGTGGACCAGGTGGTAGGCGCCGTCGACCGCCTCATAGGCCTTCGTCATCGCGGAGTCTTCGCCGTCGCGAGCCGGATCCTGGAGATGCTGATGCACGGCGTCCCCAACGAGGTACGCGGTCTTCATCGACAGGAACACTCCGCTGGAGAAGATCGGATCGATGAAGCCCCGGGCGTCACCGATCATCGCGTAGTTCGGACCGTGATGGTTGCGCACCTCGTAGGAGTAGTCGCCGTCGACCATGGTGGGCAGCGCCTGCGTAGTGTCTTCCAGTAGACCCGTGACGAACGGCGAAGCCCTCAGCTCGTCATGGAGCATCGCCGTCTTCCAGTCGTCATGGCCCTGCTCCAGCAGTTCGGCCCGCCGCCGGCGCAGGTACGAGTTCTGCATGACCACTCCGGCGGTGATCCGGTCGGGCCCCAGCGGGAAAATCCAGATCCAGCCCTTCTTCTCCTCGCCGATGTAGACGATCAGCGACGCGCCCTCTTCCAGCCCGCCGGCCATCCGTACGCCGGTGAAGTGCGACCAGACGGCTGTGCGATCCAGTTCGGGCCGCGGTTTGCGCCAGCCGAACTTGGTGCCGACGAAGGCGTCCCGCCCGCTCGCGTCCACCAGGAACCGGGCTCGGTGTTCGGCCTCGGTGCCGTCGCCGTCCCGGGTGCGGACGGTGACGTGGTCAGGTTGGTCCAGGCCGACGCCGGTGACCCGGTGTCGTTCCCGTACCTCCACCCCGAGACGGCGCGCGTTGTTCAGGAGGATCGTGTCCAGGCTCGCCCGGTCCACGTGGAAGGACAGGAACGACTCGTCCTTGATGACGTGGCTGAAACACCAGTTGGTGAATACGGCACCCTCCCGGTCGACGAACCGGACGCCGGGTTTGCGGACGAACGTCCTTGCCAGTTCGTCCCGGACGCCCAAGTCGTCGAAGAGCGGATAGCAGAAGGGAAGCATGGACTCGCCGACGTGATCGCGTGGGAACTCCTCCTTCTCAAGGAGGAGGACGCTGTGGCCGGCGCGGGTGAGTACGCTGCCCACCGTTGATCCGGCCGGACCTCCGCCGACGACTATCACGTCGTACTCGTCTGCCGCCATGAGCTGACTCCTTCTCAGATGTCGAAAGACAGCGATCGGTATGCCGGGATCACGCGTCGCGGGTCACGGCGCCGGACCCCCGGCCCAGGACTCGTTGCCCGGCGGAAGTCGCGGAGATCTCGATCCGGGTGTGGCCTTCGGCAGTCGGGTTCTGTACGACCCCTGACACGACCACTTCGGCGCCGGTCTCGTCATCGGGCACCGCGACGGGTTTGCTGAAACGAACCTCGTACTCGACCAGCCCGGCGGGATCGCCGGTCCACTCCACCAGTGCCTGCGCGGCCAACGCCATCGTGAACATGCCGTGCGCGATGACTCCTGGCAGGTCGTTCTCCGCGGCCGTCCGGTCGTTCCAATGGATCGGGTTGAAGTCACCGGACGCTCCCGCGTACCTGACCAGATCGGCACGGGTGATCCGGAAGCTGCGCTCTGGCAGTTCGGTGTCCTTGTCCATGGTCACTTCTCCCCGCGGACGACCAGGCGCGACCAGACCGTCACGACCGGCTCGTCCTGAGTCGTGCGGACGTCGGTACGGATGAGCAGGAACTCGTGGCCGCCCCTGGCGGTGAGCTCCTCGATGCCGGCCTCGCACACGAGAGTGTCTCCGGCGTACACCGGGCGGAAGTAGCGGAACTTCTGCTCGCCGTGGACCACCCGCCCCTCGTCGATACCGAGCTCGGGATCGTCCAGGACCAGGCGGTTCGCACGCATACTCAGCACGATCGGGAACGTCGGCGGGGCGACGATGTCCGGATGGCCCGACGCGCGGGCCGCGCTCTGATCGCGGTAGGCGGGGTGACCGGCACCGATGGCGTCCGCGAATTCGCGGATCTTTTCGCGCCCGACCTCATATGGCTCTGTCGGCGGATAGCTGCGACCGGTTAATGACGGGTTCAGAGGCATGACTAATTACCTACCGGGAGTGTGGATCGGAGAGAGCAGGAAATGGCGCGACAGAAGGTCGGCTGTCTTAGCTTCAGCAGACTACAGCGCGGCGGGAAAGCCATGACGGCCGTCGCTATATCTATCGCGATAACCGCGACGCCTCGGAGACTCGGCGGCGCTCGTCGTCTCGTCGCCGTCCCGGACAGTGGTGCGGTGCTTGGTGGTCTCCAGCTGTAAGCATCCGTACACGGCCCGCTAGGATCGGATATCCATTGAGAAGAACGAGGCCTACATCGATACGCGTTGGCTATCCATGCCGTCCGAGGACGTTCTCCGGGATAGGTGCTCGCATACGGTCGATCAATGGACGTGCATCTCCGAGATCTGCGCTATTTCGTCACCGTCGCCGAGGAACAGAGTTTCACCCGTGCCGCCGAGCGGCTCTACATGTCGCAGCCGGCCCTGAGCAAGCAGATCCGCCAACTAGAGTTGACTATGCAGGTCACCTTGTTACACCGGGACTCTCAGGGAACCGCGTTGACTGCCGCCGGCTCCATGCTGCTGCCCGCGGCCCGGCAGGTACTCGAAAGGTGGGACAACGCCTCTCCCGAGGTACTCGCTGCCGGCGCGAGCGAACGTCGAGTGCTCCGCGTCGGCTTGCAGAGCAGCGTCGGACGCGGGCTCTACCCGGCGCTGCTCGACCGTTTCTCGCGACTGCAACCGGACTGGCGCATCGAGCTGAGGGTGCGTGGCTGGACCGAACCGTGTGCCGGCCTGGCGAAAAGAGACGTCGATGTCGCGCTGGTCTGGTTGCCGGTTCCGGCGGGCGTCAGGACCCGGATCCTGTTGAGTGAGCCACGCTGGGTGGCCCTGCCCAGTGGACACCACCTGGCCGATGAGGCCGCGGTGGACTTCGCGGCGCTGCTCGACGAACCGTTCATCGCGTTGCCGCGATCGGCGGGCCAGGCCCGGGAGTTCTGGCTGGCCGGCTGCGAGCGGGCCGGCAAGCCGCCGCACATCGCGTTGGAGGCCGCGAATACCGATGAGTCGTTCGAGGCCATCGCGGCCGGGTTGGGAGTGCGCCTGCTGGCGGCGGGCGACGCGGCGATATACGCCAGGCCCGGGATCGCTTTCAGCGCCGTGCGCGATCTGCCCGAATGCCAGCTGGCCGTGGCCTGGCGGCAGGACGACCGGCGTCCGGAAGTCCGCAACTTCGCGATGGCGTGCGCCCAGGCCGCCGCCGCGATCGTCGCGCTGTCCACGGGCGGTTAGGCCGGCAGTCCCTTCTCCTCCAGTTTCGCGACGATGTCCGGTAGCCCCAGCATCTCGGCGAGCTCGTCGTCGGTGATCTCGACGCCGAGCGCGTCGGCGAGGGCGTCGACCAGTTCCAGCAGCGTGAGGGAGTCCAGTGCCAGATCGTCGAAGGTCGCCGCCGGGGTGACCGTCTCGGGCGCGATGTTGAACCGTACCGACAGAACGTCGACCACTGCGTCGTACGTCTTGCTCACTTCGTCTCCTCGGTTGCGTGTGTCAGGGTTGGAAATCCGCTCGGTGATGAAAGCGGCCAGCCGCCGGACGCCCTCGACGATCTTCGCCGGCTCCAGATAGCTACAGGACAATCGGAGCTGGTACTCGCCGCCGCCGTCCGGATAGAACTGGTTCATCGGGGTCCAGATCACCTTGTTGTGCTGTGCACAGCGATCGAGCGCGGCTTCGTCGGCCGGGAAGGGAACGGTCAGCGCGACGAAGAATCCGCCGTCCGGCCGGTTCCAGCTGACGCCGAGCTCGGTGGCGCGCTCCGGCGGGAACTGTCGGGCCAGCTCGCTGAGAAGGACCGTGAGGTTGTCGCGATAGAAGCTGATCGCGGCGCGGTTGGCCTCCCGCAGGCGGCAGTCGGCGGCCAGCAGCATGCCGCCGATGACCGCCTGGCTCAGCGCCGGGGTGTTGACCGTCACCATGCTCTTGATCTTGGCCAGCTCGCCGGCCAGCGGCCTCCGGGTTCCGTCGGTGTCCGTCACCAGCTGGTCGGCGACGACGTACCCCACTCGGGCACCGGGAAAGCAGGTCTTGGCGAACGATCCCAGATACAGCACGCGCCGGTCCTGATCCAGGGACTTGAGCGTCGCACGTGGCTCGCCGTCGAGGGCGAACAAACCATATGGATTGTCCTCCAGGATGTAGAGATCCTGTTCCTCGGCGACTCGGAGCAGTTGAGCGCGATCGGCGGCCGGCATGCTCCGGCCGGAGGGGTTGGCGAAATCCGGCACCACATAGCAAGCCCGCGCACGCTTACCCTGCGCGCGCAGCAGCACTGCCGCCTCTCGCACCGCTTCAGGCCGAAGCCCGTCCTCCGTCTCGGGTACCGACAGCACCTCGATGTCGAGCAGCCGCGCCGCGCCCGTGATCCCGACATAGCTGGGTGCGCCGACCAGCAGTACGTCCGTCTGTGCGGCGAACAGGGCCCGCAGCACGAGCAGCATCGCTTCCTGGGCGCCGACCGTGAGAACGATCGACTCAGCCGAGGCGTGGATCTTCTCGTCATTGAGAATGGTCCGCGATACCAGGGCATTGATATGGCCGCTGGTGCGTCCGTACTGGAACAGGTTGGTTCGTATCTGCTGTGCGTCGTAGCCGAGTTCCTCGCGCAGATACTCGACATAGACGTCGAGGTAGCGAGCGATCTCGGATACCTCGGACCACCCCTCGTACGGTCTGCCGGGTGCGAACGAGATCGACTCCGGATAGCGCAACGTGACTTCGTTGAGCAGGTTCATCGCGTCCAGTACGGGGTCGCGCAGCGATGCGTGCAGCTCACCGGTGGCCAACACGACCAAGCACCTCCGATTCGCTCCAACGCGCGCGAAGCCATGCCGCCGCCTGCTCCTGTGCGTCGCGGGCCGCGTCGACCGCGCCGGACATCGCGAAGAACCCGTGCACCATCCCCTGGTAGCGGGTCGACTCCACGCGGACCCCCGCCTGGGACAGAACCCGTGCGTACTGCTCACCCTCGTCGCGGATCGGGTCGTGCTCCGCCGTCAGCACCAAGGCCGGCGGCAGCGCGCGATGGTCGGCGGCGCGCAGCGGAGAGGCCAGCGGGTCGGCACCGTCCTCGGGGCGGCGCAGATAGTGCTGCCAGTACCAGCGCACAGAGGTCTGATTGAAGAAGTAGGGGTCTGTGTTCTCGCGCATGGACGGGGTGTCGGCGCCGAAGTCGGTATTGGGATACACCAGCAGCTGGCCGATCAAGGACGGCCCACCCGCGTCGCGGGCCCGCAGCGAGACGGCGGCCGCCAGGTTGCCGCCCGCGCTGTCGCCGCCGACGACGAGCCGGGTCGGATCGGCGTCGATGTCCGCGAAGTGTCGGGCCACCCAGCCGGCGGCGGCGTGACAGTCCTCGACCGCGGCCGGGAACTTGTGCTCGGGGGCCAGCCGGTAGCCGACGCAGATCGTCAGACAGCCCGCGGCGTTGGTGAGGCGCCGGCAGATCGCGTCGGCGGTGTCGACGGATCCCAGTGTCCAGCCCCCGCCGAAGAAGTACAGCAACGTCGGCAGTGGGCCGGGGCCTCCCGGGTAGTAGAGACGGATCGTCAGGTCGCCGCCGGGGCCGGGAATCGTCCGCTCGCCGATGTGCGCCACCGGTTCCGGCGGGGCGGCCAATCGACGTTGCGACGCCAGGTCGGCGGTCCGGGCCTGACTGACCGTCATCTCGTATAAGGCTGGCGTACGCTCCTGCATGCGCTGGGCGCGCAAGGCACGTACCTGTGGGTCGAGACCCGTCTCAGTGGACATCTTCGTACTACCGCGGCGCGCGCCATAGGACGGGGCAGAAATCCGGGTCCGCATAGTCCGGAAGGCCGCGTTCGGTCCTGCGCACCACCGTGTCGTGGTTGTACTCGACCATCGTGCCGTCCGGCTGGCGGAACGACTGGTAGGCGTTGTCCCCATCCTGGAGGTGCAAGGAGACGGCCCGGCGCGGCCGGTCGGCCAGGTTGGGGCCACTGCCGTGATAGGTGCGGCAGTGGTGGAAACTCATGTGCCCCTTCGGGATGGTCATCGGCATCTTGTGAACCTCGGCGTTGTTGAACTCGGCGTTCTCGGCCAGGCGCCGGTCCAGATCCCCGTGATCCCGCTGGGCGAAGTGCTGAGCGGTGCTGGCGTCGTCGCCGACCTCCTTCCACAGCTGGCTGCCGTCGACCATGGTGATCGTGCCCATCCGCACGTCGCAGTCGTGGAAGGGGATGAACGCGGTGAGCATCCGATCGGAGGTACAGGTCCGCCAGTAGTGCTTGTCGAAGTGCCACGGCACCACGTTGGTCCGGTCATCGGGCCGTGGCGGCTTGTAGATCAGCGTCGACTGGAAGATCCGGACCTCGTCTGCTTCGGCAAGGCGTGCGGCCACCGCGCCGATGATCGGTTTGTTCAGGATCCGTCCGATGTCATCGCTCAGATAGTGGACGTAGTCGTTGTGGCGCTGGACGTCACCGTCCGCCGGCCGCCAGTCGGCCAGACGACGCGGACGGGCCGGCAGCTCCCGGTCGCGCTGCCCGGAGTAGAACCGCTCGCTCGCCTCCACCAGGGCGTCGATCTCGTCGTCCGAGAACAGCTTGCGGGACAGGTACCAGCCGCGTTGCAGGTAGCTTGCGACCTCGGCCTCTGTTGGCAGCAGATGCTCTTCTCCCACCACGGTGAACGCGTCCTTCGACATGTGTCCCCCCTTCCGGGATTTACCGATGACTGATGAGTCTTCATGAATTCGATGTCTCTTTGATGCGAGGGCTTACTTGCGGGCGACCGCCTCGTAGAGCGCCTTGATGTTTCCGCTGCCGAAGGTCTGTGCACCATGGCGATCGATGAGTTCGAAGAAGAGCGTGCGGCGGGTGTGCATGGAACGGGTGAATATCTGGAAGATGTGGCCCCAGGAATCCCGGTCCGCGAGCACATCGGTCTCGCGCAGCGTTTCGATCGGCAGGCTGATATCGCCGAGCCGTTCGGGCAGGCGGTCGTAGTAGCTGTCCGGCGTTTCGAGGAACTCCACACCCTGGCTCCGCAACCGCGGCACCGCCGAGAGGATGTCCTGGGTGAGGAAGGCCAGATGCTGGACGCCCGCGCCGCCGTGGGCTTCGAGGAACTCGTCGATCTGACCGGGCTGCCGGCTCGTGTCCGGCTCGATCAAGGTGAAGGTGGCCTTGCCCGATGTGCTCTGGACCACTTGCGAATTCATTGCCTGGCCGCCTACTTCGATGTGTTCCTCGAAGATCCGCGAGAACCCGAGCACATCCCGGTGGTAGTCGACGGTGTCCGTCAGTGAGCCGGACGGCAGGCACACCGCTATGTGATCCAGCGTCCTCAAGGGGGCACCGGTCGGGTCCTGCCCCGTGGCGTCCACCGTGGCGTCCACCGGCGTCAACCCCGGCAGGAGGGTCTCGCCCGAGCCGTCACGGGTCACGAACCGGTAGTCGACGTCGCCGAACCCGGAGACCGCCGCGGTCACCAGTCCGTCGGCGATCTGCTCGGCGGGCTGTTCCGACGCCCTGGAGCCGGCCTCGACCGCCTCGGAGAAGGCCAGGGCCGCATCGCTCGTTTCGAATGCGACGACCGCGACGCCGTCCCCGTGGCGGGCGACGTACTGCGCGGCTGGATGATCCGCTGTGAGGCCGGTGGTCAACAGGATCCGGATATCGCCCTGGCCCAGCAGCATCGATCGCTGACCGGGCAGCCCGGTCTCGGGACCGCCTTGGCCGCAGGTTCTGAATCCGAACGCGGTACGGAGAAAGAAAGCAGTCTGCAATACGTCCCCGACATAGAACTCCACATGATCGATTCCCTCGATCTTCACCGCAAGCCTCCTAGGTGGAAGCTTGAGCCGGGTGATCCGGCGCCCTTTGACGCTCCACGCTGATCACCAGACTCCGGTCGCGCCGTCCGACTGTCCAAGACACACAGCCATAGCCATCGGCTATCAGGGTGCGTATTGGCCTTCGACAATGAGCGCCGTGCATCGTTGCTCCAGGACTTCATCGAGGAGGGCGACAGGCATATGGCTGATCCCACGGGGAGCGGCAGAGCAGCTACGCCGGCTTTCGCCGCTGTGGTCACCGGTATCGGGCTGGTCACTCCGGCGGGTATAGGCGTGTCTGAGAACTGGAAGCGTGTCGTCGCCGGGATTCCGACCGCCGCAATCCGCGCTGAGCTCGCGGACTGCGCTCTGAGCATGGCTTGCCGAGTGCCGGACTTCCCGCCTGATACCCCCGGGCTGCGACGCGGCTGGCAGTTCGACCCCTTCACCCAGTTCGCCGTCACAGCGGCCTACGAGGCCCTGGCGAGAGCCGGATTAGATCCGGATGCCTGGCCGGACAGCACTCGCGTGGCCGTGGTGCTCGGATCGGGATCCGGCGGCGCGGCGACGATGGAGGAACAGATCGTCAGGCTGCGCCGGGGTGGGCCGAACCGGGTCTCACCGCTGACGCTGCCGATGGGTCTGGCCAACATGGCCGCGGGCCAGATCGCCATCGAGTTCGGTACGCAGGGCCCGTGCCTGGCTCCCAGCACCGCGTGCGCGTCCGGTGCGACGGCGATCGGCATCGGCCGGGACTTGCTGCGCACCGGCGCGGCGGACATCGTGATCGCGGGCGGAGCGGATGCCTGCATCACGCCGATGTATATATCGGCACTGTTTCGCATGGGCGCCCTGTCGAAGCGTACCGACGACCCGGAAACCGCGTCCCGGCCTTTCGACGCCGACCGCGACGGCATGGTGCTCGGCGAAGGCGCCGGCGTGCTCGTCCTGGAGTCCGAAGAGCACGCCCGGGAGCGAGGAGCCAGGCCCCTCGCGCGGGTCGCCGGTTTCGGCGCCTCCGCTGACGCGCACCATGTCACCTCTCCGCATCCCGAAGGCCGCGGCGCGAAGCTGGCCATGCGAAACGCCCTCGCCGACGCCGGGCTGGGCGCCGGTGACATCGACTACGTCAACGCACACGGGACGTCCACCCCACTCAACGACTCCATCGAGGCCAACGCGATCCACGCGGTACTCGGCCCGGATGTCGCGGTGAGTTCCACCAAGGGCGTCACGGGCCATCCGCTCGGCGCGGCCGGTGCGATCGAGGCCGCGTACGCGGTGCTGGCAATCCTGGACGGCATCATTCCGCCCACCGCGAACCTGACCAAGCCAGACCCGGTCATGGAGGTCGACCTCGTCCACACCGGTGCCCGGTACGGCCCGGTGGACGTGGTGATGAGCAATTCCTTCGGATTCGGTGGCCAGAACGCCACGCTCCTGATCACCGCATGACCCGACGGCGAACACTACGAAGGGAAACCGATGACCTCCGATACGGGTCTGCGGCCCGCGCCCCCGGCCGGGCCGGACCGGGACAGCGACCATGACCGCGACCGTGACAGCGCGGATCTGACTCGGCTGCTGTATGACGGAACGTATGCCGGCGTGCACGAAGACATCCGGGCGTTGCTGTTCGACCCGATCTTCGATCACCGCCGCGATCTGACTTCGAACGAGGCCGGCCGACTGGCCTACCGGCGCGGCCGGTTCGTGCACGGCCGATTGGAACGGCCCGCCGACGTGCTCCGCGACCCGCGGCGCCTGTTCGCTCTCACCGAGTGGACCACGTTGCTGGACATCTCGACCTTCCCCGTGCTGGCGGTCCACTACAACCTCTGCTTCGGCACGCTGATCGAGCACAGCGCCGGCCGCGACGACGTCGCCGACTACATCGAGGAACTGGACAGCCTCAGCTCGTTCGGCCCTTACATGGCCACCGAGCTCGGCTACGGCAACAACGTCGCGGCACTGCGAACCGAGGCTGTCTACGACAACGAGACGAACACATTCGTGCTGAACACGCCGGATGTGCCGGCTCAAAAACACATGCCGTACAGCGGGTTCACCGACATCCCGAAGCTCGCCGTCGTCATGGCCCGCCTGAAGTCGGCCGGCCAGGACTACGGTGTCTTCCCCTTCATGGTCAGGATCAGCGGCTCGGACGGGCCGGCTGAGGGTGTTCGGGCCGCCTTGTGCCCGGAGAAGCCCGCGATGGGTCTGGACAACGGTCTGACCTGGTTCGACCATGTTCGGATCCCGCGGCGGAGTCTGCTCACCGGAGACCTGGGCGAGTTCACCGAGGATGGTGTGTTCCACCCGTCCGTAGCCAATCCGCGCAAGCGATTCCTGCGGGCCATGAGCCGGAACCAGCCGGGCCGAATCTGCGTGTCCGCCGCTTCAGTCTCACTGGGCCGGGCCAGCGTCTACATCGCGTTGCGCTACGCGCTCCAGCGGGTGACCAACGCTCCTGGCCGTAACGACATGCCGGTCATTGAATACCGCAGCCACCAATTGCCGCTGTTCACCGCGCTGGCGAAGGTCTACGCGATGACCTTCTTGGTGAACCGGACCAAGCGCGAGTACGTAGCCCGGCGCGGTGTCGTCGACACCGATCTCAGTAACCTGATCTCCATCACCAAGGCGCTGACGACCTGGGAGATGAGTGACGTCGCGGCCGTGTGCCGCGAACGGTGCGGTGCGCAAGGCATGTTCAGCGTCAACCGGATCGTCGACTACGGGATCTTCCTGCAGAGCGCGGTCACTGCCGAAGGCGACAGCCAGGTACTGCTGGCCGCCACCGCGGGCCAGGAGATCGCCCGGTCCGGTGGCGAACTCACACCACAGACACCGGATCCACGAGGCCGCGACATCCGGGATCCGGCCCTGCAACTGGAATGCATCCGATACCGAGCGCACTGGCTTCGGCAGGCGGTCCGTGAGGCGATGCACGCCGATCGGCGAGAGCCGTACTTCGATTCCTGGAACCGCAACGTCAACGACGCCTTGGCGATGGCCCGCCTCGAAGGTGTCGCGGCGGCGCTGGAGTGCGCCCTCGCCGCAGCAGACGACGCTCGAACCACTGCGGTAAGCCAGGCGCTGCGTTTGCTCGCCGCACTCTACGGTCTCCACGAAATCCAGCGCGACGCCGGCTGGTACCTGGCGCGCGGTGCCCTCGACGCCGCTCAGGTCGAAGCGATTCCGGCCGCCGCTGACGGTCTCTGCGAAACCCTGCGACCACAGATCCCGATGCTCATCGACGGATTCCAGCTGTCGCCGCAGTTGCTTCGCGCACCCATCGCCGCTGACGACTACGTGACCGCCTACAACGAGCTGACCGGTCCCGGCCAGCCGGAACCGATCGAAGAAGGAGCCGAATAGCCATGGCCCGACACCTTTACCGCTGCCCGCTGCGCTGGGCCGACATGGACATGTACGGCATCATCAACAACGTGGCCTACCTGCGTTATCTGGAAGAAGCGCGGCGCGACCTCATGGCGCCGCTGGCGATCGTCGACGATGAGAACCCTTTGTTCCGCGGCGACCCGGTTGTCATAAGCCACACGATCGACTACAAGCGGCCGCTTATTTATCGGCCCCGGCCGGTCGACGTGGAAACCTGGGTGTCGCAGATCCAGACGGCCATGGTCACCATCGACTACCAGGTCAAGGACGGCGACCAGCTCTGCGCCACAGCCTCGACCGTCATCGCGCCGTTCAACCATGACGCCGGCCGGGCCAGGCGGCTCACCGCCGACGAGCGGGCATTGCTGGAGAAGTACCTTGAGGCGTCCGCGCAGCCGGAAGCCGTGGCATCGCGTTCGGGTTCGGGGACGGTCAGGAAGTAGTCGGTGCTTATAGCCGACGGCGCGGCGCCCCCGGCTGGTTAGCCGGGGGCGCCGCGTTGTATCTGGACTTCTGCGATCGGATGGCAGTGCCCTGTTACGGCACGGGCTCCACGTAGGTGTCCGGCGTGAACACTGGTTGGCTTCGGGTGGCCGGCCGGGGCGGCCAGGCGCCGCTACTGTGCCCTTGGCAGCCAGAGGCTGCGTGCCGTTTCGCGCCGGTACCCCCAGGAATCAATCGGTCTAGCTCAGGACGTCTGCGGGGCTTCTTCCTTGGCGCGCAGATACTGCTCGGCGGCTATCCGTGCGACGACGCCGTGCTCCCAGCACAGCCGACAGGCCACGCGTACTTGTGAGTCGTCACCGAGGACCCGTCCGGTGCCGGCACAGGCCGGGCAGGTGACGATGAGCGGCTTCATCTGGGTCTGGATCGGGTTCTTGTTCACTCGCATCAGGCTTCTCCTCGTCACTGTCGGTCTGGCCCCATCGAGGGCGGCACCGACCAGCGCCTTCAGAGTGCGCGTTCAGGATGCGAATCCGAGCGCAGCCATCGCGCAATCCGGATGGAAGCTCGGGCGGCAACGATCCGGTGAAAAGTGCGCGCAGAGGTGCGCAACGGCGTCTACTTGAACGGCAGGGACTGCTCGCGGGTATCGCGATGCTTCAGGGGGAGCGATGACGGAGTTCCGGCTACTGGGAGACATGCAGGCCTGGCACGCCGACCAACAGTTGGAGCTGGGCGGCCAGCAGCAGAAGTGCGTTCTGGCCGTGCTGCTGCTGCACCCGGGCCAGGCGGTGCCGACCAAGCGGATCGTGGCCTACGCCTGGCCCCCGGATCCCCCGAACACCGCCGAGAAGCTGGTCGCCGGCTATATCGCCAAGCTTCGCAAGATCCTGGAACCGGCGGGCGGCATCAGCTTGCGAAGCCGGCCGCCCGGCTACGTCGCCGAGGTGGACCCCGAGCTGATCGACGCCCACCGGTTCACCGCCCTGATCCACCAGGCCCGCACCGATCGCGAGGCCGCCGACGACGAACAGGCCGAGGCACACCTGCGCCGCGCCCTGGGCATGTGGCGCGGCATCCCGCTGGCCGACTTGGACAGTCCGTGGCTTCGCGACCGTGGCCTGGCCCTGGAACAGACCCGCCTCGACGCCTTGGAGGAGCTCGCCGAGATCGACCTGCGCGCAGACCGCGTCCGCGAGACGATCGGCATGCTGCGCGGCCCGCACGCCGACCATCCCGAACGCGAACGCCTCGCCGCCCTCCTGGTCCGCGCCTTGCACACCGCCGGCGAACCGGCCCAAGCAGCCCAGACGGCTGCCGCGGCCGTCCGCTCGGTGCGCGCGCTGGGTTTGGAGCCCGGCCGGGTGCTGCGCCAAGCCCAACAGGACGCCTTGACCAACCAGGCCCCGGGCAGACAAGCCCCGTCGGTCCAGGGCCGTCATCAGGGCCGGCATCAGCTGCCGACGCCGACCCGAGCGTTCACCGGACGTGCCGAGGAACTCCAGCGCCTCACCGACACGGCCCAGGCCGTATCCGAGGGATCGGTCGGAACAGTGGTGATCACCGCGATCGACGGGATGGGCGGCATCGGCAAGACGTCGCTCGCCCTGCGCGCGGCGCACGACATCGGCGACCGCTTCCCGGACGGACAACTCTTCATCGACCTCCAGGGATACACCGACGGCCTCGACCCGCTCACCGCCGACCAAGCGCTCCACTCGGTCCTGAGCTCCCTCGGCGTACCGTCTCAGCGCATTCCCGCGGATCCTCAGGCGCGTGCCGCGTTCTACCGGGACCGGCTCGCCGGAACCAGAACATTGATCATCCTGGACAACGCTCTCAACACCGCCCAGGTCAAACCCCTGCTTCCCAGCTCCGCCGGCTGCCTCGTGGTGATCACCAGCCGCGGGCGGCTGACCGGATTGGACGACGCCGAGAACCTTCCGCTGGATGTACTGACCGAAGCGGACGCGACGGCGCTGTTCCACAAGATCGCCGGACCAGGCCGAGTCCCCGCCGACGATCCCATGCTGCCCGAGGTCCTCGCCCTGTGCGGCTTCCTGCCGCTGGCCATCAGGATCATCGCCGCCCGGCTGCGCCACCGCCGAGCCCTGCGGACAGACCACCTCGCGCAACAGCTTCGCGACGAACACGGCCGCCTGGGCCACCTCCAGGACGACGACCGCAGCCTGGCGGCCGCGTTCGAGCTGTCCTTCCGCCACCTTCCGGTCGCGGAGCAGAACCTGTTCCGGCACCTGGGGCTGGTTCCGGGGCCCGACTTCGATACCTACGCCGCCGCTAACCTCGCCGACACCGACCTGGAGACCGCCGAACGACTGCTGGACTCCCTGCTCGATCAGAACCTGCTCGTCCAGCGCACCCCGGGCCGCTACCGCTTCCACGACCTCGTGCGTCTCTACGCGCGAACGCTCGTCCCCGGGCCCGCCGCCGACGCCACTCTCGCCGCGCTACCGGAGGGCGGCGGAAGCAACACAGCCACCGGGCCACTGGAGCGACTCCTCGACTACTACGTTCACACCGCATACGCCGCGGACGGGCTGGTGAACCCACGCCGCGTGGCAGTGGACATCGGCGTGCCGGACGCGGGCTACCTCGCTCCCGCACTGTTCGACTTGAACGCGGCGCTCGCGTGGTTCGACGCCGAATACGCCGGCCTCCTCGCCGCGCAACAGGCCGCGGCGATTCGCGGCTGGCATTCCGCCGTGTGGCGGCTGGCCTGGATGATGAACAACTTCCAGCTGCGCAGAGGGCACCTCCGAGACCAGGTCACCTGTTGGCAGGTCGCGGTGGCGGCCGTCGAGCGGCTGGGCGACTCCAGTCTGTTGTCACCGTCCCACCGGTTCCTGGGCATGGCCCACGCCCGCGTGGGCGCTCACACCGAGGCCCTCGGCCATTTGGAGCAGGCTCTCGACTTCGCCGGGCACCATGGCGACGTCGGTCACGAGGCCCGCGCGCACAACGCACTCGTGGTGGTGTGGTCGGAGAAGGGCGACGATGAGCGGGCATTGACCCATGCCACGCAAGCCCTGCGCTTGTACCGGACCCTCGGCGAACTGCCCTTGGTGGCGACCGCCCTCAACGCGGTCGGATGGTGCGCTCTCCGGCTCGGGCGCTATGACGAAGCCCGCGCAGCCTCCGAGCAGGCGTTGGTCATATGCGTGGAGAGCAACGACCGCCATGGCGAGTCGGCGAACCTGGATACCCTGGGCTCAGTCGCCCAGGGCCTCGGCGAGTACAGCCGCGCGCTCGACTACTTCAGCCAGGCACAGGTCTTGACCCACGAACTAGGCAACACCTACCAAGAAGCCGGCGTCCTCGACCGGCTCGCCCAGGCGCACGCAGCCCTCGGCCGGAGCAGTGAGGCCCGCAGCGCATGGCGACAGGCCCTGTCCCTCTATCAATCCCAACACCGGCGCGCTGATGTCGACCGTGTCGAAAGCCGGCTCGCCGCCTTCGACGAGGTAGCCGAGGAGAGACCGACCTTGCGTGTCCGGGGTGGCTGAAGAGACGAAGCGACCACCGCTGATCCTGGTGATCGCGACGTCAACTCAAGATCCTGCGGTTGTCGCGTGCCCCAGCGAAGGCCCTGGTCGTGTCGAACGAATCCCCGGTGTCGGCCGCGGCCAGCAGCAGCGCCAGATGGAACCGGCTGCGCGCCCCGTACTTCTCCATCAGGTCCGCGACCGTGTAGGTGATGGTGCGCCGACTCAGGCCCAGCTGCTCGGCCACGCTCTGGTCGGTGCGGCCCTCGGCGAGCAGCGTCACCACGGCGCGCTCCCTGGCCGACAGCCCCGCCGGCCATCGCATCGGCTCAGCCGCCTGCCCCCACAGTCGCTGGTACGTCTCGACCAGGGCGCGCACCAGCGGCTTGGCGGTGATCTGCCAGACCCCCTTCAGCGGATCCTCCGGGTCGACGGGCGTCATGACGATCGCCCGGTCGATGATGACCATCTTGGCCGGCAGGGTCGGCAGGATCCGATGCTCGGCGCCGGCGGCGAGCAGGCGCACGTCATGGCCCGACGGAGCCGACCCCAGCCAGCGCGTACGCACATCCGGCGGCACCGGGAGCGTCCCCAGCACCGGGCGCTGGGCCGACGCGGGAACCATGACCAGCCGCTCGCTGCGTTCGACGGAGACGATCTCGGCGAACCGGGCCACCACGGCATCGGCCCCGAACAGCGGGCACACACCGCGCCCGGCCCGCAGCGACTTCAGCCACGCCACCTCAGACATCGCCGGCCACCCCCTGACGTCCCACCCCGTGAATCCGCATCCTGCCCCAGAAAACCGAGCGGTGCCAACGCGGGGCGGACACCGTTGCGACTTTGCGCAACAACGAGGCGGGAGTGATGCGCGCCCCCGCTGCGCCCCGCATGGTTCCTTTCATCCGCCAGTTCTGAAAGGACACCTCATGAACTACGACCTGCGAACCCTGGCCGACCGCGCCGAGCTGCACGACCTGCTGCTGCATTTGGGCCGGGCCCTGGACGAGCACCGCTTCGACGACCTGAAAGACGTTCTGACGCCGGACGCCACCGGCACGACCCGCAACGGGACCGGGTCCGGCCGCGACGTCCTGATCGCCCAGATCGAGGCCGGCAACAAGGACCACACCCGCCTGCTCCACCGGCTCAGCAGCGTGCTGATCGAGGTCGACGGCGACACCGCGACGATCCGCGCCTCCATCACCGCCCTGTCCGGCCATGCCGACAGTCTCGTGCCGACCTCCCGCCGCTACGGGCTGGCCCGTACCAAGGCCGTCCGGACGCCTGACGGTTGGCGGATCAGCGAGCTGAACGTCGAGCCGGTATTCGTAGTGGAGTAATAGCGCTGGGACCTACGACCTATGCGGCGCCGGCTCGTCCAGGTACAGATACGCCCGCTGATAGACCCTGGGCCGGGCCGGTGGTCGGATCGTCGCCGAAGCGCGGGCCGATCAGCAGCTCCGGAACCGGTTCAGCCGGCCCCGCACGACTTGCGCACGGTGATGTCCGGCCGCAGCAGGATCTGCCGGCGGGCGAGGTCCGGCTGCTTGAGCCGTTGGAAGAGCAGTTCGGCGGCTGTGTGCCCGATCAGGCGCTTCGGTGGGGACACGGCGGTGAGGGGGACCTCCGGTATGTCCGCGATCTCGTCGTCGTAGGCCACCAGCGCCAGATCGGCCGGGATGCGCAGGCCGATGCGGCGGGCCGCCGAGACGAGCAGGCCGGCTTGGCGGTCCCCGAAACACAGCGCCGCGGTGCAGCCCGCGGTGAGCAGGTGTCGCAGGCAGCGGTCCGCGGTGGCCGGTCCCCACTCCTCCAGCAGGCCTCGGAACTCCGTCGGGGGGCAGTCGATTTCCGCGACGGCCTGGCGGTAGCCGCTGGTCACGGGGGCGGCCGTCGGGCTGGGGGAGCGCAGCGCCAGCCCGATATTCCGGTGCCCCAGCGCGGCCAGATGGCGCACCGCCGCGTAGGCACCGGCCTCGTGGTGGGTGCACACGTGCTCGGTGGGGTCGTCCAGTGTCCCTCCCCGGCGCTCCATGAGGACGGCCGGGACAGGGAGCTCGCTCAGGCGGCGCAGATAGGCGCCCGCGGGTTCCGGTCCGGAGAGCGTCGGGGCGATCAGGAGTCCGTCGACGCGTGCGTCCAGCATCTCCTGGACCAGCTTGGCCTCGACGTCCTGCCGATAGTCCGAGCAGGCCAGGTGCATCCGGGCCCCGATCGCGGCCCGGGCGTCCTCGATACCCCGCAGCACCCGCGGGTAGTAGAACGTGCCGTGCGGGACGATCACGCCTATCAACGCCGGCCGGGTGCTGTCCGGGGCGGCGGTGCGTACATACGTCCCGGAACCCTGGCGGCGCACCACCAAGCTCTCAGCGACCAGGTCGTCGACGGCACGGCGAACCGTACTGATCGATACCGAGCAGCCCCGGGCCAGGTCTCGCTCGGTGGGCAGCCGGCTGCCGGGCCGGTACGCGCCCCCGAGGATCTCCTCGCGCAGCCGATCGGCGATCACCTGGAACTTGGGCTCGTGGGCAGGCGCCGTCATCGGCGCGCGCCGGCCCGCAGCCGCGTCGACCGTCTGATTCAGACCGTTCACTGCCCGTCCTCCCCGCTGCCGACGCGAGCTCACTGACCTGGCCCGATCGGTCCGCCGGCGGCAGAGACCAAGGGGGTGGGGCCATGGTCTGTTCCGGTGCTCCGGGTGTCAATCGGTCGGGGACGATATGAATCGGGGATGAATTCCCGGCGGTCATCGGGGGCCTGCTCGGACCTCATCTCATCGAGACAACGCCGCGGAGGCATCCGTCGCTAGTGCGGTGGCCGGATTGGTTCACCGGGTTGGTGGTGTGGTCACCTGTTGGACGAGAGTCGGGTGCGGAGGTCGCCGGTCGTGTACGGGGTTTAAAGGCGTTGTTGAGAAATCGGCAGATTTCG
>NZ_JAAFZA010000100.1 GCF_015356865.1 Catenulispora pinisilvae
CGAAATCTGCCGATTTCTCAACAACGCCTTTAAACCCCGTACACGACCGGCGACCTCCGCACCCGACTCTCGTCCAACAGGTGACCACACCACCAACCCGGTGAACCAATCCGGCCACCGCACTAGCTTGCTCGGCCGTGCCATGTTCTGCCGCATGCACAGCCGATTTGCTTGCAGTGTTTGGCGCTCGTGTGTGCCGGGTTGCCGCAGCATCAAGCTCGCTTTCGCGGCTGGCAGTCGCGCGTAGATTGCTCCGCCGGGCGGGGTTCGCTGGGCCTGGGCCGCGATTCGTTTGCAGCGCTTGCGTGCGCTTCTTGCGGCGCTTGCGCTGCGGGCTGCGCGAGCCCGGCGCCGGTACTCGCGGCCTACCTCGCTGGGCCAGGCGGAGTTTGCCGCCTGGCCAGCCGATTCGCTTGCAGTGCTTGTGTGTGCCGATTTGCCGACACCAAGCTCGCTTTTCGCGGCGGTTTGGCGCTGGCCGTCGCGCCTAGCTCGCTCGACCAGGCGGGGGATTGCCCGCCTGGCCAGCCGATTCACTTGCAGCGTCTTGCGCGCCTCTTGCAACGCTCGCGTTTGGGCGGACCATAGCCCGCCCTCGCGCAGCTACTTGTTCCGCCGAGCCGCCTGCTTGGCCAGCAGTGCGGCCCGCTTCTCGCAGAAGCGCGTCGCGGCGCCGTCCAGGCCGTCCAGGAACTGCGCCAGTTCCTCCCGCGCGATCTCGCCCTCGGGGCCGAGGTCGTCGCGCTCCAGGGCGCGGGTCTGGCGCAGGATCGGCATCACGACCTCGTCGTGGTGGATGCGCAGGTCGTAGATGCCGGCCTTGGCGATCATCACCGACTTGCGGCCGAAGCCCTCCAGGCCCGAGCCGGGCATCTGGAACTGCTGGACCACGTTCGCCACCGCGCGCATGGCCTGGTCCGGGTCCAGTTCGAAGGATGCGTTCAGGAGGTTGCGGTAGAAGAGCATGTGCAGGTTCTCGTCCTGGGCCACTCGGGCGAGGAGGCGCTCGCAGTCCGGGTCGCCGGAGACCTTGCCGGTGTTGCGGTGGGCGATGCGGGTCGCCAGTTCCTGGAAGCTCACGTAGGCGATCGAGTGCAGGGCGTCGTAGCTGTCCGGCTGGCTGTAGCCGTTGGACATGTGCGCCATGCGCTCGCGCTCCAGCGCCACCGGGTCGACGGCGCGGGTGGTGAGCAGGTAGTCGCGGATGGCGATGCCGTGCCGGCCCTCCTCGGCGGTCCAGCGGTGGACCCAGGTGCCCCAGGCGCCGTCCTGGCCGAACTGGACCGCGATCGCGCGGTGGTAGCTCGGCAGGTTGTCCTCGGTCATCAGGTTCAGGACCAGGCTGGTGCGGGCGATCTCCGGGATCCGGGACTGGTCCGGGGTCCAGGGCTTGCCGCCCAGGACGCCGTCGAAGGTCTCGCCCTCGCTCCACGGCACGTACTCGTGCGGGAACCACTCCTTGGCACAGTCCAGGTGCCGGTTCAGGTTCGTCTCCACGACCTGCTCCAGCTCGGTGAGCAGGGCCGTCTCGGGCATGCGGGGCGTCGGGCGGGTGCCCTGCCGGGGCAGGTCGGTGACGGTCATGGGGTCGGCTCCTACACGCTGTGGCCTGGGGAAGCGGCCTTGGGGGACGGACCTACGGTCCCGAAACTTACGGGTACGTAGGTTACGTTAGCGTAAGTCACCGGCTCGGCAAAGGTCCAGTGGAGCGGTCCGGCCGACTGTCAAATGAATTGTGCCCGTGCCTCAGCCCTCGGCGCGGGCCGCCTCGGTGACCAGCCGCTTCGCCCAAGGGTAGTCCGGCTTGCCGCTCGGTGAGCGGCGGATATGCGACACCCGCACCACCAGCCGGGGCACCTTGTACCCGGACAATTTGGCCCGGCAGAACTCCTCCAGCTCACCGTCGGTGGGGGCGTCCTCGCCAGCGGAACGCGGCTGGATGACGGCCGCCACCCGGTTGCCGAACCGCTCGTCCGGGGCGCCGGCCACGATCGCGTCGAACACCCCGGGATGCGCCTTGAGGACCGCCTCGACCTCCTCGGGGAACACCTTCTCGCCGCCGGTGTTGATGCACTGCGAGCCGCGTCCGAGGACCGAGACGGAACCGTCCGCCTCCAGCGTCCCCAGGTCCCCGAGCAGCACCCACCGGCGCCCGTCGTGCTCGAAGAACGTCTCGGCGGTCTTCACCGGGTCGTTGTAGTACCCCAGCGGCACGTTGCCGTGCTGCGCGACGTGCCCGACCCGGCCGTCCCCGGGTGTGGCCGCGCAGTGCTCCTCTTCCAGGAAGACCGTGGTCCGCTCGTTGACCGTGAAGCGCATCCCGCCGGCCGGCCCGGTGCCGGGCGCCGCATCGCCGTTGAACCCGCTCTCCGTGGACCCGAAGTTGTCGCGGATCAGCACGTTCGGCAGCTGCGACTGCAACTGTTCGCGCACCGCCTCGGACAGGATCGCGCCGGCCGAGCTCAGCACGAACAAGCTGCTGACGTCGGTCCCGGCCAGCGGTCCGGCCAGCGCCTCGGCCAGCGGCCGGCCCATGGCGTCGCCGACCATCGAGATGACGTTCGCCTTCTCCGACTCCACTGTGCGCAGCACCTCGTGCGCGTCGAACTTCCGGTTCAGCACCACCTTCTGGCCCATGTTGAAGCTGATGAACGTCGCCAACTGCGCAGCGCCGTGCATGAGCGGCGCTACCGGGAAGGTCGAGATCTGGCCGGCAGCGGGGTCGATGCCATCCGGGACCTCAGAGGGGTCCTTCATCGGCTCGCCATAAGGGCGCCCGCCTGCCATCCCCGCATAGAAGATGTCCTCATGACGCCACATGACGCCCTTAGGCATCCCCGTGGTCCCGCCGGTGTAGATGATGTAGAGGTCGTCTGCAGAGCGCTCGCCGTGGGGGAGTAGCCCGTCGCGCTCCTCGGACTGCCCCTGGATCGCCGCCTCGAAGGTCACTGAGGGCAGCTCCGCTATAGCGCCGCCGACGGAGACGATCGTCTTGAGCTTCGGTGCGTCGTCGGCTATCTCGCGGACCCGTTCGCCGAACTCCGCGTCGAGTATTACCGCGACCAGATCCGCGTCCTTATAGAGGTAACGGAGTTCGTCGGCCACATAGCGGTAGTTGATGTTGATCGGCACCGCCCGGATCTTCAAGCACGCCAACACGGCGACCACGTACTCCGACCCGTTGTACATGTGCATCCCGACGTGGTCCCGCACCCCGATCCCCCGCGCCAGTAGGAAGTGCGCCAGCCGGTTCGCCTCGCGGTCCAGCTCACGGTACGTCCATCGCTTCACGCCGGGGACGACCAGAGCCTCCTTCTCGGGGATCTTGTCGACGACGCTCTCGAACAGGTCCGCGAGGTTGAACTGCATGGGGAGTCCTTACTCTGCGAGATGTGCGCCTATGCGGAGGAGCTGCCGGGTGGCGGTGCCGAGGGTCTGCTCGACCTGCTTGCCCCGGACGAAGTAGCGGTGCAGCGGATAGTCGGTGTCCACACCGATCCCGCCGTGGAGGTGCTGCGCGGCGTGTAGTACGCGGGATCCCGCGTCCCCTGCGTGGAACTTCGCTATAGCGATGTCCGCGGATATCTCTGTAGAGGACGCCGTCTCGCCGCCGCGCGCCGCGTCGTCCATCAGCCAGGCCGCGTGCAACATGGTCAGCCGCAGTACCTCGGCACTGATGTAGGCGTCAGCGGCACGCTGGCTCACGGCCTGGAGAGAGGCGATCGGCTCGCCGAACTGCTTGCGGGTACTGGTGTAGCGCGCGGTTATGGCGACTGCCTCGGTGCAGATCCCGGAGGCTTCGGCCGCCAGAGCAAGGGTGCCGAGATCGCGGATCCAGTCCACGGCTTCGGCGCCGCGGGCGAGCAAAGCCGTCCCGGGGACCGACACCGCTTCCAACTCCAGATCCGCATAGGGCTGACGCCCCGTGACCAACAGCGGCGTCACCTCTATAGAGGAGCGCGGGACTACGAACACGGCCGGTTCGCCGTCCAACTCCGCCGGGATCAGAACGCTGTCGGCGAGGTCGCCGTACGGGACCATGGTCTTCGCGCCGTCTATTACATAGCCATCTGCATAGCCATCTACAGAGCCGTCCCCAGAACTGCGCGCAGTGGTGGTCAGCGCCGTGGGCTCGCCGGGTTCCTCCAGCGCCGCCGTGACCAACTGCTCCCCGGCGGCGACCGCGGCCAGCAGGTCGTCGTGCCCGCCGAACCGGGCCAACGGCAACGCGCCGAGCGCGACCGTCGCGACCACCGGCAGATACGCGGTCCGCTTCCCGGCGGCCTCGGCCAGCAGCACCAGCCCCAGAACGCCCAGGTCACCGCCGTCGGCGGACTCCGGCAGCAGCGCGCTGACGGCCCCGGCATCCACCAGTGCGCGCCACGCCGGAGCGTCGTGCACTGATCCGATCCCGCTTCCGCGCGCTTCCTTCTCCAGCCCGGTCAGCCGCTCGTGGCCGCAGTGGTCGGCGAGGATCTGGTCGACCAGGTCGATCAGGGCCCGCTGTTCCTCGGTCAGGTCGAAATCCATGGGCGGGCTCCTAGTGGCGGGGGACGCGGGGCATGTTGAGCCCGAACAGGGCGATCAGGTCGCGCTGGATCTCGTTCGTGCCGCCGCCGAAGGTGAGGATCAGCACCCCGCGGTAGGCGCGCTCGACCCGCCCGGCGAGCAGGGCGCCGGGGGACTCCTTCTTCAAAGACCCGGCCGCGCCCAGCACTTCCAACATCAGGCCGTAGGCCTCGCAGTACAGCTCGGTGCCCCAGACCTTGGTCGCCGAGGCGTCGGCCGGGTTCAGCTTGCCGACCTGGTCCGCCGCGGCCACCTTCCAGTTGAACAGCCGCAGCGCGGCCAGCTTGGCCTGGATCCGGGCCAGGTGGACCCGGACCCACTCCCGGTCGATCACCCGCGAGCCGTCGGCCAGCTTGGTCTGCCGGGCCCACTCGACGACCTCGGTGAACGGCCGCTCCAGCGACCCCGACGAGCACAGCGCCACCCGCTCGTAGTTCAGCTGTGTGGTGATCACACGCCAGCCCTCGCCGGGCTCGCCGATGATGTTCTCGGCCGGCACGCGCAGGTCGGTGTAGTAGGTGGCGTAGGTCGAGGCCTCGCCGATGGTGTGGATCGGGGTGTAGGTGAAGCCCGGGTCCGAGGTCGGCACCAGCAGGATCGAGATCCCCTTGTGCTTCTTGCCGGTGCGGGCCGGAGCTTCGGGGTCGGTGCGGCAGGCCAGCCAGACGTAGTCGGCGTGATCGGACAGCGAGGTGAAGATCTTCTGGCCGTTGACCACGTAGTGCTCGCCGTCCGGCTCCAGCACCGCGCGGGTCTTCAGACTGGCCAGGTCGGTCCCGGCGTCCGGCTCGGAGTAGCCGATGGCGAACATGCACTCCCCGGCCAGGATCCGCGGCAACAGATCGGCCTTCTGCCGGTCGCTGCCGAAACGCATGATGGCCGGGCCGACCGCGTTGATCGTGAGGAACGGCACCGGCGCCCCGGCCCGCTGCGCCTCGTCGAAGAACACGAACTGCTCGACCGGGGTGAAGCCCTGTCCGCCGTATTCCTTCGGCCAGCCGACGCCCAACCAGCCGTCGCGGCCCATTTGCCGTACCGCCTCCCGGCAGCGTGGGCCGCCGAACTCGCCGGTGGACATCTCCTCGGCGACCTCGGGGGTGACCATTTCGCTGAAGTAGGCGCGGAGAGTGTCGCGCAGCTGCGCCTGCGCCTCGGTGTACGCGATCCGCATGAGGTGAATTAGAACGTGTTACATGTGCGATGGCAAGGGTCTCTGACGGATCATCAGATTCGGTGCGCTGGTCGCCCGAACGGCGCGCGGGGCGGGCGATCAAGGGCCGGTGCTGGTCGGCTGGGGAGTCGGAGGACCAGGCTGTTCCGCCGCCTGGGGAACAGCCTGGGAACGGAGCGCCGATGAGCACGCCGACCGGAGCGAACGGGGATTCGGTGCCGCCGCCTGAGCGGCCGCAGCCGCAGCCGCAGCCACCGGCGCCTGCGCCGCAGCAGCCTGGGCACTCGGCGCCGCACCAGCCGACGCCGCAGCCCCCGCACCAGCCGACGCCCGGCCATCAGGGCCCGTCCTCAGGCCCGCCGCTCCCGCCCGACCAAGCGGCGCACGCATCGCACCCGCCGCACCCCCACCAGCCCCCGCCGCGCGCCGCCGTCACGGTCCCGCTCGGCAAGATGCTCTACCTCTGCGTCGCGGCGCTCGGCGTGATCAACCTGTTCCTCGGCTACGTGAGCGCCGGGGACGGTGACTCCGCCAACCTCTACAAGGCAGCCGTCGCGATTTACGCCCTGGCCCCGACCATGTTCTTCCTGGCCGGCCTGGTCGCAGTGCGCGCATTCCTGCCCGGCGAGCGAGCCCCCGGCGTGCTGCCGGCGATGATCACCACGGCCATCTTCGTCACCCTGGTGCTCTCGGCGATCAGCTCGTCCGGGGCCGGTGACCTGCAGACGCTGTTCCTGGTGTTCGGCGCGGTGCAGTTCATCCTGGCGTGGCTGGCGTACCTGTTCGACGCGGGCGTGATCGCCGCGCGCCGCTGAGCACGCCGCTAAGCGCGCCACCGACCGCTCAGGTCTTCGAGTGGTCCCACGAAGCCGTCCGTTTGGCCCCCACCCGCACCACGACCCGCTTGCGCGCCTGCTGTTCGACGAACGGCCGCATGGCCTCGGCGTCCGCGCCGAAGACCTCGGGATAGCGGGCCGTCAGTGCCATGCCGAAGGCCACGACCTGGTCGTAGTCGTCGATCAGGGCCACCTCGCCGTAGACCGTGACCCCGCGCAGTTCGTCGTAGGCGATCCCGTCCTCGAGCAGGCAGGTGATCCGCGGATCGCGCCGCAGGTTCACCGCCTTCTGGGACTTGCCGTACGTCCAGAACGCCAGATCGCCGTCCAGCAGGGCGTAGTACATGGTGACCAGGTGCGGCGTACCGTCGGCGTTGGCCGAGGCGATCTGGAGCTTGCGCCCCGCGCCGAAAAAGGTTTCGATCTCATCATCGGACATCCGGATGCGGTCCCGCTGACTCATGCGGAAAGTAGAACAGGTTTCGATTGATGACGGCAAGGCTCTCCGCCCCGGCCCGCGGGCTGAAGGCGTACGTCCGGCACGAGGTGAACGTCAGCGTCCACGGCGCCGACGGCCTGCGCTTGAAGGAGCGCTACGCCGACCCGCCCGGCGATCCGGGGCTGTTCGGCCCGGACTCGGTGACCTGGCGGGTGCACTCGGACTCCCCGGGCATGCTGATGGGCGGCTTCGCCTCCCTTATGCTCCAGTCGCTGCACCCGCTGGCGATGGCCGGGGTCGACCAGCACTCCGACTTCCGGACCGACGCGCTCACCCGGCTCAACCGGACCGCCGCCTACGTGGTCACGACGACGTACGGGTCCCGGCAGGTCGCCGAGGCGGCGGTGGCGTATGTGCGCGACCGGATCCACCCGCACATCCACGGCACGGCCCCCGACGGCCGCCCCTACCGCGCCGGCGACCCGCACCTGCTGACCTGGGTGCACGTCGCGGAATGCCGTTGCTTCCTGGCCGGTTACGAACGCTTCGGCGCCCCGCCGCTGACCGCCTCGGAACGCGACCGCTACTTCCGCGAGGTGGCGGTCCCGGCGCGGCTGCTCGGCGCGCGGGACGTGCCGGAGTCGGCGTCCGAGGTCGCGCAGTACCTGCGCGACATGCAGCCCGAACTCCAGGCGACCGAGGCGGCGATCGAGGGGATCCACTTCATCCGGAACTTCGGCGCCAACCCGCGCGAGCGCGCGGCGGTCCGGGTCGTGATGAACGGCGCCGCCGCACTGCTGCCGGGCTGGGCCCGGGACCCGCTGCGCCTGGGCCGCTCCGACGCCGTCCGGCTGCTGCTCGACCGGCCGCTGGCACAGGCCGCGGGACGTACTCTGCGCTGGGCGATGCAGCCCTCGGAGATCGTCGGCATGGCCTACGCCCGGATGGGGCTCACGCCGCCCGCGCCGCACAGCGACTGGCGGGTGCACGCTGAGGCGTCCAACTTCTAGCCCGACCCTCGTGCCGGCGGCGCAGCAGCTCAGCAGCCTGAAAGCCGGGCAACCCAGCATCCCGACTGTCCGCCGGCCCAACACCAGCCCCAACCCTCGACCAACAGCGGCGATGATTCCGGCTTGATCGCAGCCGCCTGCTTGCGTCCCTAGCGTCCCTTGCATTGCTTGCGGAAAGACGCGGACCGCCTTCAGCCCTTCACGCTGAGGGCGGCTCCGCGGAGAACGCCTTCCAGGCATCCGCCACGACGGCCAACTCCCGCCACGCCTTCTCCGGCCGCTCCAGCTCCGCCGGATTCCCGTGGTACGGATCCAGCACCACGACCTCCGAGCCCAGCGTCCGCAGCCGGTCCAGGTCGTCGAGCACCTGCTCCAGCGTGCCGATACCGGCCTGGCGCTCCGGATCGGTGACCGGTTCGGCCGTCAGCCGCAGCCTGATCCGCGGCGCCAGCGTCGGGACCGCGCGGCCGGCCTCGTCGGCGAAGGCCTTCAGCCGGCCCACCGCGTCCTGGATCCAGTCCATGGTGAAGCCCAGCGGGTGCCAGCCCTGCCCGGCCACCACGGCCCGCCGGATGCCCGCGTCGCTGTTGCCGCCGATCCACACCGGCGGTCCGGGCAGCTCCTCCGGGGCCAGCGCGGGCGCCACGCCCTCGACGCCGCCGCCCCAGATCTGGTGCATCTCGTCCAGGTGCTCGTCGGTCAGGGTGCCACGGCGCTTGAACGGCACGCCCAGCGCCTTGAACTCCTGCTGGGCCCAGCCGACCCCGACGCCGAGCACGAACCGGCCGCCGGAGAGCCGGTGCAGGCTCGCCGCCATCTGCGCGGTCAGGGCCGGCTGCCGGTAGGGCATGATCAGGACCGTGGTGCCCAGCCGGATGTTCTCGGTGCGGCCGGCCAGCCAGGCCAGGGTGGTGAACGGGTCGTGGAACGGGCCCGGATAGACGCGGCCCACGTCCTCGGTGACCAGCACGTGGTCGGACATCATCAGCAGGTCGAAGCCCAGGCCCTCGGCGACGTGCGCCCAGCGTTCCAGGACCGCCACCGACGTGGCCGGACCGAAGTTCGGGACGTTGACCCCCAGCCGCACGGGCCTGTTCCTTCCGCTCGCCTCCGGTCCGCTCCGGACCAGATATGCAAACTACCGCGCCGGCGGCGTCTGTTCCCCACGCCTGTTCCCGCGACCGTTCCCCACACCGGGTTCAGGCCGGGCTCAGGCCGTCGGAATCTCCGGCAGTTCCCCGTCCTCGGCGGTCAGCGGCCGGGCCGCCAGCTTGCGGTCGTCGCTGGTCAGGCAGCGTCCGGAGGCCAGATCGAACTGCCAGCCGTGCATCGAGCAGGTCAGCACGCCGTCCGCGACCGTCCCGAACCGCGTCAGGTCGGCCTTCAGGTGCGGGCAGTGCCGCTGCACCGCGTAGCCCTCGGCCTTCGCCAGGTCGGTGACGTCGCTGGACTCGGCGTAGTAACCCTCGACGTACGTCATGTGCTCTTCGGACAGCGACTTGAAGAACGTGTAGATGTACTCGTTGTAAGGGCCCTTGCGTGAGGCCTGGAACCGGCAGGACAAGAACAGCTCGTTCACCCAGTCCGGGGTCCGGTTCCGCACCAGCTCCTCGATCAGCGGCCGGTCGGTGCGGAACCTGTAGCGGCACTCCGCCTCCCCGTCCCACTCTCCGACGGTGCGGGTCAGGAAGTCGAAGACGATCTGGTCGTCGACCTCGCCGGTGGCGGGGTCGGCAGTCTCCAGCAGGATCCGGCCGTTCAGCCCGGCGCAGGTGTGGTCGGCCCAGGCCAGGAGCGGCTCGACCCACTGCTTGAGCTGGCCGACCAGGTCCGACTTGTCCTGCGGCAGGCCCGCGTGCATCGCCTCGATCTGCGGCTGGGCGCGCTTCTGGTAGTTCGTCAGGTAGGTGCGCCGGTCGCCGTAAATCTCGTCGATCTGCGACTGCGGGACCTGCTCGATCTCGCACTTGCCGTCCGGGCCGAGCACCACGGTCGTGCCGGGGATGAACAGGTGGCCGTTGTCATGGCCCTGTTCGCGCATGAACTCCAGGAACGCCAACTGGCTCGGGAAGACGTTCGTCGGGTCGTCGTCGAAGTCGTTGATGGCGAACAGGCCGTCGCGCTCGTCCAGGAAGCATGGCGGACCGGCGAAGGGGAACACCTGCTTGGCATCGTACTGGTCGACGTAGCGCAGGGCGCGGGCCATGCCGTTCTCCCGCTTGCGCCGGCCGACCGTGGCCTTCATCCGCTCCGGGAAGTCGTAGACCATCGGGTACCAGATGGCACCGGAGTACTGAAGGAAGTGCGCGTCGTACGGACCGCTGTGCCCATTGTCGCCAGAGGCGAACCCGGCGACCGCGCCGTCATCGACCGGCCGGGCGTCGTTCTGGTTGAAGATGCGCACCTCGCCGTCGTCGATCGCGATGCCGCTGTCGCCCAGCGGGCCGTCGGTCGGGGTGATCAGCGCGTCGATGAGGATCCGCAACCCGCCCGGGAGCTCGGTGACCTCGCGGTTGCGGGTCTGCACGAAGTTCCGGAAGCCCAGCTTCTCCAACTCGTCCCGCAGGTCCAGGACCTGGTAGTCGGGCAGCAGGACCGTGGTGTCCTTGGACATGTTCTCGGCGAGCCAGCGCGGGTCGTAGTGGTCGTGGTGCAGGTGCGAGACGAACAGGTACTCGGCGTCTCGGATCCCCGCCGGGTCGGCCTGCGCCCCGAAGGCTGAGTTGTCCGGGAAGGGGAACCACGACGCGAAGTACGCCGGGGTGAACCACGGGTCACAGACGATCCGGCCGGCGGCAGTCTCCACCAGCATCCCGGCATGACCAATCGACGTGATGCGCATCGATCCAACGTATCGCACCGCGAGACCCCCGAACGGTACTCTGCACCCGGGGCGGATCATAGGCGGACGCCTCCGAGGGCGAGCCAGGGGGCAGTGAGTCAAGTGATCGTGGACGGGGTTCTGCTCGGCAACCGGACGGACAGCGACCCGGCGCTGACCGTACGGCTGGCCGTCCTCGCCGACGAGCTCGGCTACCGGGAGATCTGGCTGGGGGAGTCGACCGGCCACGACGCCTTCGCGCTGGCCGTGGCGGTCGCCGCGGCCGCCGGCGACCTGCCGGGGGCGTGCGCCGACGCCGAGGCGGCCGGCCGGCCCCCGGGCGCGGGCCCGGCCACCGCCGACGAGATCCGCCGCGCGACCCCGGAGCCGAGGAACCGGGCCGCGCTCACTCTCGGCCCGCTCCCGGCGCTCGTCAGGGACCCGGTCACGGCGGCCCGCGGGGCCGCCAGCGTGGCCGCTCTCACCGGACGCGACATCGGCCTGGCCCTGACCGCCTCGACCGGCCTGGTGGTCGTGGACTGGCACGGCCGGCCGCGCACCGATCCGGCCACCGCGCTGGCCGAGACTTTGACCGTGCTCGGCCCGCTGACCCGCAACGAGCCGATCAGCTTCCAGGGCGTCTCGGTCCGCTCCCGCGGCTTCCGGGCGCGGCTGGAGCCCTCCGAGGCCTCGCTCACCGTGCTCGCCTTCGGGCTGGAGGCCAGCGAGGTCGCCGTCGGGCGGGCCGACCGGGTGGCCGTACCGCTGGCCACCGTCGAGCACGCCGCGCGGATCAAGGCCCGGCTGGCCCTGACCGCCGACCGGCTGCACCGCTCCGTGCCCCGGTTGGCCGTCTTCCTGCCGACCGTGGTCGATCCCGACCAGCAGGCGCTGGACTGGATCCGGCGCTCGCTGCTGCCCTACCTGGACGCCGACGGCTTCGGCCGGATGTTCGCCGAGGCCGGGCACGGTGAGCTGGTCGACCTGGCCCGCGGCGGGGCGCACGAGCGCTCGCTGCTGGCCGCCATGCCCGAGGACGTGCTGCGCTCCATCGCGGCCTTCGGGGACCTCAACCAGGTCTGCTCGGCCTTCGAGGACTACCGACAGGCCGGGGTGGACGAGATCGTGATGCTGCCGGAGAACCACGAACCGGGTGTGATCGAGCACACCATCCGGGCACTAGCGAAGTAGACGCGCGCTGGCAGACTCTTTGTTGCGAGCGTGTCCTCGCGCGCACGCGAATATCCGCAACAAAGGAGTTGCCCCATATGACGGAACCAGGCGTGCCACCGCACACCCTTCCGCAGCACGACCTGCCCGAGCTGACCGCGGAGATCCTGCGCGGCGGGGCGGAGAAGTACCATGCGGCGAACGAGAAGAAGGGCAAGCTGTTCGCCCGCGAGCGGGTCGCGCTGCTGGTCGACGCGGGGTCGTTCGTCGAGGACGGCCGGTTCGCCAACGCCATGGCCGCCGACCTGCCCGCCGACGGCGTGGTCACCGGCACCGCCCGGATCGCCGGCCGCCCGGTTTGCCTGATGGCCAACGACTCGACCGTGAAGGCCGGTTCCTGGGGCGCGCGGACCGTCGAGAAGATCATCCGGATCATCGAGACCGCCTACCGCACCGGCGTGCCGATGGTCTATCTGGTGGACTCCGCCGGCGCCCGCATCACCGACCAGGTGGACCTGTTCCCCGGCCGGCGCGGCGCGGGCAAGATCTTCCACACCCAGGTCCGGGCCTCCGGCTCGATCCCGCAGGTCTGCGCGCTGTTCGGGCCCTCGGCGGCTGGCGGGGCGTACATCCCGGCCTTCTGTGACGTCGTGGTGATGGTCGAGGGCAACGCCTCGATGTACCTGGGCAGCGACCGGATGGTCGAGATGGTCACCGGCGAGAAGACCACGCTGGAGGAGATGGGCGGCGCGCGGGTGCACTGCGCCGAATCCGGCGTCGGGCACTTCCTGGTGAAGACCGAGCAGGACGCGCTGGAGACCGTCAAGCGCTACCTGTCCTACCTGCCTTCGAGCTGGCAGCAGGACGCGCCGGTCGCCGAGCCCGCCGACTCCCCGGCGAACATCGACCTGGCGGCCCTGGTCCCGGAGAGCGAGCGCCAGGCGTTCGACATGCGGCGCTTCATCAAGGGCCTGGTCGACGCCGACTCCTTCTTCGAGATCCACGCTCTGTGGGCCCGCGAGCTGACCGTCGGATTCGCGCGCCTGGACGGCAAGCCGGTCGGCGTCATCGCCAACAACCCGATGTTCAAGGGCGGCGTGCTCTTCGTCGACTCCGCCGACAAGGCCACCCGCTTCATCCAGCTCTGCGACGCGTTCAACGTGCCGCTGCTGTTCCTGTCGGACGTCCCCGGTTTCATGGTCGGCACGGCGGTCGAGAAGCAGGGCATCATCCGGCACGGGGCGAAGATGATCACCGCGGTCTCCGAGGCCACGGTGCCGAAGATCTGCGTCGTGGTCCGCAAGGCCTACGGCGCCGGCCTGTACGCCATGGCCGGCCCCGGCTTCGAACCGGACGCCACCATCGCGCTGCCCACCGCCAAGATCGCGGTGATGGGCGCCGAGGCGGCGGTGAACGCCGTCTACGCGAACAAGATCGCGGCCATCGCCGACCCGGCCGAGCGCGACGCCTTCGTCGCCGACAAGCGCGCCGAGTACGAGACCGACATCGACTTCGTGCGCCTGGCCAGCGAACTGGTCGTCGACGACATCGTCGACCCGTCCGACCTGCGCTCCAGCCTGATCGCCCGCTACCGCGCGGCCGAGGGCAAGGACCGCTTCTTCTCCCGCCGCCGTCACGGCGTCACCCCCGTCTGAGCGGAGGAACTCCCATGGATCACCGTCTGAGTGAAGAGTACGAAGCCCTGCGCGCCACCGTCGAGGAGTTCGCCCACGACGTCGTCGCCCCCAAAATAGGCGCCTTCTACGAGCGCGAAGAGTTCCCCTACGAGATCGTGGCCCAAATGGGCCGCATGGGCCTGTTCGGACTCCCCTTCCCCGAGGAGTACGGCGGCATGGGCGGCGACTACTTCGCCCTGTGCCTGGCCCTGGAGGAACTGGCGCGCGTCGACAGCTCGGTCGCCATCACCCTCGAAGCCGGCGTGTCCCTCGGCGCGATGCCGATCCACCGCTTCGGCACCGAGGAGCAGAAGCAGCAGTGGCTCCCCAAGCTCTGCAGCGGCGAAATGCTCGGCGCCTTCGGCCTCACCGAACCCGGCGGCGGCAGCGACGCCGGCGCCACCCGCACCACCGCGGTCCTAGCGGGCGACGAGTGGGTGATCAACGGCACGAAGTGCTTCATCACCAACTCGGGCACGGACATCACAGGCCTGATCACCGTAACCGCCGTCACCGGAAGCAAGCCCGACGGCCGCAAAGAGATCAGCAGCATCATCGTCCCCGCCGGCACCCCGGGCCTGACCGTGGCCCCGAAGTACAGCAAAGTCGGCTGGAACGCCTCCGACACCCGCGAACTCTCCTTCGTAGACGTCCGAGTCCCCGCCGCAAACCTCCTCGGCGAACGCGGCCGCGGCTACGCCAACTTCCTCCGCACCCTGGACGAAGGCCGCATCGCCATCGCAGCCCTGTCCACAGGCCTATCCCAAGGCTGCGTCGACGAATCGGTGAAGTACGCCCACGACCGCCAAGCCTTCGGCCACCCGATCGGCGCCAACCAGGCAATCCAATTCAAACTGGCCGACATGCGCCTCCGCGCCCACACCTCCCGCCTCGCCTACTACGACGCGGCCAGCCGCATGCTCACCGGCGAACCCTTCAAGGCCGAGGCAGCCATGGCAAAGCTCTACTGCTCAGAGGCAGCCGTCACCAACGCCCGCGAAGCCACCCAAATCCACGGCGGCTACGGCTTCATGAACGAGTTCCCAGTGGCACGCATGTGGCGCGACTCGAAGATCCTGGAGATCGGCGAGGGGACGAGCGAGGTGCAGCGGATGCTCATCGCTCGGGACATGGGGTTGCCCGAGGCGTGATCATAAAGGCCCGCTCAGGGGCGGTCTTCGAGGGTTGCTGATTCGGTCGGCAACTGCTCGGGACCGCCTCTGGCGGTGTCAGGCGGCCTTTTGTTCCATGCCTGTTGGATCAGGGGGAAATATCTTGAAGCCCGTCGGCTCGGCGTTAACGGTCTCACGCGCGTAGTCGAGCGCACCGGGCATCAGTCGGGCGTAGTACCTGGACGTCGTCGTGATCGAGCCGTGGTCGAAGATCTCCGCGAGGGCCATCAGCAGCACGCCCTCTCTGGAGAGCTGTTCCGCTTTACGGCTGCGAACCCTTGCCGCCGGCAGCCAGCCGGGTGCGCAGGCCGGCTGCTCGTGGATCCGGGTATCCGCTGAGCAGCGCGGCGGCCTCGGTACGCGCGGCGGCCGCTTCGTCGGTCTGATCGAGGGCATCCAGGGTGTCCGCGAGATGCGACAGCACGTCGGCGAGGCGGAAGCGGTCGGGTCGGCCGCGGCTTGATGCCACGGCCTGCCGGTGGAAGTCGGCGGCTTGCTCTGTCCGGTTCAAAGCGTGCAGCGTACGTCCAAGTGCCGACAGCATCCGTACCTGTTGGTCCCGGTGGCGAAGCGCACGTCCCAGGTTCTGGGCCTGCCATAGCGATTCCTCGGCATCCGCCGGCCGCCCCATGGCAAGGGCCAATTCCGCTCGTTCGATCAACAACAAGGCTTGCAACAGGGGATCCGCCCCATCGGCGGCGATGATGTGGTCGGCGGTGTCCAGAGTCGTCTGCGCCCGGTCCCAGCGCTCCAGGTCGGTGTGGGCCTGTGCGATCACGCTGTAGGCCTCCAGGACCGCCGGGCCTCGGTATCCGGTGGTCGCCAGTTCAGCCAGGGCCTGTTCGCCGGCCAGGACGGCCGCGGCGGCCAGGCCTTGGTATTCCAGGACATGGGCGACGTTGCTCCTCAGGATCGCCGCCCACCGGGCTTGGCCGGCAGCGTGGGCCCGCTCGGCAGCGTTGGTGAACACCTGTAGGGCCTCGTCGAGGTCACGCCGGGCGAAGAGAACCAAGCCCAGACCGTTGGCCCCGTCGGCAGCGCCCGCGGGATCGTTCAGGGCCTCGAAGGCTGCCAGGGCTTCCTGATAGTGAGCCACTGAGGATGCCAGGTCGTCGGCGAGTCGTTCGCTGCTCGCGACGTCTCGTAATGCGCGGGCTTGCGCGGCCTGGTCGTCGGTGGCGCGGGCGCCGCGCAGCGCGGCCAGGGCAGCCGACAGGCGCTCCTCGGCCGACCCGAAGGTGAAGGTCAGTGGCTGGATGGTCACCGCGAGCCGATACACCGCGCCGCCGTCTCCGGCCCGCTCCAGCGCGAGGATCAGGGCTCGAAGGTTGGCGTGCTCGGCGGCGTACCAGTCAATAGCTTGACGGTAGTCGCCGAAGCGCTCCGGCTCGACGCCCGGGCCGGCCGGTCCGTCCACAACGTCGGTCGCCGAGTTCTCGGCCAGGCAAGAGGCGGCGCGGGCGCTGTGCAGGTACCACTCGTGCAGTCTTCGAAAGGCTTGGCGGCGTTCGTCCTCGGGCTCGTCGGTCTCGGCGGTTTCGGCCGCGAAGGCCCGCAGCAGGTCGTGGAACTGAAACCGGGCCGCGCCGGTCTGTTCCAGCAGATGCGCCCCGGCCAGGGTGTCCAGCATCAGCCGGGCCCGCTGTCGCGGCAGGCCCAACAGTGCGGCGGCCGCACCGGTGCCGAACTCCGGTCCCGGATGCAGCCCCAAGAGCCGGAACGTCCTGGCCGCACTTTCTGGCAGGGCCCGATAGGACCAGGCGAAGACAGTGCGCACCGCATCAGCCTCCTGATCGTCATCCGCCGACAACGCCTGCCACAGCCCGGGCCCCGAACGCAGCTCCGCGACCAACTCGCCCAACGCCATGAACGGTCGCGCCGCAGCGCGCTCCGCAGCGATCCGCAACGCCAGCGGAAGCCGGGCGCACAGCTCGGCCAGCTCGGCGATCTGCTCGCTGTCGTCGCAGGTACGGTAGCCGCTGGTCGCGGTCCTTATCAGGGCGATGGCTGTGGCCTGGTCCAGCAAACCCACGCTGACGCGCCGGGCACCGTCTCTGGCCGTCAGCCCCGACAGTCGGCTGCGGCTGGTCACCAGCACCAGCGGCTGGCCGTCACCCGGCAGCAGGGGCCGTATCTGGCCGGCCGTCGCGGCGTTGTCCAGCACCACCAGCATCCGCCGCCCGGCCAACAGGGACCGGTACAGACCGGCGCGGTCCTCCAAATCCTCTGGTATCTCGCTGGTCGGCACGCCCAGCGCACGCAGGAATCGTTCGAGGGCCGCGGTGGGCGCCACTGGCGGGCCCGCATCGTATCCCCGCAGATCCACGAACAAGTCCCCGTGCGGGAATGAGGCCCGCACTTGGTGGGCGAACCGCATCACCAGCGACGTCTTGCCCGCCCCGGCGGTGCCGACCACCACTGCCAGCCGCAGCCCCGCACCCTTGTCGGCGGCCCCGGCCACGGTCAGCGCCGCCAGTTCCCGGCTGCGGTTGACGAACCCGGCGACGTCGGCGCGCAGCAGGTGCGGCACCGCGATCGCGGGCGAGGCACCGTGGAAGTGCACACCGCCCGAGATATCCCGGGCCTGCACCACGTCCGCGGCGTTTCCCGACAGGTGCGAGGTCACTCTGGCATCGCCGACGTCCCGCCGATCGACCGAACCCATCAGCGTCCGCACCCTTCCGGCCGCTGTTCGCGGCGCCTCGAATCAGAACTCTGACTATCTCTTCCCGCGCCGGGTGCCAGGTGAACGTACTGGCGGTGTTGGTGAACAGGCGGGCCTGCGCCAAGCGTTCGGCCCGGCCGGGTGACGATGGCGGTCACGATCTCGGAGCCAGAGGTCGAGTGCCGCTAGGCGAACAGGCCTTCGGCGAGTGCGTGGTCCCGCGCCGCGGCGGAGGCCGACTGCTCTGCCATCGTGGCCGCTTCTCCAGCGGTGGCCGGCTGCGGGGGACACGGCGCGGTGGTGCCGGGCAAGCAGTGCCTTGAGTGCATCCCAGCCGTTCGAAGCAGCTTCAGTGGCCGCGCTGTCCGGCGACTTCTTCCGCGCGGTGGTGGTCAAACCTGGGGTCGGTATCGGGTCCATGGCGACCTTTCCCTGCGCGTGCGTCAGCTGAGTCGTGAGTCGATGGCCAGCGCCGATTGCCGGTGTTCGTGAGCGAGGGCGGTGTCGCCGGTGGCGGTGAAGACTTCGCTCAGCGCGCGGTGGGCTTGGGCCTGTTCCATGAGCGCTCGGGCGTCTCGGGCGAGGTCCAGGGCGCGCTGATAGGCCTCGATTGCCCGGAGGATCTCGCCGATCGCCCGGTAAGCGTCGCCTTCGGCCAGCCGGACCTGGGATTGCTGGAGCTGGTCGTGGGTCTTGTCCGCGAGCGCCGCCGCGGTTCGGAGTGCTTCGAACGCGGCGTCGTGGTCGGCCAGGAGAGTGTGGGAGGCGGCCATGAAGACCAGGCTGTCGATCTCGGTGTGGTGGTCGCCGATCGCCCGGAGCAGTTGGAGCGCCGTGTCGAAGGAAGCCAGCGCCTGCTGGTGGTTGCCGGCATGCTGGTAGATGGCGCCTATATTGTTGCCCACCACGGCGGTGATCAGCGGGTCTCCAAGGGTCGCGGACAGGGTGCGGGCTTCGTGGAAGCAGGCCAGGGCGTGGGTGTCGCGGCCGAGTTTCCGGTGCATCTCGCCGAGATCGATGAGGACGTCGGCGATCACGGTCAGGTCGTTCTCGTGGCGGGCGAGGTCCAGGGCGTGGTTGCTGAGGGCGATCGCTTGGTCGTGCTGTCCGCGTACGTAGGTGGCGATGGCCCAGAGGTTCTCGGTCGCTGCCACCCGGCTGAGGTCGCCGAGGCCTTCATAGAGGGCAGCGGCTGTGCGGTAGGCGGCGACGGCTTGGTCGAGGTGCCCGGAGTACCAGTGGACGCGGCCCATCTGGAAGTGTGTGTCGGCCTGCCCATAGCGGTCCGCGCTTGTGTTCCATATCGCCAGTGCTGCTTGGGCGCTTTCCAGTGCTGAACCGAGTTCCTCGGTTCTGAAGTACAGGCCTGCCTGGTCGGCGAGCAAGCGCGCGGTGATGCTGTCGGCGTCTGGTCCGGTGTCCGGGGGTTCGCCCAAGGCCTGTGCGATGAGCTCCAGTGCCTGATGGGAACGTCCTCTGCGGTCCAGGTGCTGGACGAGTACGTGCGGGAGCAGCCCGGTCTGGGCGGTTCCTCCGTGCTGTCCGGTCCACGTGGTGATTGCCGCCAGATTGAGGTGCTCGTGGTCAAGCCAGGTGCGGGCCTGGTCCGCAGTGTCGAGGGGGACTCCGTCCACCGGCGCCGAGGCCGCGGGGTAGTCCAGGGCCCGCCGGCGCGGGTTCTGGGCGTGGTCGGCGCGGGCGGCGGCGGCGCGGTAGAAGGTGATGGCCCGTTCCACACCCTGGCGGCTGTCTTCGGCCTGCTGCTCGTCGGAGTGGGCCAGCAAGAACTGCCTGAGCAGGTCGTGGAGGCGATAGCGGTGCGGTCCGGTGTGGTCCAGGAGCCGGTGGTCGACCAGCGCGTCCAGGCGTACGTCGGTGTCGGCCTGCGAGGCTTTGGACATGGCCGCGGCGGCGGCTGGCGCGATGTCTGGTCCTGGGTGGGCCGCGATGTAGCGGAGCAGGTCGCGCAGCGTGCCCTCCAACGCCTGGTACGACATCGCGAACGCAGTGTGGATCGGTCCGGTCAGCGGGTCGTCCGCCAGGGCTCGCGACGTCATCGAGAAGCGGGTCACCAGGTCGCCGACGGTCCAGGCCGGACGGCTGCGCAGGTGGCCGGCCGCCAGGGTGATCGCCAGGGCCAGGCCGGCGCAGACGCGGGTGAACCGGACCAGATCGTCGTCCTGCGGGAGATCGCGCTCGGTGATGTCGGCCAGGATCGCCACCGCGGCGTCGTCAGAAAGCGGCGCCAGCGTGTGCTGGCGCAGGCCGGGCGGTCCGGTCAGATGCCGCCTGGAGGTGATCAGGGCGATGGTGCCGGGTGTGGCCGGGATCAGGGGTTCGATCTGTGCGGGGCCTTGGGCGTCGTCGAGGACGAGCAGCAGGCGACGGCCGCTGGTGCGCCGGCGCCAGAGTGCTGCCAGGGCCGGGAGCGTGTCGGCGCGGCCGAGTTCGCGGAACGGGGTGCCGAAGGCGTCGAGGAGTTGCGTCAGCGCCTCGCGGGGGTCCAGGGGCGGCAGGTGGGGGTCGTGGGCGTGCAGGTTGATCTGTAGTGCTCCGTCGGGACAGCGGGAGCGCAGCTGGTGGGCGGCGTGCAGGGCGAGGGCCGTCTTGCCGGAACCGGGGAGCCCTGAGATGGAGAAGATCGCCGCCCGCTTGCCGGTACGCAGGTCGGTGGTCACCGCGTCGATGAGGTCCGACAGATCGGACTCCCGCCCGGCCAGGTAGGCGGGGGCGGGATCCAGGGTGTCCATGCCGGACTGCAAGCTTTGGCGGTCGACGGTGGCCGGTGCGGGCTGGGTCCGAGCGGTTCCGTTGAGAAGCCGTTGGTGGAGCGCTCGCAGTTCTTGGCCGGGTTCGGTTCCGGTCTGGTCGTGTAGCCGGTCGCGCAGTTCACGGAAGACCGTCAGGGCCTCTGTGTTCCGCCCGTCGCGGTCCAGCGCGGTCATCAGCAGTCTGGCCACGCGCTGGTCGGTGTGGTTCACCCCGGCCAGCTCTCTCAACTCCACCACTGCTTCGGCGGCGGTGCCGTCGGCGAGCAGGTCCAGCTCGACGCGGCGCAGGATGGCGGTGCGGCGTTTGTCGGTCAGGATCCTGCGGACTGTGGCGGCCCAGGCTCCGGCCACGCCGGCGAGCGGTTCTCCGCTCCAGAGCGCCTCGGCCTGCCGGAACAGGTTCCGGGCCGCTGGAGGATCGGTGGCGGCGCGGGATTGCGCCTGCGCGACCAGACGGTCGAAACAGTGCACGTCGACTTCGTCCACCGGAACGTCGATGCGGTATCCGGCCGGGCCGCCGGTGATCTTCCCGGCCGCTTCGTCGGCGCTGCTCAGCTGTCTGCGTAGGCGAGAGACGTAGGACGCCAGCGTGCTCCGGAAGCCGTCCGGTGGATCGCCGTCCCACAGCCGGTCGGCGATGGTCCGCGCCGCGACCGCCCGGCAGCGTTCCATCAGCAGGACAGCGAGTACAGCCTGTTCCCGAGGAGAACCAGCCAGGTGGAAACGTTCTCGGGCGTGTATGCCTACTGGACCGAGCATTTTGTACTGCACAGGTGCCCCCAAGTGCAATGCAGAACGTTGCTCCGTGCACATGGTGGCATGGGTTTTGATCGGTTTCTAGAGGAATTGGCTGCAAGCGATGCTTCTCCGCCAAGAAGTCCGACAGTAGTGGCGATCGGGCTGGTGGCGGCGGGTATCAGTATATTTAGAGAGCGGGATGTGCTGTTGGTATTCAGCCGTGCTCGACCAACGGGTGCAGTTCGACGGTGAGATCCAGGCGATCGGCCCAGACGATCAGCGCGATGAGCCGGGGCAATTGCTCGCCGTCCTCCCACCGTTGCAGGGACGACCTGCTGACACCGATGATCAGACCGAGGTCTGTCTGCGAGATCTTGCGGGCAAGCCGCCTGGACTTCAACGGCGGCGCCAGTCTGCGGATCTCCTGGACCTCCCACGGCGCGCCGACTTCCGGGGTGGGGCAGGGCGGCTCCGGCCCGCCTTGCCGATCCACGATTGCCAGACGGAATCCCAGCTCGTGTGCCCACCTGAGCAGGTTGGTGAAGCTCGGGGACTCGTAACGCCGTTCCCAGTCCCGGAGCGTGCGATTCGAGACCTCCAGGACCTCGCTCAGGGACTCCCTCGATAGCCCTGTGGTTTCTCGGGCTGCCAGCAGTTGCGACTGGATCGCGTTCGATCGCCGTTGTGCTGCCGCATTGACCCGTAGCGCCATCAAACACCCCGCTTGCCCGAACCGCCGGTGTACCGACGCCGTTGTCCGGCAATAAGTGGATCAGCCTTACTACCCCGAAAGCAGCTCCATCGCGTTTTGTTCCCGGGCGGCCACCGATGGAACCTACCCGAGCTCTGGTGATGGGACAACGGTTCGCGGCGTGCTTCTCGTAAATCAGTGAGCAGATTCACACGTCTCGCGGTGGTGCGTTGGTATCGCTGGCCGGCGCCTCGCGCGTGCGCAGCGAGGGTGAGCCGGGTGGTAGCCTACCGTTGCGATGCCGTTGTCCGGCCTGTACTCTGCATCATCCTTGCTTTCGACGAGACAGGGCCCTGATAAATTCGGTGCAGGGTAACGCCGCGAATATGTACAAAATGGTGAGTCCACCGGCGTACCTTCCCCTCGTTAGGTGACGCCTGCTTCCTTCCCGGGCTGGCTGGAGTCGGTCAAGGACTTGACATCGATAGTTGACTGGAGCCTAATGCACCTCCCCACCGTTCGGCAGACAGCTTCATTTGCAGCTGTGATTACCGTTATGAGCGCGCCGGTCGCAACGGTCACCTACGGCGCTACGTCTGTCCAGCGGCCTAGCGTGGCGCTGGTTCGCGTGCACGAGGACCGCGCGCAGCAGCCCGTAAGTAATGTCGTCCCCCTGATTCGGATAACGGTTGTCGACTCGAGGGCGAGCGGGGTGCAGGCGTCAAGTTTCGATCCCGACAGCTGGATATCGCACATGAGTGCGAATCCCGCTGATGCCCAGCCGTTGCGGCCCATCTCCTGCTGAACCCGTCACGAGCCCGCGATGTGGCCGATTGCATCAAATGACACAGATGCTCACAAGGCGGCCGTCAAACGATCCCCAACCGGCCGGCAATATCCCGTGGAAAACCTCCTATGCGCGGAAAACCGCGGCGGGCCGCCGAACCGGGAAACGGCTTGGTGGCGCGGGGGACCAAACGGGAGGAGACGGGCGATGAGCCCACAGTGCGACGGCTGGAAGAAAAGTAGTTTCAGCAACAACGGGCCGAGCTGCGTCGAGGTGCTCTTTGTCGACGGGGACGGCGGCGTCGTGGCCCACGTGCGGAACAGTCGGCAGCCCGAGGGGCCGGTGCTGGTGTTCGACCGGGGGGAATGGGAGGCCTTCGAATTGGGCGTTTTCAACCATGAGTTCCAAATGCCGTTTTAAGGCCTACCGCGGCATATGATTGTAAGTGCGGCCCGCTTTGGGAATCTCTCCGGCGGGCCGCATCAGGTGTCTCAGGCCTCGACGGCCTGATCGTGGTGGTTCGGGCAAGGCGGTCATCGGGCGCTGTAAGGCGTCTGGCGACCGCTTCCCGCATAGGGTGACCTGGTGACGAATGTTGCCGACGCGATCGTTTCCGACCAGCCCGACTCCTTCGCCTGGAGCGTGTGGAACAAGCGGCATCCGGTGCTGATCAAGCAGATCCAGGGCGCGTTCCCGTATCCGGCTGAGGCTCGGGAGAACCTGGACGCGCTCCTGGCGGAGACGATCTCCGGCACGATTCAGCGGCTGCCGGCCGATGCCCACGACTACGCGTTGTGGGAGGAGTGGGATCGCGGGTGGTACGGCGGGTCGTGGCTGAGTGCGCCGTTCTTGTGGGCGGAGTCGTTCTTCTATCGGCGGCTGCTGGAGGCGGTTGGGTACTTCCGGCCTGGGGTGTGGCGGGGGATCGATCTGTTCGGGCCGGCGAAGCGGGGTGAGCTGGGCACGTCCGCGGTCGAGGCGGAGCTGGCCGCGCTCGACGACGTGGCGGGCCTGGGTCCCGTGGGGCAGCGGCGTGCGCTGTTGCTTGCGGCGCTGTGGGGCAACCGTGCCGACCTCGGGTTCCGTATCACGGCCGCGACGGAGGGCCCGGCGACCGACCTCGTCGCCGATGACAGTGCGCTGATCTGGTCCATCCTGGACGCCGCCGAAGACCCGGTCGTCCACCTGGTCACCGACAACTCCGGCCGCGAATTCCTAGCCGACCTGATCCTCGTCGACCACCTGCTCGCCACCGGCGCCGCCGCTCGTGTCGTGATGCACGTCAAGCCCCAGCCGTACTACGTCTCCGACGCGACCGGCGCCGATGTCCTCGACGTCCTGCGCCGCATCACCCTCGCCCCCGGCGCCGCCGCCAAGACCGGGCAGCGCCTCTGGGCCGCGTTGGCCGACGGCACGATCAGCCTCCGCACCCACGCGTTCTGGTGCGCGCCCCTCTCGTTCCGCCACCTGCCTGCCGACCTCGCCGCCGACCTGGCGCGCGCGACGCTGACCGTTGTCAAAGGCGACCTGAACTACCGCCGCCTCGTCGGCGACCGCGCCTGGCCGCCCACCACGCAGTTCGCGGAGCTGACCGCGTACTTCCCGTCTCCCGTGGCGGCGCTGCGCACCCTGAAGTCAGACGTCGCCGTCGGCCTCACCTCGCAGACCGTCGCCCGGCTTGATGCCAACGCCAATGCCGACGCCACCGGCACCGGCACCGGCACCCGCACCGCATGGCGGACCAGCGGCGAGTATGCGTTGATCCAGGTGCGGCCCTAAGGCTTCTTTGCGCGGCCCTGAGCTCGGGTGCTGAGATAGCCGCCATGAGGGGGAAAAACAGGGGGATGAATCCGTCGCGAACGCTCCGTCGTGCGCTTCGTGACCAGCGGCGCCGGCAAATGTTCCGGATCGGGTTGGTGATCTGCGGCGCGCTCGGCGCGCTCACGCTGCTGGGGCTGGTCGTGGGCCCGCTGACGTGGCTGATCGCCGGCGGCAGCGTGCGGCGCCTGTCGGGCAAGGACCAAGCAGACGCGCTCAACGCGGTACGCCAGACCCTGCTCGCCGCCCTCGTCGGCGTCGCGGGCCTCGGCGGCCTGGCGTTCACGGCCCGCACCTACTACCTCTCGCGGCGCGGCCAAGTCACCGACCGCTTCAGCGTGGCGATCGGGCACCTGGCGTCGAAGGAGTTGGCGGAGCGGCTCGGCGGGATCTACGCGCTCGAACACATCATGGCCGAGTCGGCGCGCGAGCACGGAACGGTGCTGGAGGTGCTCTGCGCCTTCGTTCGGGCCCGGGCACCACGACATCCGCGTGCGGTACTCACGGGGCCGTCGGCGGCAGCGAACAGCGGGACACGTCTGCCAGAACCGGCGGCCGACATCGACGCCGTCTTGACCGTGCTGGCCCGCCGTCCCCACCGCCCGGAACCGAACCGCCCAGATCTGCGGGCGACCGATCTCTCAGGCCTGATGCTGCGCGCCTTCGAGTTCACTTCGCCGCCGAATCTGACCAGGGTCTTCCTGCCCGGCGCCGACTTGCGTGACGCGGACCTGCGGGGGCTGGACCTGAGTTTGACCATTCTCAGTGACGCGGATCTCGGTGGCGCCTTCCTCCACAATGCGAACCTGACCGATGCGACGCTCACCAGGGCATATCTGAGCGAGGCCAGGATGGCCGGCACCGTCCTGACCGGCGCGCACCTCACCGAGACCGATCTCAGCGGCGTGGTCGGCCTTACCGCGGGGCAGTTGGCGGATGCTGTGATCGACGCCGAGACGACGTTGCCGGACGTGCTCAGGGACGACCCCTGGGTGGCCGCGCGCCTCGCCGACTGCCTGGCCTGGTTCCGTGTTCCGGACGAGAGCGGGGACCATCTGGCTCCGGCCAGGACTCCGCAGCCCTCGACCCTCTCGTGACCGCACAAAAAAGCGGCCCCGTCGCATCGGCGACGGGGCCCCACCTCAAAACCTCAGCCTGAATAGCCTCAGCTCAGCTCACCTCAGCCGCAACGGCCTCAGGCGTTCGCCTTAGCCTTCTGAGTCTCCTCGATCAGCACCACCAGGGCCGCGATCAAGCCCGCGACCAGGTTCCGCGAGGTCTCGTCGACCAGGTTGCCCTCGCCGTCGAAGCGCTCCCAGTTGTTGCCGACGTGCACCTCGGGCTTGGTGACCGCCTTGGCGTCCAGCCAGTGGAAGACGTCGCGCAGGTGGTTCTGGGCGCGGACGGTGCCGAAGCCGCTGCCGGAGGCGCCCATGATGGCGACCGGCTTGCCGGTCAGGACCGACTCGCCGTAGGGGCGGGAGGCCCAGTCCAGGGCGTTCTTCAGGACGCCGGGGATCGAGTAGTTGTACTCGGGGCTGGCGATCAGGACGCCGTCGGCGGCGGCGATCTTCGCGCGCAGCTCGGCCACCGGGGCCGGGACGTCGCCTTCCAGGTCCTGGTCGAAGAACGGCAGGTTGCCGATGCCCTCGTAGATCTCGATCTCGACGCCCTCGGGCGCCAGCTGCTTGGCCGCGCGGACCAGGGCGGTGTTGGTGGACGCCTTACGCAGGGCGCCGGAGAAGGCGAGGATCTTGGTGGTCACTTCTGAGCTCCCGGGTTCTGGGGGGTTCTGGGGTTCTGACGTGCGGTGACGCGGTTTGTGGGGCCGCCTCACGGGTGGTGCTCAATGATTCGTCAGTAACACTGTGTGAGCGAGTTACCTTTCGTAAGGATGAAGGTAGGCGACGCTCTTACGGTTGTCAAGTCGCCTACGGAAGGTAAGCTTGGGTCATGGCAGAGAACATCGCGACGCAGCAGGAGGAGCAGCACCTGAGTTCCTTCTGCCCGCGCTTCCACACCGCGGTGGAGATCATCGGGCGGCGCTGGTCCGGAGTGATCCTCCGGGCGATGCTCGCCGGCTCCACCCGCTACACCGACATCGCCTGCTCGGTCCCCAAGCTGTCCGACCGCCTGCTCTCCGAACGCCTGAAGGAGTTCGAACAGGCCGGTATCGTCGAGCGCATCGTCATCCCCGACACGCCGGTGCGCGTCGAGTACCACCTCACCCAGAAGGGCGCCGAGCTGGAACCGGCGTTCCAGCAGCTGGCCGACTGGGCCGAGAAGTGGATCGAGCTGCCTCCGCTGCCCGAGGGCGTCGGGTGCCAGGAGTCCTTCCTGGAGCCCGGCGAGGGCCGCTGAGCAGAGCTGTCCGGGAGCTGCCCGGGACAGCTGAGCAGGGCGATCCGGGCCACCCGCGCAGGGTGACGCGGGACACTGCCCGCGGGCACTGACGGCCCGCCCTCCACTGCGGCTAATCTGACGCTGTCAGGCGTGATCACGGCCACAAGCCGGTAGCGCGCAGCCACCGCGAAGTTGGGGGACGACGATGTCCGCAGCCGACCAGCCAGCAGCAGACCAGCCCGCCGCGTTCGGGGAACTGCTCTGGACGCCGACCGAGGGGCTGCGCCTGCGCTCGCCCCTCCAGCGCTACCTGGACTGGCTGCCGCAGCAGGGCGTCGGCCCGTTCCCGGCCTACGCCGACGCCTGGCAGTGGTCGGTCGAGCATCCCGCGGAGTTCTGGGAAAGCCTCTGGCGGTACTTCGACGTCAAAGCCACGACCCCCTACACAGCCGTCCTCCCCGACGCCCACATGCCCGGCGCCCAATGGTTCCCCGGCGCCACCCTGAACTTCGCCGAGCACGTCTTCCGCGCCGCCTCTGACGACCGCCCGGCCCTGCTGTTCATCGAGGAGGGCGCCGAGCCGGTCGAGGTCTCCTGGGCCGAGCTGCGCCGCCAGGTGGCCGGTCTGGCCGCCACGTTCCGCGCCTGGGGCGTCGGCCCCGGCGACACCGTCGCGGCCTTCCTGCCCAACACCCCGCACGCGATCGTCGCGCAGTTGGCCACCGCCTCGGTCGGCGCGGTGTGGTCCGGCTGTGGCCCGGACTTCGGCGCGCAGGGCGTCCTGGACCGGTTCGCACAGATCGAGCCGAAGGTGTTCGTCGGCGTCGACGGCTACCGCTACGGCGGCAAGCGCATCGACCGCCGCGCCGAGTGCATGGACGCACGCGACGCCCTGCCGTCGGTCGAGTACACCGTCTGGGTGGACTACCAGTTCCCGGAGGGCCCGGCGTGCGCGCAGAGCATCCGCTGGGCCGAGGCCGTGGCCGGCCAGTCGGCAGCGAGTGCGCAAGCGACTGAGCAAGCGCCTGAGCCTGAGCTGGAGTTCGAACCCGTCCCCTTCGACCACCCGCTCTGGATCCTCTACTCCTCCGGCACCACCGGCCTGCCGAAGGGCATCGTCCAGGGCCACGGCGGCATCCTCCTGGAGCACTACAAGGCGATCGCCTTCCACATGGGCGTCGAGGAGGGCGACCGCTTCTTCTGGTACTCCTCCACGAGCTGGATGATGTGGAACATCGTCCTGGGCTCGCTGCTCCACGGCGCGACCGCCGTCCTCTACGACGGCAGCCCGGCCTTCCCGGACATCACCGGCCTGTGGCGGCTCGCCGAGCAGACCCGCACCACGATGCTCGGCACCAGCGCCGGCTACCTGATGGCGTCGCAGAAGGCGGACCTGCATCCGGGCCGCGACCTGGACCTGTCGGCCCTGCGCGCGATCGGCTCCACCGGCTCCCCGCTGCCCCCGACCGGCTTCCGCTGGGTCTACGACGCGGTCGGCTCCGACATCTGGCTGAATTCGCTGTCCGGCGGCACCGACGTCTGTACTGCCTTCGTCGCCGGCAACCCGCTGCTGCCGGTCTACTCCGGCGAGATCCAGTGCCGCGCCCTGGGCTGCGCCGTGGAGTCCTGGGACACCGAGGGCAAGCCGCACATCGGCGAGGTCGGCGAACTGGTCCTGACCGCGCCGACCCCCTCGATGCCGGTGAAGTTCTGGAACGACCCCGACGGCCACAAGTACCACGACGCCTACTTCGACGTGTACCCCGGCGTCTGGCGGCACGGCGACTGGTGCACCGTCACCGAACGCGGCGGCGTCATCATCCACGGCCGGTCGGACTCGACGCTGAACAAGCAGGGCGTCCGGATGGGCTCGGCGGACATCTACGAGGTCGTGGAGAAGCTGCCGGAGATCCGCGAATCACTGGTGATCGGCGTGGAACTCCCCGACGGCGGCTACTGGATGCCGCTGTTCGTCCACCTGGCCCCGGACGCGGTTCTGGACGACGCCCTCAAGGCCCGCGTGGCGGCGGCGATCCGCGCCGAGCTCACGCCCCGCCACGTCCCCGACGAGCTGATCGAGATCCCCGGCGTCCCGCACACGCGCACCGGCAAGCGCCTGGAGATCCCGGTGAAGCGGCTGCTGACCGGGGCCGACCCGGCGAAGGCGGTGAACCTCGGGACGGTCGACGATCCGGCGCTGATCGAGTGGTTCATCGAGTACTCGGGCAGGCGTAACACAGGGGGCTGAGTAGCCGAGCGGATGGCCCGGCGGCCGCGCCGGGCCATCCTGGGCAGGTGCCGATATGGTCCTGCCGTCCTCGTCCTGGACCGGGTGGCAGTAGCCCGCTAAAGCCCGCTGGGCCCCGCCGGCAGCCCGAACCGGTCCGAAGTCACCGACAACTCGGCGAACCGCGGTGCCTGCGGCGGCGACCAAGGCTCCCCGGGCACCGATCTGAAGTTGGCCCGGAACTCGACGACCAAGGCGTCGAAGACCGGCGTGCCGCTCATGGATCCGGCCGGCCCCCGGCCGGCACCGCCCCTGCTGTTCTCATACATTGTCAAACCACTGTCTTCCGGCCGACGCGCGGCGGGAACGAAGGTGTGCACCGTTCCGACCCTTGCTCTGACTCAGACCACGTCGACCAGGTCGGCGATCGACTTCACGATCCGGGAGGGCCGGAACGGGAACCGGTCGATCTCCTCGGCCTGGGTCACGCCGGACAGCACCAGGAAGGTCTCCAGCCCCGCCTCGATGCCGCACAGCACGTCGGTGTCCATCCGGTCACCGATCATCGCGGTCACTTCCGAATGCGCCTGGATCTTGTTCAGACCCTCGCGCATCATCAGTGGGTTCGGCTTACCCACGAAGTAGGGCTCCACACCGGTCGCCTTTGTGATGAGCGCCGCAACCGCGCCGCAGGCCGGCTGCGGGCCCTCCGGTGTCGGGCCGGTGGCGTCGGGGTTGGTGGCGATGAAGCGGGCGCCGTTGGTCACCAGGCGGATGGCGCGGGTGATGGCGTCGATGCTGTAGGCCCGGGTCTCGCCCAGGACCACGTAGTCCGGGTCCGCCTCGGACAGGGTGTATCCGACGTCGTACAACGCCGTGGTGAGTCCGGCTTCCCCTATGACGTAAGCGGTCCCGCCCGGCCGCTGGTCGTCCAGGAACTGCGCGGTGGCCAGCGCCGAGGTCCAGATGTGCTCCTCGGGCAGCGGGATGCCCAGATTGGTCAGGCGGGCCGACAGGTCGTGCGGGGTGTAGATCGAGTTGTTGGTGAGGACCAGGAACGGCCGGTCCTTGCTCCGCAGCCGGCGGATGAACTCGTCCGCGCCGGGGATCAGGTGCCCCTCGCGGATCAGGACGCCGTCCATATCGGTCATCCAGCACTCGACAGGCTTGCGGTCATGCACTGCGATCTGCTCCTGGAATGGAAGGGAACACTGCGATGGTGGTGACCATCATTCCAGAAGTGAAAAGGTTTAGCGCCGGTGCGCGTGTCGCCTCGCGGCGGAAAGCTCGCCGCGGCTCCAGCCGAACGGTATTCCGCGACGGCGTAAATTGAGGCCCGGGGACATCTTCTACGCACCGGCGAGGTAGAGGGTAACACGAGTGATCAGGATATTGTCCAAAGCCCCAGGTCAAGGGCCATGTGCGGAGGTCGGGGGAAAGCCCTGCGGCGCGGCCGGCGCGCGGAGGTGATCAACCGAACAGCGCAGAAGCGTTCGCGCTCCGGAACGATCTTGCGGAACCTACTGGAGGGTCCCGCGCATCGCGGGCCGTAGGAGGAGGAGTACGACCATGAAGTCTCGTATCTTCAAGCTCACCGCGACCGCGAGTGCCACCGCGCTGCTCGTCGGCGCCGGGGCCGTGGCGGCCACGTCGGCCTCGGCCGCCACCGCCGCGCCTGCTGCCGTCGTCACGCACACGGCCACCGTGCCGATGAGCGCCCCGATAGCGGCCCACCACCCGGCTTGGTGGCCGTGGTGCGAGATCGACCTGCTCGGCCCGGTCCTGTGCATCAACCTCTGATAGTTCGCGATCCGGATTGAGATTTGGCGTTATGGACAAACGGGGCCGGACGACTCAGGTCGTCCGGCCCCGCTCCGCCTTCTCGGCTCTGTTTTGTCAGAACCCTGGTTGGCCCACTGCTTCCCGTCGGCTCACTGCTTCCCGGCCGGCGCCGCGGCCACGCCGCCGTCCGCCGGCAGCGCATCGGTCACGACCGGTACGTCCGGCACGACCGGAGCGACCGTCGCCGCCGTGGCCGCGGCCGCCTGCCGCGCGGCGATGATCGGGTTGACCAGCACCACGGCGTCGGTGTCCGCGGTGTCCGGGGTCGCCACCATCATCTCGGCCGGGTTGCCGCCGCCCTGGTGCGGGACCCGCGTCGAGTGCTTGAAGAAGTGCGAGTGCACGTGCTCGTCGTGGTGCACCAGCCCCTGCCAGCGGCGCGCGTCGAGCGTGCGCAGCAGCGGGATGTGGCGCAGCTCCAGGGTGAGCAGCGTGGCCGCGGTCGCCGCGATCGACTCCTTGACCAGTCCCAGGCCGCAGGCCGCGCCGATCGCCGAGCACGCGAAGATGCTCGCCGCGGTCGTGATGCCGTGCAGCACCTCGTGTTCCTGGACGGTCTGCCGGAAGCACAGCCCGCCGCCGATGAAGCCGATGCCGGTGACCGCGCCGGCCAGGATCGTGCTCGCGCCGTTGCCGGCCAGCACGCCGATCAGCGCGGTGGCCGCTCCCAACAGGGAGAAGGTCCGGTCTCCGGCCATCGCCCCGCGGACCTGCCGCTCGAAGCCGAGGGCGAAGGTCAGGGCCCAGGCCAGGGCGATGCGGCCGACGGCGTCCCAGTGGGTCGGGACGTGGATGTTGTCGGCCGAGGGTATGGCCGCCAGCACTACGGCGCCCACTGAGTGCATGTCTGTCGTCCTCCCCGGCAGTGCCGTCGCGACGCGACCCCGTCGTCGCTTCCGGCACAGAGTGCGGATGCTCGATGTCGGATGCCCGATGTCGGACGTCCTCTGCGATCCAACGGAACCATAGAGGCATCGGGGGCGGCGCCGGTACCCGAAGTCTGAACACCCACGGGCCGTGATCGAACAGTTATCCTACGCGGACGGCGTCCGGAAGATCACGGTCAGGGGGTACCGTAGCCGCCATGGTGTCAGCGCTGGGCAACCGGCTGGCCGCCGGCCTGTGGGGCTGGCTGGCCAAGGCCGGGAAGGTGCACGCGGGTTCGGCGACCGCCCGCCGGTTCGCCGCTTTCGGCGAGGGGTCCACGATGGCCTTCCCGCCCGGCACGGTTTTCGGGGAACGCTACATCTCCGTCGGCGCGCACGTGCTCATCGGCGCCAACGTCACGATCTCCGCCGGCTTCGTCCCGGGCCTGGACCTCGGCCCGGACACCCTGGTGCGGATCGGCTCCGGCGTGGTGCTGGGCCGCGGCAGCCACGTGGTCGGCCACCGGTCCATCGACATCGGCGACGACGTCTACACCGGCCCCAACGTCTACATCACCGACCAGAACCACGGCTACGACGACCCCGACGTCCCGATCGGCAAGCAGTGGCCCAGCGAGGCCCCCGTGCGCATCGGCCCGGGCTGCTGGATCGGCACGAACGCGGTGATCCTGCCGGGCACGGTCCTGGGCCGCAACGTGGTCGTGGCGGCCGGCAGCGTGGTCCGCGGGGAGTTCCCGGACCACTGCGTGGTCGGCGGCGTCCCGGCCAAGATGCTGCGCCGCTACGAGGCCGAGACCGGCTGGGCCCGCGTCGACTCCCTCCAGGCCCAGAGCAGGAACGCCAGCCCGGCCAACGGATAGAGCGAACTGAGCAGCATCTGCAGGGGGTTCAGATCGGGGGAGGGGCCGGCCGTCTTGTGCGGGACCGCCCAGATCAGGAACGACAGGAACACGGCGCTCCACGCCACCGCGAGCTTCGGCGCCCGCACCGCCAGCAGCATCGCCACCGGGACGGCCCACACCCAGTGGTGGGACCAGCTGATCGGCGAGATCAGCAGGCCGGTGACCGCGCACGCGAGCGCGCCGAGCGTGTCGTCGCCGCGCCTGGAGTTCCGCACCGCCGCCCACAAGCCCACGGCGAGCACGATGACCGCCGCGACCGCCCACAACGCCTTGGGATCGTCGATGTGCGTGACCCGCGCGATCATCCCGGACAGCGACTGGTTGTCGGTGATGTAGGTCTTGCCGACCTTGCTGGTGTCCCACATCTCGTGCAGCCAGAACTTCACCGAGGCGTGGGGGAGTACCGCGAACCCGACGGCCATGGTCCCGAGCGCGCTCGCGGCCGACACGATCATCTCGCGCCGCCGCCCCGCCAACAGGAACCACAGGATGAAGACACCCGGCGTGAGCTTGATGCCGGTGGCCAGCCCGATCCCGAGCCCGCGCGGCCACTTGCTGGTCGGCGGTCGGGTCAGGTCGAACAGGATCAGGGCGCACAGCGCGAGGTTGATCTGGCCGTAGCGCAGCGTGGTCCACACCGGCTCGAACCACAGCGCCAGGCCGGTGACGGCGGCGATCAGCGCCCACCGCTCGGCGAACGTCGGCCGGTCCAGCCAGCCGCCGATGAGCTTCGCCGCCAGGTGCACGACGGTCGCGAGCAACACGATGTTGGCGGCGGTCACCAGGACCTTCAGCACGCCGACCGGGATCCAGCTGATGGCCGCGAAGAGCATCGCTGCGAAGGGCGGGTAGGTCGCGGGTAGCTGGTTACCCCCGGCGGTGTTGACGCCGACCGCCGGGCTGTAGAGGTCTTGGCCGTGTAGGACCGCGCTGCCTTCGGCCCGGTAGACGACCATGTCGATCATCGTCGGGTGGGCCAGCGTGCGGATCACGAGGTAGGCGGCCAGGGCGACGCCGGCGAAGACGCCGAGCAGCAAGGTGAGTCTTCGTCGGTCGGGGAGGCGCGCCACGCAGGAGACCTTACGGGATCGGCGGGATCACCTCGGCGCCGCGGCGGCGGCCGCCCGGTGGTTCCGAGCCCGCCGTCGAGGCACGCGCCGCTACCGGATCTACCGGATCTCGACGATCGGCAACCGCAGGGCTCCCGGAGCCGCCTCCGGGACCGCCGGCTGCTTCGGCCGTACGTAAGGAATCCGCTTATAGGGATCCCCGAGTACGGGCCGCGTGTCCTTCTCTCCCTTGTTCGGCCAGAACGCCGCCGCACGCTCGGCCATCGCCGTAATCGTCAGCGAGGGGTTCACGCCGAGGTTCGCCGACACCGTCGACCCGTCCGCGACGTACAGGCCCGGGTGCCCGAACACGCGGTGGTACGGGTCCACGACTCCGTGGTCGCGGTCCCGGCCGATGACGCAGCCGCCGATGATGTGCGCGGTCATGGGGATGTTGAACAGGTCGCCCACGGTGCCGCCGGGGATGCCGTTGATACGGTGCGCGGTGCGGGTCACCGCCTCGTTGCCGGCCGGGATCCAGGTCGGGTTCGGCTGGCCGTGGCCCTGGCGGGTGGTGAGCTTGTGCTTGCCGAAGACGCCCCGCTTGCGGGAGACGGTCAGCGAGTTGTCGAGGGCCTGCATCACCAGCAGGATGATCGACCGCTCCGCGAACTTCCGGCTGGGCAGCATGCGCGGGACCCAGGAGGGGTGCTTGGCGCCGATGCCGAGCAGTTTGATCCAGCGTGGGGTGCGGCCCTCGCCGTCGGTCAGGCCGGTCTTCAGCAGCCCCATGGCGCCGCTGCCCCGGCCGTAGCGCACCGGCTCGATGTGCGTGTGGTCGTCGGGGTGGAAGGAGGAGGTGATGGCCACCCCTTCCGTGAAGTCGTACTGCCGTGGCTTCTTGGCCATCGCGCCGAGCAGCGACTCGGAGTTGGTGCGGGTCAGCTCGCCCAGGCGCGGCGACAGCGACGGCAGTGAGCCGTCGGCAGCCAGCTTGTGCAGTAGGCGCTGGGTTCCCAGGGCGCCGGCGCTGAAGACCACGTGCTCGGCGGTCAGTGTGCGGAGGCTCTTGCCGAACCACTTGCCGGTCGAGGCCACGGTCACGGAGTACCCGCCGCCGTCCGGCAGCGGAGTGACGCCTTCGACCGTGGTCAGCGGATGCACCTCGGCACCCAGCTTCTCTGCCAGGTACAGGTAGTTCTTCACGAGCGTGTTCTTGGCGTTGTGCCGACAGCCGGTCATACAGGCGCCGCACTGCAAACACGGATTGCGGTCCGGTCCGGCGCCGCCGAAGAAGGGGTCTGAGACCTTGGTGCCCGGCTGTGCGTCAGGGTCGCCGAAGAACACCCCGACCGGGGTCAGGTGGAACGTGTCGCCGACGCCCATCTCCTCGGCGACCGCCTTCATCTGCACGTCCGCCGGCGTCATCGTCGGGTTCTGCACCACGCCCAGCATCCGCTTGGCCTGGTCGTAGAACGGCGCCAGTTCCCCGCGCCAGTCGGCGACGTCGCGCCAGTGCGGGTCGTTGTAGAACGGGTCCAGGGGCTCGTAGAGGGTGTTCGCGTAGACCAACGAGCCGCCGCCCACCCCCGCTCCGGCCAACACGACGACGTCCTTGAGCCGGTGGATGCGTTGGATGCCCTTGCAGCCCAGCTTCGGGGCCCACAGGAAGGAGCGCAGGCGCCACGAGGTCTTCGGGAAGTCGCCGTCGGCGAACCGGCGTCCGGCCTCCAGTACGCCGACCTTGTACCCCTTCTCGGTGAGCCGCAGCGCGGTCACCGAACCGCCGAAGCCCGAGCCGATGACCAGCACGTCGTAGTCCGCCGCAGCTCCCATGGCGCGTAGAGTAGCCGCTATTTGACAGGCAATCTAGTAGTTGGCGTGGCGGTACCGGCGGCGTGTCGGCTTCGATAACAAGTCGGCGCTCACCTCGATCGGCGTGCAACGTCGGTGTGGTCACGAGCGTCTATAGGGGCATGGGGACATCAGGGGTGGGTA